>JBJSXJ010000206.1:0-4849 GCA_046086325.1 Planctomycetota bacterium | reverse complement strand
GTCCCCGCCGTTTCGATGGTGATGTGTCGCCCCGCCGCCTGTAACTGTTCGCAAATTGGAATCTGTTCGGTGAAGAGCAGCGGTTCGCCTCCGGTAAGGACGACATGTTGGCAGTCCCAGGAGAGAGCTCGACTGACGATTTCGGCGATGGAGAGATCCTCGCCCTCGGGTTCCCAGGAGGTATAGGGAGTATCGCAAAAATGGCAGCGCAGGTTACAGCCGGAGGCCCGCACGAAAACGCTGTCGGTGCCGGTGAGCAAACCTTCCCCTTGGATCGAACGAAAGATTTCCGCGATACGCACGTCGTAAACCTCAACCCCTGTAAACCTCAACCCCTGTGAACCTCAACCCCTGAAATCGTGACCCGTCGTCAGGGCAGCCGCGAGGGACTCGTAAGCCCTGCCCTGCCCCTTCTCACTCCTCTGTCATGATGCCACAATGCAGCACCGCTCGAAAGGAGACCAGGATGTCCGCTCAGTTCCGTGAAATGCTTGAAACCTTCCCGAATCAATTCCCCGGTCGGGATTACACGATCGAGATCATCTGTCCGGAGTTTACTTCCGTTTGCCCCAAAACCGGCCAGCCTGATTTTGGGACTCTGACCTTCACCTACACACCTGAAAAACTGTGTGTGGAGCTGAAGAGTTTAAAGATGTATTTGCAGCAGTTTCGTAACGAAGGAATTTTTTACGAGAACGTGACCAATCGCATTCTGGACGATTTTGTCGCGGTGGCTGCGCCGCGCTGGTTGCGGCTGGAGGCCGAATTCGCGGCTCGTGGTGGTATCACCACCACCGTGACCGTCACTCACGATTCGTCGGAAATCGACTAGCGGTTCGGTCCCCGGTTACTCGCTGACTGGCTCAGCGCTAGTCTCTGCTGGGCCCTGAGCGAGCAGCTCGGTGACCTGCGTCACGGCGGCCTGCAGCGAGCGCGCAGCCATCTGAAAATTTGTGTGACTGGAGATTTCCGGCTGGATCTCCAGAAACGTGCTCGTGGTTCGTTTCAGTCGCGCGAGTTTTTTGCGTGCCATGCGTAGGTAGTCGTCGGCCGAACCGCTTTGCAGGGCGGGGCCCAGTGCCAGCATGTAGTCGTAGAGTTCGCGATGAACTTCCGCCAGCTCATCGTCCTCGGCCGCTTCCTCAGAATGTTTGAGGAAGGTGCGGACCATCCAGATATGGCTGAGCAGCGTGTCGATGCGGAGCATCAAAGCGTGCGAATCGGCCATCGCACGGCTCACTTCGTGGCACTGCTGGGGTTTGCTGCCCCCAAATCGGCTTGCACCTCAACTGCTGGCTCGGCCGGTTTCGGCTTAGGGGGTCCTGGGTGAGGAGCGAATTTCAAAGCCATCACGGTTCCCAGAATGACGAATCCGATGCCAGCGTAAAATGCCGGCCCGGTTCTCGACCACCAATTGTTGGTGCTGATGGTAAAGAGGGTGCTGATGACCGGCGCGAAGCCGAACACGATCGGCATCACGGTCACGGGAGTGCCGCCCTTGTTGTAAGCCAGAATGATGCCCAGAGCTCCGATGGCTCCCGCTGTGCCCGCGATCAAGCTCCAGCTAATCCCTTTGGACGGCCAACGATTTCCCCCTTCTTCAACTTTGGTGTCATCGCTGAATTGCAGAATCACGAGTGGCGCCAGCACGGCGACTAGCAAATAAGCGACTCCCACCATCAGAAAAGCACGCAGGCGACTTCCCCCAAATTCCATCTGTCCCCAGTTCAGCAGAGGTCCATAGACACCCCAGCATAGAGCTGTGATGGCGATAAAAACGAACATGACGGGATTCGTAGGAGTAGCACCGGCCATGAGATGGAGTTCCTTATGGGTGGGAGGTAGGCGGGTCGTGAGTACGGAAGATAGACGGTTTCGATGAGCTGATAAATGGGTGCCAGTCAGCAATCAGGCGGGTTGGTTCAGGCAGGTGGTACGTCAGGATCCGCGAGCGAGTAACACTCGAGCGGGCAAAGCGGCCCGCAGCGGATCGTCGTGCTCGTCACAATAGCCGAGATGCAGATGGCGTCGCCACCCCTCAGCCACGTGAAACAGTCCTGACATACGCCCCACTTCTTCATCCAAGTTTCGCAAGGTTTGCAAATAGGAGTCGTGGCCCTGGCTTTCGTCCAGCCAGCTCTTTTGGCTGGCATGGCAGGCCAACATCGCCACCTTTTGCTCCTCCACCTCGCTTACATCCACAAAAAAATCAGGCTCCACACGCTCGCGCAGCGGAGTTTGATTCCAGAAAGGCTGAGCGTGATAGATGGTAACTTTTTGAGCCACGGGAGGCTGTGCGGGAGAGACCGGAAAATTCGGCATACCGCGAGTGAAGGCTGCCGTGACGACCAAGCGGCAGGTCGTCGTATGGTCCTCCATGTAGTCGCTGGGAGGGTGCGTGAGAATGATCTCGGGAGCCACCGCGCGAATGACCGAGGCTAGTCGCGTGAGCGTGGGCAAGTCGTAGAAAATCTCGAGGTCGTGACAGAGACTTTCGTGGAAGATGGCGCCCACACTAGCGGCCGCCTGCATCGCCTCCAGGCGGCGAATGCGAGCTGTTTCGGTGCGATCGGTAACGGTTGAGCCGCAGCAGCCATCGGCTACGTTGAGGTAATGCAGTTCATAGCCAGCTTGCTGCAGCAGCAACCAAGTGCCGGCCATGAACAGTTCGATGTCATCCGGGTGCGCCCCGATCGCAAAAGCTCGTTTCTTCATGGCCTAAATCGTGTCATAAAGTCGCTTGGCTGGCAACTAGCGCTCGACACGCACGCCAAGCGGAATCCGTAGTTGCAATGCTGCGCCGTTGCCAGGATGATCGTGCAGCACTGAGATCGGCTCCCGAAGAATTCGAGCCGTTCCCGTGCGGTGCCCTGCACGACCGCGGTAGATACCAAAAAAATGAGGCTAGCTACGATGATAAAAGTAGGTCTGGAACCGCGTCTGGTTGGAGCTGTTTTTACGGGAGTATGGCTGCTGTCGTTATCGCTTCTGGCGACACGGGCACACGCGCAGTCGGCGGCATCAGCGCCGGTGCCAGCACCAGCACCGGTGTTAGCGCCAGCACCAGCACCGGTGTTAGCGCCGGTTACCGCCCCGGCCGCGAGTACCCCACCGGCCGCTCGCGATCCTTGGGTCGATGGCCTGGAAGGTAGTCTCGTGCTCAGTGAAGCGAGTGTGCCGGGGGCCGAGTCGCTCGACGCATTTGTTCGTAGTGCGGTGAATCTCGCGTCGCAGGCGAAGCGGGCAGCGCGGGGAGTGCTGGTGATCTGGCCCGAACGGGCGGCCGGTGACGAAGTGGCACACGGGCTGACCGAGCGATGGGAAAAACTCCCGCAATCGCAGTGGACCGTCATCCGTCTTGCAGCCTCGGGTGAACTCGATAGCTCGGCACTGGCCCTGCTCGCGGCTGCTGATGGCGTCTGGTTACAAGCCAGCAGTGCGGACGAGTTACGATCGGCGCTCGACCCCAGTCGCCCATTAGCACGCGTCTGTGCGGAGCTGCGACAACGTGGTGGCGTGCCGGGTGGAGCGGCGACGCTCGTGCGGGTCTGCAATCAGCTTCAATGGCTTCCCGATTTTGAGTTTTGCTGGTCCGACCCTCCCGCCGCGAAGATGATCGGTTTGCAATTAGCAGCGGGTACGAATTTCATGGTGCGTGGTCGAGAACTGGAAGTGTTCGGAGAGGGGCAAGTGAAAGTGGCGTGGCCGGCGATTGGTAATTGGCCGGCCGAGGAAAGTGTGGTGAGGGGCGAGCGGCGAGTGGCGGACCTGACGGCGTGGCGTCGACAAGCACGGGAGCGAGCTCGCGCGCCGCTGCCCACCGACTATCCTCCCGCCGAACTGGTCACCCCCGTCGTTCCGCGCGGGACACTCATCATCATCGGGGGCGCTCGCACTCCCGCAGCAGCGTTCAAAGAGTTTGTGCTGGCAGCCGGAGGAGCTCGTGCGTCGATCGTGGTGCTACCGATCTCCATGCCAGCGCCGCTTCCCGCGCAAGATGGAATGGCCGAGGCACTCAAGCGCGCGGGAGTAACCGATGTGACGGTTTTAGATCAACGCACTCCGCAGGCGATTGATCAGCCGGAGCCGTTAGCGGCACTGCGTCGCGCGACCGGGATTTGGTTTGGAGGCGGTCGGCAGTGGCGCTTTGTGGATGCGTATGAGGGGACGGAGGCGGAGCGGCAAATGCATGCCGTCCTGGCACGGGGCGGCGTCATCGCGGGCTCATCGGCCGGAGCCACGATTCAAGGCGATTACCTGGTGCGCGGTCATCCACTCGGACCACAGCACATGATCTGTGAGGGCTATCCACGGGGCCTGGGCTTCTTGCCTGGCGTGGCGATCGATCAACATTTTACGCAGCGTAAACGACAACCCGACCTCATCGGTTTCCTGGGACGCTATCCCCAGTTTCTGGGCATCGGATTGGATGAGAGCACTGCGATCATTGTGCGTGGTTCGAAGGCGCAGGTGGTTGGTGAGCATCAGGTGCACTTCTATGACCCTCGTCAGGGAGTCGTAGATGACAGTCGCTGTAGTTCGCTAAGTGCGGGTGGTGAGTACGATTTGTTGATGCGAAAAATTTTGCCTACGTCGCAGGCAGCATCCGCAGTGAAATAAGTTTTTGATTTGAGAGCAACGAACGAACTGCGACGGTGTTGACCATCTCGGCAAATCCAGGATTTGCCAAGAACTCATTGCCAAACTCGTGGCGATTGTGCTACATTCGTCGCGACGGCGGCGTACTGCGTTTAAGTTGCTTTCAGACACGTCTGAGGCAACTGGTGCGGAACGATTCTTATTTAGGCAATTTCGGCTCTCCCTCCAGCCTTTTCCGTCCGTTTTCTTT
>JBJSXJ010000205.1:0-4265 GCA_046086325.1 Planctomycetota bacterium | reverse complement strand
GTGGAGATCGGAAGCAGCGAAAACATGCCGGCACTCAATAAAAACCCCAGCGAACCCAATAGCAAGTTGCTGGTGAGCATGCCCCCCAGCGAAACCTGGCGCGGTGGACGAATCGAGGGCCTGAATCGCCGCTCGGAGGTGTTTTTCCTACCGCTCACGTGGGTAACTCGTTTTTCGTGTCTGGCATGCTCGGCCATCTGATCGGGCCCGAGTGGATAATCTAAATCCAATCGGTCACCGTCGTCCAAGCGTGACGCCGATCTGACACCTACATCTCTCGCCCCTCAACTAGCCTTTGGGCGCCTTCTTCTTGGCGGTTTTGCGTGCGGCCTTGGGTGCGGCTTTCGCCGTCTTGGCTGCTCGGCCGCGACCGCGTCCCCGAGCGGACGTGCTGGGGCCGCGCGCGGCTCGTTCGGCCAACAGCGCCAGTGCCGCTTCCAGCGTGAGCTGTTCGGGCTGAGTTTCGCGGGGCAGCGAGGCGTTGGTGGTGCCGTCCGTCACGTAAGGACCATAACGGCCCGGCAGCAACTTCACCGGCTCGCCCGTCACCGGCGACTTGTCGAACGTCTTGAGCGGTTCACGCGGCGCCGCTGCCGCTCGACCGCGCGTCTTGGGCTGTGCCAACAGGGCGACGGCCTGTTCGAGTGTCACGTTGAGTGGATCGAGGGGAGCGGCCAGCGACCGCGTTTCCGTGCCACACTTGATGTACGGACCGAAGCGACCGTTCTGAGCGACGATCGGTTCACCCGACGTCGGATGTGGGCCTACCGTGCGGGGCAAGGCGAGTAACTGCAGGGCCACTTCCAGAGTCATGTCGGTCGGCTGCATGCCCTTGAGCAGCGAGGCATATTTCGGCTTCTCGTCGTCGCCTGATTCACCCAGCTGTACGTAGGGGCCAAACCGACCTTGCTTTACATAGACCGGCTTGCCCGTCGCGGGGCAGTGCCCCAGTGGCTGGTCATCCACTTGCGACTGAGTCAGCAAGTCGAGGGCCTTTTCCATGGTGAGTTCATCGGGGGCGAGGCCCTCGGGAATGGAGGCGCGGCGCGTGCCCTGTTCCAGGAACGGACCAAACTTGCCGACTCGCACCGCAATCTCTTCGGTGAATTCGCCCGTCGTGGGAGTGCCAATCGGAAAACGACTGACCGTGCGGGCATCGACTTCCTTGATCTTGTCTTCCAAGGTCTGCTTTAAGCCTGATTGGCCGTCGCCAAAATAGAAGCTCTTCAGGTAATCCACGTGCCCCGCTTCGCCGCGACTGATGTCGTCGAGCAGGTCTTCCATTTGGGCGGTGAACTGGTAATCGACCAGTTTCGGTAAGTGCTCTTCCAGCAGCCGCGAAACGGAGAAAGCGACCCACGTGGGCACCAACGCGTTGCCTTTCTTGAAGACATAGCGGCGAGCCAAAATGGTGTCGATGATCGAGGCGTAGGTGGACGGGCGACCGATGCCCATTTCTTCCAGGGTCTCGGTGAGCGACGCTTCGCTGAAGCGCGCCGGCGGCTGCGTCGTGTGGCCCTTGGTATCGAGGCCACCACAGTTCAGCGGCTGCCCACGTGTGACGGTCGGCAGCAGCGTCTCGCGGTCGGCCAAATCGGCATCGGGGTCGTCACTGCCTTGCACATAAGCACGCAAATAACCCGCAAATTCAATCGTTTTACCGCTTACTTGGAACACGGAACCGTCGCCTTCCGCCGTAATTTGCATGCGCTGTCCGCGCGCGTCAGCCATCTGACTGGCGATCGTCCGCTTCCAGATCAAATCAAACAGTTTGAACTGGTCGGCGGATAGTTCGCCGCGGAGCGTTTCGGGAAGGCGGAACGTCTGCCCCGCTGGCCGAATCGCCTCGTGTGCTTCTTGAGCATTCTTCACGGACGATTTGTAGTACCGCGGTTGAGGCGGCAGGTAGGACGCTCCATATTCACTGGCCACCAGTTGGCGAGCGGCATCGATGGCGACCTGCGCGAGGTTGGTCGAATCGGTACGCATGTAGGTGATGTAGCCGTTCTCATAGAGGCTTTGAGCGACATCCATGGTGCGCCGCGCGGTGAAGCCGAGCTTGCGGTTGGCTTCCTGCTGCAGCGTGCTGGTGGTGAACGGAGGGTAGGGGCGAGTGGTATAGGGTTTGACTTCCAGGGAACCAACCTGGAATGTGGCCGCAGCCAGCCGCTGCGCCAAAGCGGTGGCGGCGGCTTGGTTGAGCAGCATGACCGAGGGATCCTTGAGTTTCCCGGTCGCGGAATCAAAATCTTTACCTTGCGGCAGTTTGCGGCCGTCGACGGAGACGAGTTCCGCACGGAACGATTTTCCTTCTTCCGTGGTGAAGGTGCCGATGAGGTCCCAGTATTCGGCAGAACGAAAGGCGATGCGTTGCCGTTCCCGCTCGACAATCAGCCGTACCGCCACCGATTGCACTCGGCCCGCCGATAAGCGCGGACCGATCTTACGCCAGAGCAGCGGTGAAACTTCGTAGCCGTAGAGTCGGTCGAGGATGCGGCGCGTTTCCTGGGCCCGGACGAGTTGATCGTCGATTTGGCGTGGATGCGCGAGCGAGTCGCGGATGGCACTTTCGGTGATTTCGTGAAAGACGAGCCGCTGGACGGGCACTTTCGGTTGTAGGATCTGACACAAGTGCCAGCTGATCGCTTCCCCTTCGCGGTCTTCGTCCGTCGCCAGATAGAGGTCTTTGGATTCTTTGAGTAATTTTTTTAATTTGGCGATGTGTTGTTTCTTGTCGGCGGGGACCACGTAGAGCGGTTCGAACTCCTGTTCGACGTTGACGCCCAGCCGTGCCCACGGCTTTCCTTTATGTTCAGCCGGTACATCCGCGGCTCCTTCGGGCAGGTCGCGCACATGCCCAATGCTCGCTTCGACCGTGTATCCACGGCCTAAAAACTTGGCAATTGTTCGGGCTTTTGCGGGGGATTCGACGATGACAAGCGACTTGCCGTCGCCGCTAGCGGGGGTCTTAGCCATGATGGGAGTTGCTGTTTTGGGATTGTATTTACGCGGTTCCGCCCTAAAATCGGGCACCCTGGGGTGTCCGTGTGGTCACTCTTTATGACCCAACACGGATAGGTGTCAAGCCGTTCTCCCCAGACAATGCCCCCGTGAGGAAGGAGCGTCATGGCCAGTCCCTTTGCCAGTTTGCGTCGCCATCAGAAGACTTTGCTCGCCGTTTTTGGCGTCATCATCATGTTTGTGTTCGTCGTCGGTAGTGGGCTCGACTCCTACATTACCGGCCGTTCGCAAGCACCGGTGGGAACGCAGGTTTTGGTCAACTGGAAATATGGCTCGCTCTCCGATCAAGAAGTCGCCTTCATGCGCCACAAGCACCAAGTGGTGATGCGGTTTCTGGAGGACATTCTTAAACTGTCGCGCGATCGCAAAGGGACTCCGCTGGTCCCCAACGTGATGCAAAACGAATTGGGCCAGATTGTCCCCGGCCTGCGTCGCTGCAACACGACCGCAGACTTCGTACAGACGCTGGTTTTAGCCAAAAAAGCGGACCAAATGGGGCTCGTCGTCGATGACGAAGCCGTGAAGCAATACCTGCTGAAACTCGGCGGTGAAAAACTAGACGAAGGCGATTTCGCCCGCATCATCGACGGCATCCCCAACCGCCGACTCACACCTCAACAGGTGTTCGACGAACTGCGAATGGAAATGAAGGCCCAAGATGTGCTCAACATCATGGGCCGCGGACTCGCCACCACCTCCCCCGCTGCCGCCTGGGAGAATTTCCAGCGGTTGCATCATCGAGTGCAATGTGAAGTGCTGCCGATCCCCGTGGCAGACTATCTGGAAAAAGTAAGTGATCCATCGAATAAAGAGGCGCTCGATTTTTACAACGAACACAAAAATAATTTCGCTCACCCCGATTTTCCGGATCCCGGCTTCCGCCAACGTCTCAAGGCCTCGTTTGAATACCTGAAGATCGATTTCAATCAGTTCTTGGAAGCGGAAAAAGCCAAGCTCACCGACGAACAGCTGAAGGCGGAATACGAACTGCGCGTGAGTCGCGGCGAGTTCAAGATGCCGGAACTGCCACCGGAGAATCCTGCGACAGAAAAGCCTGACGCTGAAAAGCCTTCAGAAGAAAAGCCAGCGACGGAAAAGCCTGCCACTGAGAAGCCGATCGAAGAAAAGCCGGCGACCGAAAAGCCAGCAGCTGAGAAGCCAGCAGCTGAGAAGCCAGCAGCTGAGAAGCCAGCAGCTGAGAAGCCAGCGGCGGAGAAGCCAGCGGCGGAGAAGCCTGCGGCGGA
>JBJSXJ010000204.1:0-9533 GCA_046086325.1 Planctomycetota bacterium | reverse complement strand
TCCTGCACGGCGCCAGCCTCGGCGTCGAAGGACGCTGGTAAGCACCCGGATCTTTTTACCCGGGCTGACAGAGTGCCTGATGAAGAAGCACTCAACCCGTAGCACTCAACCCGTAGTACTCAACCCGTAGTACTCAACCCGTAGTACTCAACCCGTAGCACTCAACCCGTAACACTCAACCCGCAGCTGAACTCGCACGAGTTCAGCCGATGCCCGCCACTCGTCTCGAAGCCTCTGAAGTCTGGCGACTTCAGCTACGACGTGGCAGCTAAAGTCGCAGCCCGCAGCTGACCGCGAAACACCGATTCGAAAACCTGTTGGCTGGTCTGCTACTTCTCGCTTAACGACTTGGAAAGTCGTGCGACGTCGGTCGTAACCCTGCTACTTCTCGCTGGATCGCCCCTTTCGCCGTTCTCGTGAGACGGTGTCATCGGTCGTGATTTCGACCACGACGGCGGTGGCGTTGTCCCGGCCGGACTCGTCGACGGCGGCGCGGACGAGTCGGTCGGCGATCGGTAAATCTCGGTATTTAGCCGGTGGATTTCGCACCAGCTCCTCAATCCCGCGGTCCCAGAGTCCATCCGTGATGCCGTCCGTCACAGCCACAAAAAAATCGCCCGATGAATAGGCGCATTCGCCCAGATGCGGGTGTACATACTGAGCTCCCGCTCCCAGCGATTGCGTCAACACGTTGCGACGCGGATGCTGACGCGCTTCGCGCTCGTTAAGCTTCCCCTGGCGCCGCAGCCAACCCACATGCGTGTGATCTTCCGTGAGCTGCTGGATGCCGCCGTTGCTGGGTAAGTGATAAATGCGACTATCACCTAAATGACCAAAGTGCAGGAACCCATTTTCAAACCAGAGCAAGCTCAGCGTCGCACCCATGTTTCGCCCCTGCTCATAACTGCGCCCCAAAGTCGTAAGCTGGCGGTGAGTGGACTGAAAAATCTCCTCGAATAAATCACGCATGCCGGTGTGTCGCACCTCCGCCCAGAGCCCAAAACGACGCGGCATCACGCGTGTGATACTATCGAGTGCAAAACGGCTGGCGAACTCCCCAGAACGCTCGCCACCCATCCCATCACTCACCCCAAACACAAAATCGAGCTCCGAGGCCGGCGCTTCGCCGGTCCGGCCTAGATAGTAGAGGTCGCGGCGATCACACGAGAGCGACAAAAAGGCATCTTCGTTGTTGGGACGAAACCGACCACGATCGGTACATCCTGACCAGCGCAGCAGATAGGGAGTTTGCTGCTGACGAGCCTGCTCGGCCAGGCGCACGTTGACGGCATCCAGCGAGACCGTGCCCGACAACGATTCCTCCTCGCCTGCGACATCCTCGGCACTCGCCACTTCATCCAGGATCGTTGCCAACTCAAAATCGATGATGCAGAAACGACCATCCGTCAACCGGTAGGTGACATTCCGCAGAAAGGGATCGTCATGCCGCACACCATAAGTTTCCAGCTCGGTAAACAGCGATTTGAGTTTTTCATCGCTGATCTGCTGCACTCGCTGGCCACAGTTGGTCGTCACCAGCAGCAAGGTGTCCCGGTCATACGCCAGCACCCGAGGCACAAAGCCACAGCCACGCCGCTGCAAATAGTTCAGCACGCGCAGTTCATTCTCAAAGCGGCTGGCAGCATCGGTGCCGCGATACCACTTCTGCACGCTCCCATCAGCGGTGATTTTGACGAGCGAACGAGCAGTATTTTTGGCCTCATGCATCGCGGAACTCAGCCTGCTGCAGAACACGGTGGGGTGGAAGAGCCACGCACGAACCGAATTCCGACTGCTGTTCAGCTGCCGCTACGGGAAAAAAAAGCGAGCCGCTTCGATCTACTCGCAGCGGCTCGCTTGGTAATCTTCGAGTTGCGTGTGGGCTAGAGCGTTATCCTAGCTGACGCTGGCGATGGTCTTCAACAACCGCGACACGATCTTGTAAGGATCGGCCTGCGAGTTGGGTCGACGATCTTCCACGTAACCCTTGTAGCTGTTGTTCACAAAGCTGTGCGGCACGCGAATCGAGGCACCACGGTTGGCAACACCCCAGCTGAACTTATCGATCGACTGCGTCTCATGCAGGCCGGTCAAACGCAGATGATTGTCGGGACCGTACACCGCGATATGTTCGTCGCGATACTTCTCGAAAGCACCCATCAGCTTTTCAAAGTATTCCTTGCCACCCTTCTCGCGCATCAGGTCGGTCGAGAAGTTGGTGTGCATGCCCGAACCGTTCCAGTCGCCGCGAATCGGCTTGCAGTGGAACTCGACATCCACGCCGTATTTTTCGCAGAGTCGCACGAGCAAATAGCGCGCCATCCAGAGATCGTCACAAACCTTCTTCGATCCCTTCCCGAAAATCTGGAACTCCCACTGGCCCTTGGCCACTTCCGCGTTAATGCCTTCCAGCTCAATGCCCGCATCGAGCGTGATGTCGATATGCTCTTCGGCGATTTGCCGAGCGGTGCAGCCGACGTTCTTGTAGCCAATGCCGGTGTAGTACGGCCCTTGCGGTGCCGGATATCCATCCTCGGGGAATCCCAGCGGACGGCCATCCTGATAGAAGAAATATTCCTGCTCGAACCCGATCCACAGGTCGGCCGAATCCTCTACCGTGGAGCGGTAGTTGGTCGGGTGTGGAGTGCCATCGGGCAGCAGCACTTCGCACATCACCAGGTAAGCGTTCGTCCGCGTGCTGTCTGGATACAACGCGACCGGCTTGAGCACGCAGTCGGAACTCTTCCCTTCAGCTTGCTGAGTGGAACTGCCGTCGAAGCCCCACAGCGGCAGATCGGCCACCGAGTTGGGCTTGTCCTTGACGATCTTGGTTTTGCTTCGCAGATTCGGCTCCGGGGTATAACCGTCGAGCCACACATACTCCAATTTGTACTTCGTTGACGATGACACTGGCCTTCTCCCACTCCTGAAATGAATTACGGTTTTGTCCGTCGCCATCGCGGCGACCCAGTCGAATGCACCAAACCCCAACCCAACCGACCAATTCCCATCACGCTCGGCCCTATTCCACAATCAACCCGCCTTGCGTACCCAGCGAAGTCTAAGAACTTTCCGCCCCCTTGCAAGCGGCCCCATCGACAAAAGTTCAAAATTAGCAACGACTTGCGCGCATAAAAGGCAAACACTGCCTGACAATTGTGCAAGCCTCCTTAAAAACCACCATTACGGGCTATTCGATATCCGCCATTAATAACTTGTCGGCAAGCGCGATCGCGGCGTGGCGGAACAGCGGAGCGACCGTGCGGGAGCCCGTTTGCCTACCAGAGCTGCCAGGAATGAGTCCCCAAAATGTAGATGCCAAGCACGAAATTGCTCGTGGCATGCGCGACGATGCAGAGCCAGAGATCACGCTTCCAAACGAGCAGCAGGCCGATGAGTGCCCCATACACAGCCGCCGCAAACCACTCGGGATGCGCGAGTGTAAACAGGGCCGTGACGCCGAAAAAAGCCCCGCGATGCCACTGCCCGATCGGCTGCCGCTCCCAGTCGGGATCTTGCAGCCAGCGCCAGAGAAATCCTCGCCAAAAGAGCTCCTCGGCAACCGGCACCAGCACCGCCAGTCCAGCCAGCCTGACCACGATAAAAGCCACCGACCAACTGGCTGTTGGCAACTCCTGCCAGGGATTAAAACCCGGCCGGTCACTGGGCCGCAAAAACGCCGGCAGCCACTGCGCCACCTGCCGCTCAGACCCAAACTCGACAGCCCAAGCCAGAGCAAAATACCGACGAGTCCCACGGCCACCGCTCCGCCCACCTGGCGATGAGGACGCACCAAATCACGCCCCCGCAGCGACCACACCAAACTCGCCGCCACCACGATCGCCACCGCCGCGTAGCCGATCGCGTAATGCTGGGGAAAGGAGCTTAATAGCGAAGTCCCAACCAAATAAAGACCTAGCGGGACAATGTACGGCCATCCTGATGTCACTCGTTAACCCTTGCGCAATCGTTAAAATTTACTATCCTTCGTTTACTCACCGAACCGATAAACTAATTTGGGTGCGATTAGGCAGCCACCATGGCTCGCTGGCTCCCCAGCAGGGGCCGCGCGAGCGGTTCGCGCAGACCGAGAGGCCAGAGCGGCAGTCGGTGAGCTTTCCTGGGGAAATGCGGTCATCGGCCAGGGCGTTTCAGGGCACCTGTCCCGAGTGAACGATAACAAAATGAAGAAGAAATCCAAGTCTCCCGAAACAGCAACTCACTCCGACGGCACGTCCGGCGTGAGTTCGAGTTCGGCAGTCGAGGCCGTCGGCCGAGCGGCGGCGGTGCCATCCGCGAACTGGATGACACCACGCGAACTGGCTGAACATCTCGACCAGGACCCTGATCACGGCGGCCATCGTCATGGTGGTCATGGTGGCCATGGTGGCCATGGTGGTCATGGTGGTCACGGTGCCGGACATGCGGGCGGACACGACCATCCGTCGCCCCTGCGTCGACTGGCCCGCACGCTGCGTCCCGAACTGGGTGATATCGGAGTCGTGGCGCTCTTCTCCGCCGTTGTCGGACTGCTAACACTCGCCACCCCCGTCGCCGTCGAGTCCCTGGTGAACACGGTGGCCTTTGGGCGGCTGATCCAGCCGATCTTTATCCTCAGCTTGCTGCTGCTGACGTTTCTCGCCTTCGCGGCGTCACTCCGCGTCCTGCAGGCTTACGTGGCGGAGATTATTCAGCGACGCATCTTTGTCCGCGTGGTGGATGATTTGGCGCGGCGGCTGCCGAGCTTTCAAGCGGGAGCGGGTGAAGATCACCTGACGCCCGAACTGGTCAATCGTTTTTTTGATGTAATGACTTTGCAAAAATCATCCGCCACCTTGGTGCTCGACGGCATTACCGTCCTACTCCAGACCACGATCGGCATGATCGTGCTCGCCTTCTATCACCCCTACCTGCTCGGTTTTGACGTGTTCTTACTCCTGGCTGCCGCCGTTCTGATCTTAGCGCTGGGTCGCGGCGCAGTGCGGACTGCCATCGACGAATCGAAAGCCAAATATGCGGTCGGAGCGTGGCTGGAAGAACTGTCTACATGCAATGTCACGTTCAAGGGAGCGGGCGGCCCGGCGCTCGCTCTCGCTATCACCGATCAGCTCACCACCGACTACCTGCAGGCTCGACGCCAGCACTTTCGCGTCCTGATGCGGCAGATTATTTTCGCCGTTGGTTTGCAAGCCGTAGGCAGCTCGTTGCTCTTAGGCATCGGCGGCTGGCTGGTGCTGGATGGCCAGCTCACGCTGGGCCAACTCGTTGCCGCCGAGCTCATCGTGGCCGTGATTCTGGGATCGTTTGCCAAGTTTGGTAAGCAGATGGAAAGCTTTTATGACTTACTCGCGGCAGTTGATAAAGTCGGGCATCTGCTCGACCTGCCGACGGAGCGTACCCACGGCTCCCCGGCTGCCGTGCGCCCCGAACCGGCGGCGCTGCGGATTCGCCGCCTGAGCTTCGGCTGGACACGTCAGCGTCTCTGCCTCGACGACTTTTCCCTCGAAGTGCAGCCTGGCACGATCGTCGCCATTACGGGTTCACCCGGGGCCGGCAAATCGACTCTGCTGGAGCTCATCTATGCGATTCGCGAACCGTGGCAAGGCAGCATTGAATTTGACGGATTCGACTCGCGTTCGCTGAACCCTGAGTCGCTGCGCAGGCAGGTGGCACTGGTCCGACGTGGGGATGTCTTCTCTGGTTCGATCGCCGAAAACGTACACCTCAGCCGCAGCGGCATCGATTTAGCTCGCGTGCAAGATGCACTGTCCGCCGTCGGCCTGTTCGACGAAGTCATCACGCTACCCGCGGGACTGGAAACAGAACTGCACTGCGGCGGTGATCCGCTATCGGCGAGCCAATCCGCGCGGCTCGTGCTGGCTCGAGCACTGGCAAGCCAGCCGCGTCTGTTGCTCGTCGATGGCATTCTCGATGATTTACCAAGTGATCGGTTGCAGGTGGTCTGGCAAGCGCTGCTCGATGCCCGCCGACATGCATCCATTTTGCTGGTGACCAATCGCGAAGAATTGGCTGCGCGCTGCGACCAACAGATAAGCCTGACGCCGCCCCATGGCCCGGCGCCACGTCCCGCTGCAAACAGCGTTTCCTCCCCGCGGTCGACCGCTAAGGTAGGTGCCTGATGGCCACGATTCCCCTCACTTCGACCTTCCATTTATCGGCGCTACGGCAAGTGGAATCGCCACGGCGCATTCGCCGCTTGGGGCTGTTCGTCCTGCTGCTGTTGATGCTGACCATCGTCGGCATGATTTTTGTTCCCTGGCAGCAGAATTCGCGCGGCAACGGGCGCGTGATTGCGTATCACCCAACGGAACGCCCGCAGACCATTGAATCGCCGATTTATGGTCGAGTGGTGCGCTGGGGCGAAGGGATCGTCGAAGGTGCCAAAGTCAAAAAAGGACAGACGATCCTCGAACTGCGCGACATCGATCCCTCACGCGCCGAACGACTCGACACACAAGTCCTGGCAGTCCGCGAAAAGCTGCTGCTGGCCACCACCAAAGCGGAAACCTACGGCCGCCAGATCGTCGATCTCGGTGAAGCCCGGCAGATGGTGATCGAAGCGGGCGAGCATCTGGTGGAAGAGGCCTCGCGGAAACTCGAGGCCGAGCGACATGGAGTCGATGCGGCGGAGGCTGCAGTGGCCCAAACGCGAGCCAATTTCGAGCGTCAGAAACTGCTCAAGGAACAAGGACTCACCTCCGGCGTCAACTTCGAAAAAGATCGCCGCAGTTATGAGGAAGCCGTGGCTAAGCGAAATGCGGCTAAGCAATACGTGGAAGCGTCGATGAAGTATCTGAGCGCCAAACAAGCCGAGCTGCAGCAGAAGTCCCGCGAGGCGCAGACCAAGGTGGATTACGCTCGTGCCATGCAGCAGGAAGCACTAGGTGAAGTGGCGCTGGTGAAAAAAGAACTTTCTGAAATTGAAGGCAAGCAGGCGCAGTTTGAAAGTCGAGTGGTGGTGGCACCGCGAGATGGCATCATCCTGCGGCTGATGGCCAACGACAATGCCGACATGCTGAAGGAAGGCGATGCCCTATTCACGATTGTTCCCGAAACGCAGGACCGAGCGGTGGAGCTGTGGATTGATGGCAACGATATGCCGCTGGTCACCGTCAATCGTGAAGTGCGTTTGCAGTTTGAAGGTTGGCCGGCAATTCAGTTTGCCGCGGGCTGGCCAGGTGCGGCACATGGCACGTTTGGTGGCCAAGTCGTGGCGGTGGATGCTGCCGATAACGGTAAAGGCAAGTTTCGCGTGCTGGTGCGACCGCTGGATGAGGAACCCTGGCCGGAAGCTAAACTCTTGCGCCAAGGTGTTCGCGCGAACGGCTGGGTGCTGCTGAATGAAGTGTCACTCGGCTATGAGATTTGGCGGCAACTGAACGGCTTCCCCGCCGTCTATGGCGACGGCGATAAGTCGAGCGATGGCAAGGATGGCGACAAAGATAAAAAGAAGGTGAAGCTGCCCAAATGAGTGCTCACCACCACATTCGACAATCGCCCAGCGGCCGGCTATTGAGCCTCGCGACGGTAGTCCTTAGTCTCGTCGGCTGCCGCGCAGCGCCACTCGGCCCGACCGCCACCGCCTACCAGGAATCGGCGGCGCGTGGCTGGATCGCGCGTCCAGCCAGCGACCGCGAATCGGAGGTAGCCGCGCAAGCCGCGAAGATGGCAAGCGGTCGCCCGCCCGCTAAACCGACGCATGCCAAAGTATCGCCCGTCCATTTTGCGTTACATTCCGAATCGCCAAATTCCGAGGATGCTGACCAGCGAGGAGCGTCGTCTGCGGGTCGTTCGCTCGATCCCACGATCCTGCCCGTCGCGCTGCAAGAACCAAGTGCGAACTACGAAGAGTTACCAGCACCGCGAGCCGATCAGCCGGTGCTCTCACGTCCCCCGCAGGCACTCGATCCAGACTTAGACACGGCACCTCGTGAACCACTGTCGCTGCTCGAAGTGAACCAGGCCGTCTTCGCTTCGTTTCCCGCGCTGGAAGCGGCGTTACGGGAAGCGGAAATCGCCGAGGGCAAGCAGACGTCGGCGTGGGGCGAGTTTGATTTGAAGATGAAGGCCGAGAGCATGTCCGCTCCCGAAGGCTTTTACAAAACGTACCGCAACTTGGTGAAGCTGGAACAAGGTTTGTGGCAAGGCAGCAACGTTTACAGTCAATACCGACTGGGCTCCGGCAACTTCCCGGTGTACTACGGCGAGCGGGAGACGAATGATGGGGGCGAATTCAAAGTTGGCATGATTGCACCACTGCTCCGCGATCGTTCGATCGATGAACGTCGCGCGAAGATCTTACAAACCACCTTGCAGCGTCAGCAAGTCGATCCGTTCGTGCAGGAACGCATCCTGGAATACACGCTGATCGCCGCCGACGCCTATTGGTCGTGGGTCGCTGCCGGCCTGGCGCTCGAAGCACAGCGTGAACTGCTGCGAGTTACGGTGGAACGCAATGGAGTGTATGAGAAACGTGTGAAGAGTGAGGACCTGGCCCCGATCGAACTCGTGCAGAACGAACGCCTGATTGCCTCTCGCGAGGCGAAGCTGTTGGAAACGGAACGCAAGTTACAGCAGTATGCGATCAAATTATCGCTGTTTTTCCGTGATGCGGCGGGCAACCCGCAGATGCCTTCCCGCGCGCTACTGCCGAGTCGTTTTCCCAGGCCTGAGGAGCCGGAGCGCGAGCGGCTGGAATTCGACGTGCAGGATGCTCTCGCCGCACGGCCGGAATTACGCGAACTCGCATTTCAGGTCGAGCAGGTGCAAGTGGATTTAGCGGCGGGGCAGAATCAGCGACTACCGTCGCTCAACGCCGTCGTCGAAGCGTCGAAAGATGTGGGTGGCCCGATTGACAAGAAGAATTCGATGGGCCCCTTCGCGTTAGAAGCAGGCTTGCTGTTTGACGTTCCCCTGCAGCGTCGTAAGGCGGACGGACAGATCATCTCCGCTCAGGGCAAACTCGCACAGCTCAGCGCCAAGCGCCGCTACACCGAAAATAAGATTGCCACCGAGGTGCAAGACGCGGTTTCGGGCATGATTACGGCTTACGAACGTGTGGCACGTGCGCAGCGGAACACGGTGCTCGCCTTACGGATCGAGGAAGCGGAACGCAAACGATTTGAAGCTGAGGACAGCGATTTACTGCGAGTGGCGATTCAGGAATCGGCTGCCATTGAAGCGCAGTTGCTAGAAATCGACGCTCTGGCCGACTTTCACAAAGCCCGCGCCGCCTACCGCGCCGCCCTGGCCCTCGACCCACTCGCCGAACCCGCAGTGGCCGCACCGTAGTTGGGAGAAATCAAAGGCGATCAAGAGGCCAGATCGCCATCGCCGCCGAGCGTCAGCCGCACTCGCGCCCGCTGCCGGAGGGCTCACGCCCTGACCGCTTCAAGAAGTAACGCTACGCTACAAGAAAGTAACGGTACCGGCGTAAGCCGTCCGGCCTGCGAAGCTTGCATCCGTTCTCCACCGCCGCCGAGCGCGTAGCGCCGAGCGCCAGCCGCTCTCGA
>JBJSXJ010000203.1:0-50145 GCA_046086325.1 Planctomycetota bacterium | reverse complement strand
AACGGGGTGCTCGATAGGGGGGAAACGCAGACGGTTACCTCGGCCGACTTGTTCTTCACGCCCGATGTGAACGAAGCTGGCACCTACAGCTTCTCGCACTTGGCGGCGGGTAGCTACGTCGTGCGAGCGATTCTTCCCACGACGCTGAGTGCCACACCGGGCAGCGAAATTGTCCATCGGCGCACGATCACGGGAGCGGAGATCGCGGTCGTCAATACGGCGGCTGTTTTTCGAGCCAATGAAATTCATGGAGTGTCGTTCAACGACGCCAATAACAATCATCTGCGTGACGCGGACGAAGCTGGGGTGAGCGGCGCGACGGTCTTCGTCGATCTGAATCGGAACAACCTCTGGGACAGCAGCGAGCCGACAACGGTGACGGCGAGCGATGGCTCGTATCTGTTTACCGGACTCGCGCCCGGTGCCTATGTCGTACGTCAGGCTGCCTCCAGTTCCTACAACGTAACTTTCCCGCAGACCAGCAGCGGCACGTTGTGGCCCGAGGGAACCAGCAACTCCGCCGTGGGCGATGTTTCCCCGAAGAGCATCACGACGTCGCTGGCACAGGGTGAGCACTATCGGCAGAATGTGACGCTAACCCTACCGACAACCGGTTCACTCACGAACTTGGTCGATGTGTTTTTGTTGTTTGATGACACCGGCAGTTTTACGAATAACAGCCCGATTGTACGCGGAGCGTTTCCGACCATCATCTCGCAGTTGCAAACTGCTCTGCCCGGCATCGATTTAGGATTTGGTGTGGGTCGTTTTGAAGAGTACGGCAACTTCGCTTGGGAATATGGGTCGGGCCGTCCCTTCATCTTGAATCAGCCCATCGTGGCCGCCAGCACCTCGGGCTACCTGGATGCTATCCAATCGGCTCTCAATCGCGAGACACCGGGTTATGGCGGCGATGGACCAGAGACGGATATCGAAGCTCTCTATCAACTCGTCACGGGCAAAGGATTCGATGGCAACAACAACGGCTCGGTCCTTGATAGCGGTAATGCCGGACTTGCCTCGACGCAATTGAATCCTGGTGTGAGTGGCGACGTGCCGTCATTCGCTTCGTTTCAAGCGGATCCAGCAAACGGCGTTCTGCCAGCCGCTGGGTCTGTGGGTGGCGGTGGATTTCGTAGCGGTGCACTGCCCGTGATTCTGACCGCCACCGATATCGGCTTTGCCTATCAGCCGAAGGGCGAGACGAATGTTGTGGGAGTGGGCGGAGTGAGTTTGCCCGTCAGTGCGCTAACTGAAATGTCTCGCAACACAACTCCGTTCAATTATGGTGCTGGCCTGCAGGAAACTGTCACGGCCCTCAATGCACTGGGTGCTCTGGTGATTGGTTTGGGTACGAATGCCGAAGCCACTCTGGATCCGCGGCAGGGCTTAGAGTCCTTGTCGAAGTTGACGGGCGCCGTGAATCGTTCGACCGCCACCATCGCCAATGGGACGATCGATCCGATCGCTCCGGGTGATCCGATGTACTTTCAAATCGCGAGCGGCTTTGCGGATAGCGTCGCGAGTGGTGTGGTGAATGCGATTCAGAATGCGGTGACCAATGTAGCTGTGAATGTGACGCTGAAAGCCTCCGATCCGCGAGTGCAAATCATCAATCACACGGGCACGTTGAATAGCTTGACCGCCGGGCAGGCCGCTACGTTTGACGTGGAGTTTGTGGGAGATGGTGCGCCGCGTCGCTTCGATCTGCAGTTCGTTCGTGCTGGAACGGACGTGGTCTTGGGCTCCATCCCAATCGTCCTGGGCACGCCGATTTCCGGCAACCATTATGAATTCACGGAAATGGAAGATGGAGCGTACGGTCTCAATTGCGATTTCGGCTTGGAAGTGAATAACACGGTGAATGCTGCTCCTAGTTTCGCGAAGGGAGCAGACCAGACGGTCGCTGAGGATGCGGCAGCGCAGAGTGTTAGTGGCTGGGCGACTAGCATCAGTGCGGGGCCCGCATCGGAGTCGAGTCAGCAGGTGCATTTCATTGTCACCAGCAGCAACACGGCTCTGTTTTCCTCACAACCAGCCATCTCGCCCGCTGGCACGCTGACGTTTACTCCGCAGGCTGATGCCGCGGGAGTAGCGACGATTACGGTGTCGCTGCAAGACGACGGTGGTACGGCGAATGGTGGACATGACACGAGCGATTCACAGACCTTTACGATCACCATCAATCCGGTCAACGATCAGCCCACGCTCGATGCGATCTCGAATCCAGCAGCGATCAACGAAGATGCCAGTCAGCAGACGATTAGTTTGAGTGGCATCACGGCGGGCGGAGGTGAAAGTCAAGCGTTGACCGTGACGGCGGTGAGCAGCAACACGGCTCTGATCCCCAATCCCTCGCTGTCATACACGTCACCCAATGCTACTGGTTCACTCTTGTATGCTCCGGCAGCCAATCAGAGTGGTACGGCAACGATCACGGTGACCGTGCGCGATGCGGGGCTCGATGGTGTCGCCGGTAATGATGACGACGCGGTTTATACGCGATCATTTGTGGTCACGGTCAATGCTGTGAATGATCTGCCGACGCTCGATGCCATCTCCAATCCGGCGCCCGTGCTACTGAATGCTGGCCAGCAGACGATCAACTTAAGTGGCATCACAGCGGGTGGTGGCGAAAGTCAAGCACTGACAGTTTCTGTCGTCAGTAGCAATTCCACATTGATTCCCACACCAACGATGGCTTACAGCTCACCGGATGCCACTGGCTCGCTCTCTTACACTCCGGCGAGCAATCAGTTTGGTACCTCCACCATCACCGTCACCGTTCGCGATGCGGGGCTGGATGGTATCGCCGGAAATGCTGATGACGCCACCTTCGCTCGGTCATTTGTTGTGACCGTGAATCCACCCACCGATATCGTCATGAACTCGGTGACCGCGAACGGAACGGCAACGTTGACGGTTAAGTATGAGATTAAAGCGACGGCGGTAGGTGCGTTTCAGTTGCAATTCGTTCGTTCCACGGACGAGTTTGTTGATGCTGGCGATACGGTGTTGTCGACGGTCAACGTGAGTAACGCGGCAGACTTGAGCATCGGTCAACACACACTGAATTACACCATTGGTACACAGGTGTTGTTGCCCGGTGCGGGCGCTACGGAAGTGGTAAGTGACTATCGTATTCTGGCAGTCGCTGATCCTCTGAACACGATTGCCGAAAATGATTTGGACTCGTTGAACGAAGATAACTCGGTGGCTTTCGTTGGTGCCTATGCGAGTGCCTCGAAGATTTATGTGCAGGGTGGTAGCGCCAATGACACGGTCACGGTAACGTACCCATCGGCCACAACGGGGAGTGTCACGGTGGCCCTCACGGGTTCACTGGCCACGACCTACACCTATGCTTACTCGGCGACGGCACAATTCACCGTGCGTAGCCAGGCGGGAGACGATACGATCAGCGTCGTCAACGCATCCAACCTCACCGCACGGCCGATGCTGGAATGGGGTGGTGATGGCAACGACAGTCTGACCGGTGCGGGCGGTGCAGATAGCCTCCGCGGCGGTGCAGGTGATGACTCGCTGCAAGGCGGTTTGGGCAATGACACGCTCGATGGCGGAACGGGTGTGAATTCGCTGACTGAATCGGGCAACGTAAGCTTTACGCTCACGAACACCAGCTTGACGGGAGTGGGTACCGACACGTTGGCGAATCTGCAGTTCGTAAAACTGACGGGTGGAACGAGTGCCAATACGTTTACAGTTTCGGGCTGGAAGGGCAGTGGCACAATCATCGGCGGCGGCGGCACCGATGTGATTGTGAAATCAGCGGACGTTGACTTCACACTTACGAACGCCGCTCTGCAAACTTCTGATGGAATGAACCTAGCACTCACGGGATTACTCGCCGCGACTCTGACCGGTGGAATCAGTAACAATGCCTTTACCGTGGGTGGCTGGACTGGCACGGCGACGCTCGCAGGTGGCACGGGAACCGATACGCTTGCCGTGACTCGCGATGTCAGCATGACCTTGACGACTGCCGCGCTGACCGCCACCGGCTATGGTAACTTGACGCTGTCGGGCTTCGAGGTGGCGAATCTGACGGGTGGTGCGAGCAATAACACATTCACCATCAGCAGCTGGAATGGCAGTGGCTCGCTGGTGGGCGGTGGTGGAAGTGACACGGTCGTCGCAACTCGCGATGCCAATTTCACGTTGTCGGATGCGTCGCTCGTCGCCTCCAATTATCTCACGATGACGCTGGCCGGTATCGCAACGGCGACGTTGACCGGCGGTGCCAGCAACAACAGTTTCACCTTGAGTGGCTGGAGTGGCAGTGGCACGATCAATGGTTCCACGGGCACCGATGTTATCGTGGTCGTTCGTGATACGAACATGACCTTGACCAACACCTCCTTGGCACTGACGGGATTGCCGACCATCACGTTGGCGGCTGTGGAGTCGGCTAACCTCACCGGTGGTGACTCGGCCAATCGCTTAATCGCCTCGGCGTTCACACTGGGTTCGGTGACGCTGCAAGGTGGCAATGGCGACGACGTACTGATCGGTGGATCAGGTAAAGACTCGCTGTCGGGCGGAGCGGGCCGAGATTTGCTGATCGGTGGTGGCGGGATCGATACGCTACTGGGTGATGCAGGCGACGATATTCTGATCGGTGGTACGAGCAGTCAGTCAGGCAATTCTTCCGCGATCGATGCGATTATGGCGGAATGGACGAGTGCCAACTCGTATGCGGTGCGGATCGCCAATATTCAAAACGGTGGCGGGCTGAATGGCTCCAACCGGCTCTACAGTGGAACGGTCCAGAATGACGCCGGAGCGGTTGACAATCTCACCGGTGGCAGTGACCTGGACTGGTTCTTCCAATCCGTCGGTGACACGTTGTCCGATTTGAATAACGGGGGAACCGAAACGAAGACCACCATCTAACCGAGTTCTCTGTTTCACAGTTCCAAGTCGCTGGACCAAATTGAGGAACGATCGTAGGCATTCGATAGCCCAGGTGCGCAAGCTCCTGGGAATCGAAGCATCTGGGACCTGGAGCAACGCAAATTACGCTCCTTCCAGGTTTCCTGTGGGGCGATAGCCACGCTGAGTCGTTGCTCGACGTCAACCCACAGGAACCCCGTAAGGTCCCTTTTTTTCGCGCCCTCGCTCGCGTGAATCGGCTGAGCCAATTCTTCTCATGCTGACTTGGCGGCCATTTTCAGCAGGCGGATTTTTTTATCGAAATGGGCGGTGGCTAATTGCACACCGTCCGGGTGAAGCGCGAGGTCGCGGGCGGTGTTGCCTAGGTTGAGCGTAAAGAATTCCTCTGCTTGATCGGGCTTCCAAAAGAAGAGGTGTCCACCACCGCCGCCGCCGGATGCTCCAATCGTAAATCCTTCCGCATGTAACACCGTGCCCCACGCCACTCCTTGCACTTTAGCTTTCGTGAGGTGTACGACTTTCTCTTTGGCTGCTTCCCAGTCCCAGCTCACGATGGCAGGATTTCCGACGCCGGCAAACGCATTCGTGACGTTCGTGATACCGCCAGCGGCGAGCAGTTTTCCATCGGGAGAGAAGGCCATACTGTGCGGTCCGCCGATATCGGCCAGAAATCCAGTGTCGTATTTGTAGAGTGTCGCGAGGGTGAACTTTCGTTTGATCTGGCCAGACTCGGCGTCCCAGTGAATGAAGTTGGCTTTTAAGTCACCCGAGATGATGTCTTTACCTCCGGGATGAACGGCCACATTCCAGACGTGAGATTCATGGCCCTCTAACGTGCGAATCAACGTGCCATCCGAGAGACGCCAGATTTTCACGAGTCGATCGTTGCCGCAGGTAACGAGCCACTGGCCGTCGGGACTAACCGATAACGCGCGCAGCCAACCTTGATGAGCGTCGATGGTGCGCTGCGGAGTTGGTTTTTCGGCCGTCGTCGGCCAGAGAATCAGACGACCATCGTAGCCGCCGGTGGCGAGCACGTCGCCGCTGGGTGTGAAGCCGATGGCTCGCACCCAACTGTCGTGTGCGGCCAGTTCCGTTTTGGTTCCAGTAGCCAATTCCCAGCGCCAGATTCGCTGATCTTCCGCACCGGCAAAGAGCCACTTTCCAGTCGGATCAAACCGGCACGCCATGAGGGGACTCGTATGATCGAACGTTTTGACAACGTGAGTTTGGGCAGGATCGGCGGGCATTTCAGCGGTTTCTCCGGTGGGCTAACTCGTGCCAGTCGCATCAATTCTGACGATTGTAACGATTTTCTCGATTTCTGCGGGAGCGTGGCCGATAGACGAGGAAGAGAGTGAACCATTTTCAAATTGGAAAATGGTCTTCCAGGATACTCGACAAGGAATTCTTGTCATGCGAAGGCTTGGTATGCGAAGTCTTAGGAATCGTGGAACGTACGCCGCTGGGCTGATGATCGCCATCGTGGCCGGTTGCTTGCTGACCGGCTGCTGTGCAAATCGTCCGGCAAGCTGCGCGAGAAATGGCTTTGGCTCTGATTGTGGAACGCCCCGCGGCGGGCCAATCGTGCAAGGACTCAATCGCTTGCTCAGCTGCGGCTCCTCGTGCGGCGACGTGTACTGGGATGAATGGCTGAGCGACCCGCCGGAAGCCTGTGATCCGTGTGACGCGTATGGCAATTGGAATGGGCATCAGGCTTGTGGTCCCCGCCGACCGCTCGGCGGTTTCTGGCAGGCGCTCCGCGGTTGCCGTGGAAACGAATGCTGTGATGACGTCGATTGCGATCAGTGTGATGGAGCAGGCTGTAGTGCTTGTGGTGCCGACGGAGCAGACGCCAACCATACTCATCAGCCGTCGGCTGCCGCCAGCAAGCAGCAGGCGGTAGTGCCGATCAGTCCCTACTTTGGTGATGCACCAGCCGACTCGGAGCTGAGTCCCTCAGTACCGAGATCTCGACATCCGGACGCCAAGGCGGATCGTCCTACTCCGCCTCACAGTCCGCGGTACACTCGCCCTGCTTCCTACTCGCGTAGCCGGTCATGAATGCATGCGAGGTAGTTCATCGCCGCGACCGATGATCTCAGCTTCGGCCGCCGCTAATTCGCTGAGTCGCGCGTGCACCTCGTCATCCGTGCCAAACTGTTTGGCGAGTCGCACGTAGGTACTGTGATGACGAGCTTCGCTTTCGAAGAGCCCGTCATAGAAGGCGGCTAGTTCCGCATCCGGCACATGCTTTCTCAGCAGGTCGAACCGTTCACACGAACGAGCTTCAATGAGTCCCGCGACGAGTAGCCGATCGATGGCTCGTCCCGGTTCATTCTTGCGGACGAGTTCATTCAGTTGTCGACCGTAGTTGCTGGGAACGAGACGGCGAAAGCGAATGCCACGTCGCTCCAGTAGATCGGTGACCAGTTGAAAATGCGCGAGCTCTTCGTTCACGATTTCCGTCATCGACCGGCAGAGGTCGAGGTTTTCGACGTAAGCGAACAGGAGATTCAACGCCGTCCCGGCTGCTTTTCGTTCGCAGTGCGCATGATCGATCAGAATCTCCGGCAGATGCTGCTCGACTTGGGCGAGCCAGCGGGCACTCGTGGTGGATTGCAGGTTGAGCATGATGTGGGGTATCGGTCGTGAGCTACTTGGTGGTAGCTGCTTTGGGTTTCGAGCCGGGTTTGGGATCGAGATTCGCTTCCAGGTCTGCTTCGTCCACTTTCGACTCGATGCCACCGGCGGGGACTTCAACTTTGGCCAGCCAGGCGAAGGCATTGAGAATCGTTTTGCGGAAGTCGTTATTTCCCCAATTGTCGTGGAAATGTCCGCCCGTGAAACCGAAGCCTCGGCCGCCATCGGATCGTTCCACTGACCACATCATCGCCTCGGCTCGCCCTTTATTCGCTTGAATATGAGGATATGGACCACGCGGATAAACGTACGGGCCATCACGCACTTCGTCTGATGGTGAGGCGACGAGGATCGGCGTGAATTTCAGGCCATCGATCGTGCGAGGTTCATTGCCGCTGGCGTCTGCGACGAAACGCATGTTGAAATACCATTCATCTTTAACGCTGAACGGTTTGACGCCGCGAGTGATCGGATGGTCCGGCAGCTGATTGAACTGCGGCGACCAGATCGGATTGCAGGAGAACATGTGCTCATAGTGACCACCAATCCAGCGTTTGAATTGAGCGCCCGCTTGATCGGGTACAACTTCCACACCGAAGTGCATGAAGCCTAGCCCCACACCCTGCTTGGCCCACGATTCCACTAATTCCAGTCGTCGTCCCTTCTCTTGCACCACTTCATGACCGCCGCCGCCATCCATGTAAAACACGACGGCCGCTGCCTGCGCGAACGTGGCCTCTTCCTTAGCTGGCCAGCCATTGAGCACGACTTCAACTTGCAGCGCGGGAAAATCTTTCAGGCACTTGGCCAGCAGCTGCACACCGGCATTGAACTCGTGCATGCGTGGTGGATGTGACGGACGACCAGCAACGAGCACGATTTTTTTGGGAGTCAACTTGCTGTCGCCGGCGCTTGTCGACGGACTGCTCTTTTCCTGAGCCATCAGGGAGCGGCTCGTGATCTCTGCCGGCGCGAGCATGAAAGCTAGTGTCAGCAGACATGTCAGTGAGTAAGAAAGAATCCTGAGCCGGCCGCTGGGGTTCGAATTATTACTGGTCACGCCCCGGCAGTTGTGCAATTGTTTCCCGATGTTCGCGTTCATATCTTTCCGCTCTTGGTTTCAGGTTACTCAGCCAGTAGTGCGACCGCTCGACCATGCCCGCCATGATTGCCTTCAATTTTGATGGGCGCGAAAATCAGGTAGGCCGGTTTACTGGCAATCGCCTCGACATTCGTCAGGAACTCGATCAGACAAATATCACGCGAAGCGGCTGCCCAGTACAACGGCAAGGATTCATCGCGTCGCACGCTGCCCAGTTGCGGGCTGTCCGTGGCGACGCAGCGAATGCCGCGCTCCGCGAAAAACTTGATGGCGAGCGGGTCGAGGGCGGGCCAGGCTTCGGCGTCACCCGCGATGGCATCGGCGTAGAGTCGTTTGCCCTCGGGAAATTTTTTGTTGTGCTGAGTGCTATAGCCGGACCAGAGGACGACGATCTCACCGGGTCTGAATTTACGAACCTCTGCCTCATGGCTTTCGAGCAGTTCGCGGGTGATTAGCGGTGATGCTGGCCACTGATTTTTTTCGGTAGTACCCACCAGCTGGCGAACGTCGACCACATGTGCCAAGCCGCAGGTTTGCTCGAGCGGAGTTTTGTCGGCGGTTTTGCCACCGCTGGCGCGCGGTCCAAACGACAACTCATACTTCTGCATGAGGGCTTGAATATCAGCCGGATACGAGCTGTTGTTGAAGCCCGCGTCGGCGGGCAGGGCACAGGCTGTGGGGACTAGGTGAGTCCCGACGTGACTGTCCATCGTATGCGTGCGTGCAAAAAACGGCCCGTAGCTGGGGTCAAACTTATTGAGTGTTTTGCCGAGGTAGCGGGTGCCTTCCGTCCCCGGCTTATCGCCCGGAAACGTGATGGGGTAATCTTCATCGAGCAAGACCGAGAGATCGTAGACTCGTTTGGCCTTGGCAGCGGCGATTAGGGGCGCGGCCAGTGATTCATCGGCGATCGCGATCGCGCGGGCTTCACCGCCCGATCCGCCGGCATGCTTGGCAGCCAGCAAAGCATAAAAACCGCCCGTGGCTGGTAACTGCCCCAGCCCTGTCAGGCACTCGGCCCAAATCAAGCCATACTGTCCGCCGGCTTGATGCGTGGCGGCCGCTAAATTCGGCAGCGGCCCCATGCTGGCGCTATCGATACCAGCCGCCGTCACCTTTTTCTCGCCGAGGTACTTCATGCATTCGGGAGTGGGACCGGGCCAGCCCGGTGTTTCTTGTGCCAGCGCCGTTTCCACGAAACGACGGCCAGCCGGCAGCGGCTTGTAGTAGCGATCGCTGTAGTCACTGCGGAAGAGCACGATATCGCCGGGGCCGAGAGGACGATGCTGCTCTTCCCACGCTTGCACAATCTCCGGAGTGATCAAGAAACTTTCGCCTGGTCGAGCATCGTCGATATGGCGTGTGATATCGATCACACAGGCTTCGCCAAAAAACTGCCAGATCGGTACCTTCTCGCTGGTGACTAAACCCATGGGGCCCGCACCTGCCAAACCACTATTGGGTGGTGGGACAAAGTGGGCCGGCGCATCCCACTGCGTACCGGTGTGCTCGTCCATGAAAATCAGATCGCGATTAAGTGGCTGCGGACCAACTCGATGACGTGGCACGCGCGTGTAGGGCGTCAAACCTCCGACTGGCCAGAACGCAGGCCAGCGTTGGGAGACGAGCAGCGACAGATCGACCCAGCCCAGTGGGCGCTCGCCGTCGGCTTCCACGCGCGACTGAGCGATGTTGGTTCGAGTCACCGCTGTTTTACTGTTTGGTGTTTGCGCGATCGCGACGCTGCCGGGCGACCACGACCAGTCGGAGTGGGGCGAAGTTCCGCCCATCCAGAAAGCGACGGCCAGCAGCGCGGCAAGCTGCACGGCCAGCGGGCGGCGACGGCGGTGCAAACGCGATTGGCGATGCAAGACCGATTGGCCATGCAAGTCCGATTGGCTATGCAAGCGCGGATGACGATGCAAAGTTGAAGATGCGGCGACTGTCTCGCAGCGAAACGAACGTTCCACCGACTGGCGTGAGTAAAAAAGCCGTTGCATACGGAGCGTCTCCGCAAATGGAGGTGAATGAATAGAGAGGCGAAAATTGTTTTGGTCGTCTGTCCGTCAATTGGTTGTGGGATGCAGCACGACTTGCCGGACATCCATGACGGCGGGACCGGGCTTGGTTTGGGGTTTCACGGTGAGTGTATAACGGCCGGGCTGAGTGAATTTCAAGGTGCCGATGCGGCGCGGTACGAAATTCTGAAAGCCGCCTGTTTCCTGGACGGTCATCGAGACGGTCTGGTCACCGATTGACCAGTCGACTTGAGCGCCGCCGCTGCCATTGCCACAGCCCTGGTGTACTTCCAGTTCGTAACTGCCAGCCTTCGTCACTTCGATAGCCCACTCCGCCCAATCCTCTTTGCGAACCCAGAAGCCGAGTGTGTTTTTATGAGGCATCGGTTCGTAACGCAGCATCACTCCATGGACGTCGGCCGTACGAGCAGGCAGGACGATGCGTCCTTCCGCGTCGGGCAGGTGCGGGCGATAGTCGGGGTTGGGCGTGGGCATTTGAGCCGCGACGCTCTGCCGCCACTCGGCCAGTTTCTGCGCCATCTGCTTGACGCGATCGGGTTCCTGTTCGGCCAGGTTCCGAGTTTCACTCATATCAGCCGCGACCTGAAACAATTCGTGTCGACCAGTCTCGTAGAACTCAATTAATTTGTAATCACCTTGGCGGATCGCTCCACCGGGGCGGGAGCCTTGGTTGGCGTAATGAGGATAGTGCCAGAACAATGCTTCGCGTGCGGGCTGCGCGGCACCGGCTAGCGTGGGCTGTAAATTCACGCCGTCGCGCGGCAGGTCGTCGGCGACTTGGCAGAGGGACAGCAGAGTGGGCAGTAGGTCGACCGTCGATGTGGGAAACGCGGCTGTCTCGCCCGCTCGAATTCCCGGTCCACTCAAGACCAGTGGCACTCGAATGCCGCCTTCGTAGAGAAATCCTTTGCCATCGCGAAGTGGTGCGTTGCTGGTGGCCGGTGTGCGTGGTCCCTCGGTGGTCGCCAAGCCACCGTTGTCGGATGTAAAGACGATGATCGTGCGCTCGGTCAACTGCAGTTCACGCAAGCGATCCACGATACGTCCAAAGCCTTTATCGACGGCGGCCAACATCGCGGCGTAAGTCGGATTGTTCTGTTGTCCACGAAAAGGACCAGCGGCTGGAAACTCCGCCACACTCGACTCCGGTGCTGACATCGGCGTGTGCACGGCGTAATGCGCCAAGTGCAAAAAGAATGGCTGATCGCGATGCTGATCCACAAACCGGAGCGCCTCGTCGCTCAGACGATCCGTCAGATATTCGTTCGGCGGTGCCTGTTCGAGTCCTGGCATGACTCGGTCGCCCGCTCGATAAGGAGCGAAATAGCTGAGCGGTGTGCCGGTGTGATCGCCGGCGATGTTGAGTGAGAAACCGTGACGCGTGGGCTCGAAGCCAACGCCTCCCAGGTGCCATTTGCCGATATGAGCGGTGGCGTAACCTGCGGCTTGCAAACGCTCGGCGAGCGTGACTTCGTCGAGCGGCAATTGCTGACGAAGTTCGGGGCGCTTCAACCGTTGATCGGGACGATCGGGGCGACCCGGTAACCAGTCGGTGAGCTGCAGTCGCGCTGGCCATTTGCCCGTCTGCAAGGCAGCGCGAGTGGGGGAACAAACGGGACAAGCGGCGTAGGCTTGGGTGAAGCGCGTGCCGGTGGTGGCCCATTGATCAATACGTGGAGTGCGATGGAATTTACTGCCGTAGCAGCCGAGATCCGCCCAGCCAAGATCGTCGAGCATCACGATGATGACATTGGGACGAGCTGCTTTGGCTGTCGTGGCTGTCACGGCTGTCGCGGCTGTCGCGGCTGTCGCGGCTGTCGGTGCGGAGTCGCTGGCGAGCACGGGCAGCAGAGTTGCGGAGCTGATCGCTAGGAAGAGGCTAAGGAGAGTGCAGAGAGAATCGGTAAGGCAGGCTCGGCGCGATGTGGTAGTCATGGGGTGCGAGGCTTGATGCTGGGCAGTGATGGCACGACAGGCATCGTGGAACACTGCACGGCAAGGGGCTGTGAAGGCGATGGGAACGCTGGAAAGTGACGGCGGGATTATAGCGAATCGCCGCGCCTCCAGCCTACAGGCTGCCTTCAAACAGCGCGGCGCGCGAATCGCTCGGCCTGACGCTGAATATCGACACCCACGCGCTGGCTCCAGGCCGTCAGCAGACGGCGAAACATCGGACCAGGCTGGCCCGATCCAACGGATTTGCCATTCCAGCCGGTGCAAGGGAGCAGGCAGGGTGAAGTGCTCGTCAGATAAATCTCGGTCGCGCGCTCACCCTCTGCGGGCCGAACGTCGCGTTCGTGAAAGGGAATGTTCAGTTCCCGAGCGACTTCCGCCAACACGGCGACACTGATCCCGGGCAGAATCTTATCGCGAGGAGGCGATACGAGGCCTTCGTCGGCGAAGTAAAAAACGATGTTGGCAGTCGAGGCTTCCACCACGTAGCCCTCGAGGTCGAGCAGAATAGCGCGGGCGTCGGCATCGATCTGTCGAGCTTCGCGGTCTGCTAAGTAGTAATGCATGCGGCTGCGACATTTCAGCTCCGCAGGCCAGCACTCCACCGGCACTTGCCGAATCTTGCTCACCACCAACCGCTGGCCCGACTCATAACGACCCGCAAAGAGTTGAAATCCAAGCGGATAGGTGTGAATGCAGAGCGTTGGTGATGGGAGAGCGGTTGGGGGAGCGAACGCGGAGTAGATACCGGGCGTGACGAAAATGCTCAGTCCTAAATCGTCGCCGTCTGCCAGCAGTGCGTGATTGTAACGGCTGATCGAGCGCGCCAGTTCGCCGATCGTTCCTAGTGAGACGGGTGCTTGCACGCCGAGAATTGCCAGCGAATTTTCGAGTCGCTGGAGGTGCTCATCGAGTCGATAGAGTCGTCCACCGAAGGTGCGCAATTGCTCGCCCACGGTGGTGCCTTGCACGAACCCAGCGTCGTATGGCGGTAAACTCACTTCGCTAAAGGGTAGTAAACGTCCGTTGAGATACGCGATTGGGATTAAGTTTGTCATGCGCAGCAATCTTGGTGGGCGAGGTGTGATGTGGCCCGCTCGTGTCGTGTTATTCAGCCGGGAGTAATTGTCGGACCCATTCGATCTGCGGTGCGACGGTAACTTTCTTGCCTTTCAAAAACTCAGCGACATAGCGCTGTGGTTCCTTTTGGTCGGGCACTTTGAAATTATCGCCTTTTTGGAGGACGGGGCGGAATTCAGGAATTCCACCAAAGCTGCGGGCGCCGGCGGCTTGGCACGGAATCCAGTGTCCCTTGCCCTTGTCATCCACCATATAAAATTCGGGATAACAATGATCGGGCACCCACACCATGCGTGCCGGTATTTTGTGAACTCGACAGATGGCGACGAACAGCGAGGTCAGTTCCTCGCAATCACCTTTCTTGTCCTTCAAGGCTTGGACGGCACCTTTGAGCGGGCCCTCGAAGTATTCCACATGCTGACGCACCCAGTCGTAAATCATCTCCACCTTGGTCCAATCATCCGTGGGTGAATCGGTAGCAAAAACCTCCAGAGCGGCTTTGCGGATCAGCGGATCGCGGCTTTCGATGAAGGGACTTGGTTCGAGGAACTTGCTCAGTTCGCGCGGAGTTTTCTCGACGAGTTTCAGGGCGCTGGTGTCCGGTGGCGGGAGGATGGAACTGCGAGTCACTTCAAATGTCACGAGGGCGCGTACCTGATCCCCGGCATTGATCATGGGGATATCCAGAACCATTTGCCGCACGCCACCCTCAACCATGCGGTAATTCACCTTGCGAACTTGGGGAGAGAATTCCTCCTTCACGACTTTGACCGTTTGTTCGGGCCAGTCCGTGGGGACGGGGACCGAGGCGGTGATGCCGCCGCAGGGTGCTTTGGTGTTGATGATCACGCCGACTTGCCAGCGCTGCGTCATCTGTTTGTCGAAGCGTACGCCGAGCCCGTCGCGATCGGCCTGCGCGGCGGCTCCAAACTGAGCCCAGGCGGGCGAGCAGGGCAGGGTGACCAGGCTGGTCCCGAGCAATAAGCAGAGCACGATCGGGGTGAAGAACGCACGCATGGAAGCTCCCTCCTCCGCTGGCGGCGCATAAAAAAAGGCACCGCGAGCCGTCACTTGGTATGAAAACCAGGAGCGACGGCCCACCGTGCCACCCAACGTCGAAATCGGTATCGGAGTTTGCCTTAGCTGGTCGGTTCGACCGGTCCGGGCAGAACATGATGATTGGTTGTCGTTGGTGCGGGTGTTGGCAGGATCGTCGTCCCACTACCATTCATCATCGGCAGAGAACCGCCGTCATGTTGGCTGATGCTGCAAGGATCGCATCGATCGCCATGTCGTCCAAACAGTCGGCAGCCACTCGAAGTGGACAATGCCAAAGCGGCCAGTGCCGTCAGCAGGATCATCCGTTTCATGTCACTCGTCTCCCAAAAAAGAGCCAGCTCGTCATCGCTTTGTATGCCGTGTTTTCCCGTGAAAAACACGTCCCAGTCGTACGGTTGAGTGCGTTGCCGGTGGTCATCAGCGAACGCCCGCAACCATACACCGCAGTCGTAGAGAGGCAAATGTTCGTTGAGTTTTTTTTGCTAGTTTCGGACGAGATTCCACGATTTCCAAGAATGAGTGCTAGAGTAATCGTGTGAAATCGGAAAAAGCGAGCAGGTAATTCGTGCGGCCTGCGTAGTTTTTGTCAGCTCAACTCCCTCGCTTCGTTCAGCATCGCCAGGAATTCTCGTTGATGTATCGCGCTGTGCATTATCACACTGTGAATTTTCGCGCTGTGAATTATCGTGCTGTGAATTATCGCGCTGTGGCCCATCGCGCTGTTTCAGCTCCGGCATGGCCCGGCCTCGATCGTCTGATCGGCTACAGCTGGCTGACGCTGGTCACCACCGTGCTGCTAGCCTCACGGCTGCTAGCCCAAGAGCCCGCTCGGCTCGAACTGTCTCCGTCCGCAACAGCTCCTGGGCAGTTAGACCCGGCGGCAGGTCGCCAGGGAGACGAATTCTGGCAGATCAGCACGCGCGCCTTACCCGAACTGGAGGACGATCAGTTTCTTCCAGACTCCCTCACTCGGTTTCCGCTGGACGTGCAGCGTTATGACCGCCACGCGGGCTGGCAGCGCCAGACGGTCGGCGATCTCTGGCAAGCAGCGGCCCAGCTACCGACCGTTTTTTATCTGCATGGGAACTGGACCGAACCGCCGACCGTCGGCGAATTTGGGGCGCGCTATTATCAGCTGCTGGCGGCCGGCAACCCGCCACCTTTCCGGCTGATTTACTGGTCTTGGCCCAGCGAGCGATATTTGCGGCGTATTCGCAGTGACATTCGCGCCAAGGCGGAACGCTGCGACACCGAAGGCTGGCAGTTGGCCCAAGTGCTGAGTCGCTGGCCCGCTGCTGCTCCCGTTCGTTTCGTGTCGTACAGCTATGGTGGTCGAGTGGTGATGAGTGCCTTGCACTTACATGCTGGTGGTGACTGGGACGGACGCCGCTCGCCGCTGCCAGGTCCAACGCGGGAATCGTTGTTTCGCGCTCTGTTGATCGCGCCGGCCATGCATCAAGAGTGGATTGCACCCGGCCAGCGACTTGGTCACGCGCTGGACGAAGTGGAGAGTCTGACGGTGCTTTTTAATCCCACCGATCGTGCCTTACGACTGTATCACACGCTGTTTCCCCAGGAGCGGCCGAGAACTCTGGGAGAACTTGGCTTGTCCCCCCAGACGCTCGGAGCCGCTGCTAACAAGGTCCGATTCTTCAATGTGTCGCGACAAGTTGGTCGGTCGCATCATGAACCCAACTATTTGCGCTCCGGCGATCTCGCTCGCGAACTACCGAGACTGCTGCAGCAGTGAGTGCGGTTCCGGCGCAGGACGCAGCCATGACAAAAGCACCGCTCCGCCGGCCAGCGTCACAATCACCAGTAAGCTGTAAACTCCGGGGATGGGATAAACGTCCATGAGGAACATCTTGAGTCCGACGAATCCCAGAATTCCCGCCAATCCGTAATGCAAGTAGCGGAAACGCTCCATCAGACCGGCCAAGGCGAAATAGAGAGACCGCAGTCCCAGAATCGCCATGGCGTTGGCGCTGAACACAATAAATGGATCGCGTGTCACGGCCAAAATAGCGGGAATAGAATCGACCGCGAACACGACGTCCGACCATTCGACGAAGATCAGCACGAGCAGCAGCGGAGTGGCCAGCCAGCGTCCACCTTCGCGGACCCAAAACCGGCCCGCGCGGTAATCTCGGGTGCTGGGCACCAGTCGGCGAAACAATCGCACCACCAGATATTCATCGGGCTTCAGCTCTCGCTCTGCATCCCGCACCATCTTCACCGCGCTGTAAATGAGCACCGCTGCGAAGACATACAGCAGCCAATGGAATCGTTCCAGCAGCGCCACTCCGGCAAAGATCATGATGAAACGCATCACCAGCGCACCGAACACTCCCCAGAACAGCACCTTATGTTCGCACGCGCGAGGGACCTTCATCGCCGCAAAAATAAGCGCGAAGACGAACACGTTGTCGATGCTGAGCGATTTTTCGATCAGGTAACCGGTGAGAAAGTCCAGTGCCACGTCCGGCCCTGCCAGCTCGCGCACCACGCCGGCGAAGATGAGTGCCATCAATACCCATACGCCGCTCCAAAGGAGCGATTCCCGCAAACTCACCACCCGCGCTTGGCGATGAAACAGACCCAGATCAAGTGCCAGCATGAAGACCAGGAAGGAGCAGAACGCCAACCAGGGACCAACTCCGAACTCAGACATGTTGCACCTTTCAGAAACAACAACGGACTACAGCCAATTACGACGCCATGAGCGATAGCCGACCAGCATCCGCAGCCCACCGCTGCCCGCCAGCGCATCATCGACGTCCTAACCGCAAAGAACAATTTCCAACAAAACCGCTGTTCGATTGAAAAAAACGAAGTTATCGAAGTTGCTGTTTCGGCAGATGACTCACGCGGGTATTAACTGGCAAATCAATCGTGCCTCTGTGGGGAAAGTAACAGCGTATGGAATGGCTTAACTATCATCATCTGTTGTATTTCTGGATGGTCGCTCGCGAGGGGACGATTCAGCGCGCGGCGGAGATTCTGCATGTCGGTCAGCCCACGATTAGCACGCAACTGCGGAAACTGGAGACGGCTTTTGGCCAAAAGCTCTTCCGCCGCGCCGGTCGCACCTTGGAACTCACCGAGGCCGGTCAGATGGTGCTGCGGTATGCGGATGAAATCTATTCGCTCGGTCGCGAACTCACCGATACCATGCGCGGGCACACCTCGGGGAAGCCGGTGCGATTGGTGGTCGGAATCGTGGACGCTATGCCCAAGCTCATGGTCCGCCGCCTGCTCGAACCCGCCCTGCAGATCCTGCCCGAAATGCGCCTCGTCTGCGTCGAAGATCCACTCGAACGACTCTTGGCGGAATTGACTCAGCATCGTGTCGATCTGGTACTTTCCGATTCGCCCGTCACGGCTGCCATGCGAGTAAAAGCGTTCAATCATTCGCTGGGCGAATCGGCCGTGGGAGTTTTTGGCTCGAAGAATCTCGCCAAGAGGTATCGACGTGATTTTCCCCAATCACTCACGGGAGCGCCGCTGCTGTTACCGGCCCGTCACACGGCACTCCGTCGCGCGCTGGATGCCTGGCTGGACCAGCAAAACTATCATCCGCAGATTCGCGGGGAGTTTGAAGATCGAGCGCTCATGAAAGCTTTTGGGCAAACGGGGGAGGGGCTCTTTCCGGGAACAATGGCGATGGCGGATGAAATTATTCGCCAGCACGAAGTGGAATTGATTGGCGAGTTGGCGAATGTGAAGGAGCAGTTCTTTGCGATCACAGCGGAACGTAAGCTGGTTCATCCGGCGGTACAGGCCATCTCGGATACTGCTCGTAAGGATCTGTTCATTTAAGGTCCGCTATTTGGACCACCTCGCTGGCATTTGCTACAGTACTCAGCATGCCAACGGGATACGAATGGATCGTCGACGCTACGGACTGTTTGCCGCAGCAATTACAGAGCGGCGCGGTGCTGCGCGCGATTGCCGCAACCATCATCGCGGAGCTGGATCTGCACGTCGTAGGCGAGCCGCTGTGGCACCAGTTTCCTGATCCCGGTGGTTGGACCGGACTCTACCTGCTCAGCGAATCCCATCTTACCGTCCACACGTTTCCCGAACGTGGCGTCGCCTCGTGGAACCTCTACTGCTGCCGGCCGCGGCCGGATTGGAATTGGGAGCGGCAGTTAGCGGAGTTTCTAGGAGCACGGAAGGTGGTAGTCCGTCGAGTCGCGCGTGCGGCCGAAATTCCTCCCGGCGGCAGCACCGCCATCGACGTCGCCGTAGCTCGGCATGATTCCGCCCATCGACCGGCCACGGAGGTCTGGTCATGAAGCGTATCGAAGCACCGTGTCCAGCCTGCGGGGCACCGGTGGAGTTTCACATCAGTAGTTCGCTCGTCACGGTCTGCGAGCACTGTAGTTCGGTGGTCGCCCGCGGGGATCGCAAGCTGGAGGATCTCGGCCGCACCGCCGCACTCGTGGAAACTCTCTCGCCACTCCACCTGGGCCAAACGGGTACCTACCGTGGAAAATCGTTTGAACTGATTGGGCACTCACAGTATCAGCATGCCAGTGGCGCGATTTGGGACGAATGGTACGCGCTGGTTTCCAACGGCAAGTGGATCTGGATCGCCGAGGCGCAGGGGCGTTACTTTGTGACCGTTCAGCGGACGCCGGCAGACACTCAAAGGCTTCCTGATTTCACGGCGCTCGAGGTTGGTCAGAATCTCCAAATTGATGACCAAGAGACGCTCACAGTTGCGGAATTCGGCACGACGCGACTGGCCGCTGCAGCGGGCGAGTTGCCTTTTCGTCCCGACTTCGCCCGCACTCGTCGCTACGTCGATCTTTCGGGACCAAATGGAAAATTTGCGACGCTCGATTTCGACGAAACGCCCGCCACCTTATACCTGGGCCAGCAAGTCACCTTAACGGATATCGGCCTCCGTCCACCGGTGCTGAGCGACGATGAACAATCGACGCGCACGATCGGCGCCTTGCAGCTGGCCTGTCCGCAATGTGGTGGAGCGTTATCACTGCATGCCCCGGATCGTACTGAACGTGTGGTCTGTCCCTACTGCCAAGCAGAACTGGATTCCACTGCAGGCACGCTCCGCTATTTACAGACATTGAAGCAAAAAAAAGTCTCGCCCCTCATCCCGCTGGGAACAATCGGCGTACTGCGAGGTGTAAAATATACCGTCATTGGTTTTCTGCGCCGCATGGTCAAGATCGACGGTCAGTTTTACCAGTGGAGCGAATTTTTATTGTATGAGGTAACGGCGGGTTTTCGCTGGCTCGTCTATAGCGATGGCAGTTGGAGTTTCGTAACACCACTGGCACCGGGCGAAGTTTCCGTGCCTGGCGGCCGACCATTCGCCGTGACTTCCCAGATCCTCTACCAAGATCGCACCTACTCGCTTTACCAGCGTTGTCCCGCCAGCGTGAACTATGTGCTCGGCGAATTCTACTGGAAGGTGACTCGCGGCGAACGAGTGTGGGCTTGTGATTTCATCAATCCCCCCGACATGATCTCGGTGGAAATCAACATGCCTCCACTGCCCAAGTCGATCCCGTCGGCGGACCGGGATGAGGATGAGGATGGGGATTCAGTAGCATATGCCGCACAGCTGGAAGCGGCTCCGAAGGTAGACACGGTTCCTCCGCAAGCTGAATTGACGGCACAAGAAATCAATTTTTCGCATGGTGTTTACTTACCGCATCAGGAAGTCCAAGAAGCGTTTTCACTGCCTCGATTGGCGCCCGGATTTCAAGTCGCTCCGCATCAGCCTAATCCGGTCGACAAACGTGTCTACTTGATTGGATTTCTGCTGGCACTGGGACTGTTTGCATTAAGTAGCGTGATCAGCATGATGCGGCCGGCAGGTACTGTGAGCTCGGGTATCTTCTGGATGTTCGAGGCCTTCATTCTGGTCGTACCGATTTCATTTGCGATTTACAGTTCCAGTTTTGAACGATCACGAAAAGAAAACAGTTACATTCAAAGTCCACCGCCTGAATTTCGAGAAAGAAAATCTGGAAAAAATCCCTCCGGTTAGTTCATGCTCATCAAGGCGATGACAGTCATCATTCGGCAAGCGAGAATTCAATGCAATTAAAACTTTATTTAATGTATGGCGCGGCGGTCACGCTGATCTATGGCGTAGTAGCCTGGAATGGCTGGAAGTTGCCCGCGCTCAACATGGACAGCGGGCCAAACACGGGCTCCTATTACGGGAGCGGATCAAATTACGGCGGCAATTACGGTGGTGGACTGGGTGGTGGTCACTACAGCGGTAGCGGCTCGGGAAACTCTTCTGGCTGGAGTTGGGGGAAGTAAATATGTTGACACTCATTGCGGAATTGACGAGCGTTGCGGGGGTGGTCTTAGCAGCAGCGGGGCCCGAAGCGCCGGTCGATTGGTTGGGCTTACCCCATCTCGTGCGCAGTCTGCTCGGTGCGGCAGTGTTTACGCTATTGGGACTAGTGCTCTTCGCCCTCAGTGTGCTGCTGGTGAGTCGCCTAGCGCCATTCTCTCTGCGGAAAGAGATCGAGGAAGATCAGAATGTGGCGGTGGGCGTGATGCTGGGCGCGATGATGATCGGTATTTCGATCATCATTGCGGCGGCCATCGCGAGTTGAAAACAGGCACCGAGTTGGGGATGACTGCTGATGAATGCTGAGCCGTCGGGTTCCTTAACGCGCACGCCATTGTTTCTGCTTTATTTCAACGTCCTGGTCATCGCGACGTGCGGATTGATTTACGAGCTGTTGGCGGGAACGCTGGCGAGTTATGTGCTGGGTGATTCGGTCACGCAATTCTCGCTCGTCATCGGCGTTTATCTCTCGGCACTCGGCGTCGGTGCTTGGCTCTCGCGGTTTGTCAAACGCGGACTAGCGCGCTGCTTTCTGGAGGTGGAACTCGGAGTAGCGCTGATCGGTGGCTGCTCGGCGCCACTACTGTTTCTCAGCTTCGCTTATCTCAGTTGGTTTCAGCCGCTGCTGTTTCTCGTGGTCTTTATGATCGGCGTTTTGGTCGGCTTGGAACTGCCACTTTTAATGCGCATTCTCGAGTCGCATTTGGATTTTTCTGACCTCATCTCGCGCGTCTTGGCATTTGACTATTTGGGAGCACTATTTGCATCGGTGCTGTTTCCTCTGCTGTTGGTACCCAAGCTGGGATTGGTGCGAACCTCGCTGGCCTTCGGGATCTTGAACGCACTGGTGGGATTGTGGGGAACGTGGCTGCTGCGACCGCTGCTCGCCAGCAGTGTGGTTGGGTTGAGGCTGCGCGCATTGCTCTGCATCGCCCTGCTCGTCGTGGGCATCTGGAAAGCGGATCGCCTGACGACGCTCGCCGAAGAAGGGCTGTTCAGTCATCCGGTGGTATACGCAGAGACTACGCCGTATCAGCGCATCGTCGTGACTCGGGCCGCCAACGGTTTCCAATTGTTCCTCAACGGAAACCTGCAGTTTCACGCCGCGGACGAATATCGTTACCACGAGGCGCTGGTGCATCCAGCTTGTGCAGTGCGTCCCGATCCATCCTCGATTCTGGTGCTCGGGGGAGGTGATGGATTGGCGGTGCGTGAACTGCTGAAATATCCGACCGTCAAGCAGATTACTCTGGTCGATATTGATCCGGCGATGACGCGTTTGGCTCGGGAATTTGGACCACTACGCGTGCTGAATGCTGCGGCGCTGCATGACCCTCGCGTGGCCGTGGTGGCGGCCGATGCCTACGTCTGGCTTGGTCAAGAGTCATTAGAGAAAACGTTTGATACCATCATCATTGATTTCCCCGATCCCAACTCCTTCGCACTCGGTAAGCTTTACACGACACGATTTTTTGGTTTGTTGCGTCGCCACTTGACGGATGATGCGGTCATCGCCATGCAATGCACGTCGCCGCTGATCGCCCGCAAATCGTACTGGTGCATTGTGCGAACATGGGAGTCCGCGGGCTTCACGGTACGACCTTACCACGCCACGGTGCCATCGTTTGGCGAATGGGGGTATGTGCTGGCGCGCGTTGGGTCCTGTGAGATTCCCACCGAATTAGCCGCTGCCGTTCAGGGGCAGACACGTTTTCTGAGCGATCAAACATTGCCCTCACTTTTTTCTTTGCCTGCTGATATGAATCGCGTCGAGGTGGAAATCAATCGCCTCGACAATCAAATGCTGGTGCATTACTACGAGCAGGAATCGCGACCATGGAACTAAGTGGCCGGGATGCAGTGGACGATGCCGCCACGAAGCCAACCGAGCTCAGCATCACACGTCGCACGGCCCTGGTGACGATCGCCGCGACCACCACGCTCGGACTTAACGCCTGTTCCGCACCGCCGCTCCAGCCGATCCAAGGTCGTTTCTTGCCAACCCAGATGACCGTCGGTCATCGTCTGCGGGACAGTGCTCCGCCGGTGGTCGCCGAGAGTGACTGGAGCGAATTGGACGTGGTGATCGTGGGCGGCGGAATTGCCGGTTTGTCGGCCGCTCGGCGACTTCTGCATGCCGGCTGCGAGAAGTTTCAAATTCTAGAAATTGAGGATGTGGCTGGAGGGACATCGCGAGCCGGCACGACCGCTGGCTTCGCTCATCCCTGGGCCGCTCATTATCTACCCGTACCGCAGGCGCACCAGCGCGAGCTGATTGACCTGTTGACTGAAATGCAAGTTGTGGAATCGATCGATGAGCATGGCGAGCCGCGGGTGGCCGAAGAGTTTCTTGTGCGTGAACCGCAAGAGCGTCTGTTCCTGCAGGGCGAGTGGCACGATGAACTCGATCCACTCCTCGACGCTCCACCGCACGAGCGCGCCGAGTGGCAGCGCGCGTTAGACGAATTTCAAGTTTGGCATGCATGGCGCGATGCGCAGGGGCGAGCGGCTTTTCGCCTGCCGCTGCGTTTAGCTTCTGACGATCCGCTGGTTACCAAACTGGATGAAATCTCATTTGCTGAATGGCTCGACCAGCGGCGGATTCATTCACCTAAAGTGCGCTGGATAACGGAGTATGCCTGTCGCGATGACTATGGTACGACGCTCGAACAAACCAGTGCCTGGGCCGGCTTGTTCTATTTTGTGTCGCGAATGAGTGATGACCGTTCCGGCCATCAGCCGCTCATCACGTGGCCCGCAGGCAACGGTGCGGTCGTGCAGCATTTAGTGCAGCGAGTGGGACCGCGATTGCAAACGGGAGTAGCAGTTGCCGCTCTCCGGTCACTCGATCCTGTCAGCGCCGGCCGCAACGGTTGTGAACTCGTGACGCTCCGCTGCGCCGATGGAAAGTCGCAGGGAATACGAGCTCGACGAGTAATCTGGGCGGCACCGCGGTTCATTGCCGCGCGCGTGGTGCAAGATGATGGATTCGCTGCTTGGTCGCGCTGGCGTGAATTCGAGTATGGCTCGTGGGTCGTGGCGAATCTGCAGCTCCGCCAGCGCCCCAGAGAACGCAGTTTTCCGCTCGCCTGGGACAATGTCCTGTACGACAGCGAGTCCCTCGGCTACGTCACGGCCACGCATCAACTGGGGATCGATCATGGTCCCACAATCTGGACCTACTATTATCCGCTCTGCGGAACTAATAGCACCACCGAGCGACGCCAGTTGCTGGATTCGACGTGGGAAGAGTGGGTAGATCGCATCCTGGATGATCTGGAGCGCGCTCATCCCGATCTGCGTCCGCTGGTCGAACGCATCGATGTTTTACGCTGGGGCCATGCGATGATTCGTCCGCGTCCCGGTTTTATGTGGGGAGTCGCCCGGCGCGAAGCAGCTCGCCCCTGGAATACCATTCATTTCGCGCATACAGAACTCAGCGGCCTCGCGTTGCTGGAAGAGGCATTTGATCATGGGTGCCGAGCCGCCGACGAAGTCCTGGCGGCACTCTCCGCTTTCCCGGGCCGCTGAACCGGAGGAAATGCAGAGGGTACGGAGGTTTTTTTTGAAACACAGAGGCACAGAGGGCACAGAGTTTTTTAAAACACAGAGGCACAGAGGGCACAGAGGTTTTAGGGAATGGAATCGGACACCTTCTTATTTCTTTATTTTTTTCTCTGTGCCCTCTGTGCCTCTGTGTTTCAAAAAATCTAAATGCGTTTCCAAGCGTAAATGCGTGTTCCCCGCTCCCACCCGGGATCACTGCTTCGCGGAGCCTTTTTTGCGAGTAGGCGGTGGCGGTGGGCGATCGCCACCGGGCCGCTGAGCTTCGACTTTTCCCCAATAGCCACCCAAGATGTGCGGAAACTTGCCGGGGGTTACATGGTAGTGCGGGCCGCGATCCGCATCCTCGTGCAAATTAAACTCGTTTAACGGATGGTCGGTGGAGTCTTTCGCGAGTACCTTCGCCGCCTCGTAAGGTCCATAAACGGGAAATCCATCCTTGGCGAAGCCGATGAGTGGCGAGTGGCCTTGGCCATCATCGGACCAGGGCGTTTTTACGCAGACGGGATATTTGTGGTAGTGGTACTGCGAACGCGGTGAGGGATGACCGCAACAGCGATCGAGTCGCCAAACGGCATCTTCATCAAGTAGGTGATCGAAAGGATTGAAAAACACGACCCCGTTCACTGCCACTCCGATTGGTCCCATCGGTAGCGCATGGTCATTATTATTGGAATTCTTCATGGCTACATGATTGGGATTCACTTGCGGCTCGAGTGGAATCTGATGGATGGATTCTCGCTGCTGGATGTAATTTGGATTTCCATCCAGCGAGCGACTGCGATCCGGGAAGACTGCTGTGGGATGGTTGGGCAGGTTTTGCGACCGCACGACCAAGTGAGTTTTGGTGAAGCTGATGACGACGTTGTCATCGATCCATCGATCTTCTTTCACGAGCTTGCCATCTTTGTCGAGGTAACCGCGTCGTAGCCAAGCGGACATATTGCCGACAAACGGCTGTTCCAAACGATCGCTCAAGTAATACAACCGTTCCGCGTTTCGAAAGTTGAACTCCGCCGGTGGCGTGCGGTCGCTCGAAACGGGATCGTAATACCAGCGACCACCGAGTGCGACGAGTTGTGTGCGGTCCGTTGCGGGGCGACCGCGGGGCGGCGGTTGTGGTGCCTGGTAATCGGCAGGCACGGGGATCGGGACGAGTTGCCACTCGCGTACCCAAAATTCATTTCGTTCCGCAGCACCATCGCCATGGCCAAAACCGATTTGTAATTCGAGCGTATCGACTTCGGCAAACGGAGTACGAAAGGTTAGTTCGAAGGCTCGCCAAGTAGCACGTCCCAATTTTTTATTGGTGCCAGGATCAGCGAGTGCCTGACGATCACGCTCGACGTTTTCATACAGGGACTGTTTGACATGGTCGAGCGAGTTCTTACCGCCATCTCGAAAAAAATTGACTCGCAAATAAAGATCATCTTCGGCCACTCGGAATTCATCTTGAGCGAGAGCTTGAATTCGCAGTTGATACCAGCGCTGAGTGGAACCGGCGGGTAATGAATAGGTGGCCGTGGCATATCCTTCACGTCGACCATCGCCGTTTTGGTCTGGGCCGGAATGCAAGCGTAGGCCGTGGCCACTGTACTCTTTGGTTCCATCGCCCAGCGGCCCGGCGGTAACGTCACCATGCAGCTTGATGCTGGCGGGCAGGGGATCGACCAGCAGGTTAGGCGAGGCCTTTGGCGGTCCGTTTTTTTCCTGGCTGGTTGGTGGAGCGGTTTCTTGGGCAGCAGTTGTGCGGAGGAGCGAGACGGCCAGCAGAAAGCAGAAATAGAAGACTTGGCGGCCGAACCGCGCTGCAGTGAGAATCCTCGGCATAATTGCCCCTGATAGCAAAGCTGTCTTGGATGTGTAAAAACTTGTGCCGGATGGCGAACACCTTGTGCCGGATGGCGAACACAAGAGCGTAGCACAATTCCGTCGTTGTACAGTGCCAGCGATACAGATGGAAAGTATGAGAGGCCAAAATGAATTCGATGCGTGTAGTGAGGTTCCGTCGGCTGATGCTGGGGTTACTGGGCGCGTTGTTGCTGAGCGTGCTGCCGGGGAGTTCCGAGTCGCAGCCATTCCTCGTGGCGCAGGATGCGGCTCGGCGGACTGGCGTGAAAGTCGATCCCGCTCGACTTGCACGGATTCGCGCCCAGACGCTGCCCAAGATCACTCGCCCGATCCTATTTGATACTCCGGAGGCGGATCGGATTCTTAGCGCGCTGGAAGTGCTGCCGGCCGACAATCCGTTTCACGAGTTGGTGGATGAGTGGCCGGTGCATCCGCGGTCCCAGGAGATCGTGGCCTCGATCGGAGCGGACAAACCGTTCCGTTACAACCCGGATATGGCATTCATTCTGGTACCGCCGGATCAGCCGCGAGTGGAGGTGAAGATGGCGGAGTATCCGGATGAATCGGATCCCGGGCCGTATCCCATCCCGGACGAGATTCCGGTGGAAGGTTGGCCGCAGAGTTATCGACGGCCGGATGGCAGTCTACCCGAATTAACTGCAGTACAACGTCGTCCAGCTCAGTATGAAGGGGACCGCCACGCGATCGTCGTGGATCCGGTCAATCGCCGCTTGTATGAGTTTTTCACGTTCGGAAAAACGGGAGCTGGCTGGGCGGCGGGGCAGGCGTCGATTTTTGATTTGGCGAGCAACCGCTTGCGCCCCGACGGGTGGACCTCCGCTGATGCCGCAGGCTTGCCGATTTTTCCTGCGGTGGTGCGTTACGATGAGCTGCAGCGGGGCGAGGTCGATCATGCGATGCGAGTGACGGTGCGACGGTCGCGTCGTGCCTATGTTTATCCGGCGACGCATTTTGCCAGTAAGTTAACGGATGAAAACCTGCCGCGGATGGGCGAGCGACTGCGGTTGCGAGCCAGCTTTAACGTGAATGGTTTCTCGCCACCGGTACAAGCGATCCTCAAGGGCTTAAAACGGTACGGCATGTTCGTCGCCGACAACGGGATTGAGTGGGCGATATCGGTGACTCCCGATCCGCGCATTCCATCTCTACATGAGGAGCTGCGGAGGATCAAAGGAGCGGACTTTGAAGTGGTTGTGGAGCCCGGTCGGCGGCCCTAAGCGGCCTCCGTCGCAGGCCGCCTCCCCCCCCGCTCGCCGCTCGCAAATTGGTCGTCGGTCTGTTACTATCCTGTGCTCAATAGTTTTTCGATTGGACCCTTCCAGAACTTTTGCGGATTGCTAACGGCTCATGGCGATTGATCAATATCAGCTCTGTTCTTGTGGTAGCGGAAAGAAGTACAAGTTTTGCTGTTCGAAGGACATTATCAGCGACTTGGACAAAATCTCGCGCACGATTGAAGGTGGTCAAACCCTTACGGCGATTGATCAGCTTGATCAGTTAGCGGCCAAGAAGAAGATGCGGCCGACGATTCTGGTGCTCAAGTGCGGCCAATTACTCCGTCTTAATCGCGCCAAAGAAGCCCAGGAAGTGGTCACTCAGTTGCTGGAGTTCCGGCCGGTGACCAACATGGCTTATGCGCTGGCGGCCACCGTGGCGGCGATCCGCGGAGATGTTGCTGAAGCGATCGAGAAGCTGCAGCGATCCTTTGAAGTACCAGCCTCTGGTGCGCCGAGTGCGGCTGGTGAGGCGATGTATTTAATCTCGAACTTACTGTTTCAGCGGCGCGATCCGCTGGGCGCGCGAGCTTATTTGGAATTGCTTCTACGGCAAGCGCCTGAACTGGATCCCGTTCTTAAAATATCGGAACGACTGCAAGAGATGCAGGGGCACGAGTCGATTCATCCCATCTTGAACCAAAGTTTGTTCTTGGTGGATGGTCCTGCGGATGCAGCTTGGATTGCCGAGTTCAATCAAGCGAAAGACTTGGCGGAACAAGATCGCTGGTGGCGGTCCCTGGAATTGTTCGAGGAACTAGCGAGTCGTTATCCGCTGGAACCTGCCATTCTGCATAACCTCGCCATTCTGCGTTCGCGGCTGGGTAACGCGACGATCAGTTCAGCTGCGTGGCGTAAGTACTCGCAAACGCCGGGTGTCGCTCTGGAAGATGCCGTGGAAGCGGAGGCTATCGCGGAGCTCCTGGAACCCAATGATCCCTGGAAAATGGGCCTGCGTCGCGTAGTTCATACGATTGCGGATACAGAGACGCTGCAGCGGTTAGAAGAGTGTCTGCGGTCTCATCCGCAGGTCATGCTCGATCCCGCGGAAGTGATGGAATTGTATCGTGATGAGAACAACGTGCCCGCCAGGATGGGTGGCGCGATCTTACGGTCGGCCGATCACCCGTGGACCATTCACGTGGGCACCAAGCCGATTCGCACCACGATTTGCTCGTTCGCAATTTATGGGAAGCAAACCGATAAGCCCGCGCGCATTTCCTTCCAAACGGTCGATTTGTCGTACACAGAAGACGACATGCAGCACGTCCAGGAAATGCTGAAAGACTATCTAAGTGCCGACCATACGACGACCAAAGAATCATCCAATTTGCCTGCGTCCCAGCGGATGTTGCTTACCACCATCCCCGAAGAACAGCTAACGGGGGGTAAGTTTCAGGAGCACAACGAGAAGTTGTACGACTTGATCAACCTGGACCTGTGGATCAACGCCAAATGGTCAGCTCTGGACAACAAAACGCCGTTGGAAGTTGCCGCCGATCCCGCTTACCGACTGCGGCTTTTGGCAGGCATCTTGCGAATGGAACTCACCGAATTGGCGCAGCTGAATCAGTGGGACTTCAACAAGCTCCGTCGCCGGTTGGGCTTGCCAACGCTGGAAATGTTCAATCTCCAGGCGAGTGGCATGACCAACTTGCCGATCATTCGCTTGCATCGGTTGGAAACCGAAAGTTTGACCGACAATCACCTGGAAGTGCTGCTCGATTTTGCGACCTCCAATGGACTCGTGATGGCCGCGCGCCGCTTCGCTCAGGAATTGCTGCGTCGCGATTCCAGTCTGGAAGTGGAAGCTAAATACAAAGCGTTCAATTTCCTGGCCACGACCAGTCCTGATCCGGACGAGCTTTATCGCTATCAAGAAGACGCCTATCGGCTCTCGAAGGAACTTGGCGAAATCCAGCTCATGCAAGGTCTGCGACTAATCAGGACCTGTCTGGAACTGCAGCGTAACGATCGCATTTATAGCTTGGTCCGGGAGTCGTATGCGTTTGCCGGCAGCGATCCCGAGAAAAAGAATCTGGTCGACTACGCGCTTTTGAAAATGGGCCTGTTGGCTCGTGACCCTGTAACGGGACGACCGACACTCGTCGGTCCAGCCGTGCAGACCAGTGAAAGCCGAATCTGGACTCCGGGATCTAGTCTCGCAGCGACTCCTAGTGGCACGGCGAGCAGCTTCGGTTCTGGTTCCGCTGCCGCCAGTGGCGCGGGCCACGCGAAGGATGGTGAGGCGGGTAAGTCCAAGCTCTGGTTGCCCGGCATGGACTAACCTCGTCGCATGAGGGAGCCGTATGGCCAGCGAGCGCGATGATTTCTGGATGCGTCAGGCGCTGGAGTTCGCCGTGCGGGGGCGCGGAGCCGTAGAGCCGAATCCGCTGGTGGGCTGTGTCATCGTCTCACCGGCAGCCGAAATCACGACAGCCGAATCCACGACAGCCGACCGCCTGCTCGGCGCCGGCTGGCATCAGCGCTTCGGTGGACCGCATGCCGAGATTGAAGCGCTGCGAGCGGTTGCGGGCGCGAATCAACACCTGCTTCCCCAAGCCACGCTCTATGTAACCCTCGAGCCCTGTTGCCATCACGGTAAGACTCCACCCTGTGTCGAGGCGTTGCTGGAGCAGCGAGTTCGTCGCGTGGTGATCGGCATGCAGGATCCGTTCCCCGCGGTGGCGGGAGGTGGAATTCGGCGATTGCAGGAGGCTGGGATCGTCGTCGATCTGGGCATCCTGGAATCAGCAGTTCGCAAACTAAATGCTCCGTATCTCACTCGGGTGACGAAATCACGTCCCTGGTTCATTGCCAAATGGGCGCAAACGCTGGATGGAAAAATTGCCACGCGCAGCGGTGATAGTCGCTGGATTTCTCAGCCAGCGTCGCGGGCTGTGGTCCATGAACTGCGAGGTCGTATGGATGCGATCGTGGTTGGGCGAGGCACGGTGGTGCAGGATGATCCACTCCTTACCGCTCGACCACCTGGGCCGCGCACCGCCACTCGCGTGGTGCTCGATCATCACGCCCAAATCCCGCTTGATTGCCAATTGGTGAGAACAGCGAGAACGATTCCCACGTTAATCATGGTTGCGCCAAGTGCTCCCGGGGACCGACTAGCGGCACTACAAGCGCAGGGCTGCGACGTTTGGCAGAATACTGCGAGTGGCACGGCGGAGGAGCTGCCGGTGCTGGCTGCCGAAATGGCGCGGCGTGGTTGGACGAACGTGCTGCTGGAAAGCGGCCCCACCCTGCTCGGTGCCTTCCAATCCGCCGGGCTCATCGACGAGGTGCACGTATTTGTCGCTCCCAAGCTGATCGGCGGTGCAGGTGCCGCGTCAGCGATTGGGGGCGCGGGAATCGAACAGATGGCAGACGCCTGGCAACTGGACGATCCTCAGTGGCGCATCCTTGACGGCGATGCGTATGTCACCGGACACGTCCAGCGTGCTTGATTTCTGCTTGAGCTTGATCAGGGAATTAACCCTTGAGCGTGATGACGGGGCAGGCGGCAGTTCGCAGAATCTTTTCCGCGCAGCTTCCCAGGAGGAGTCGGGTGAGTCCCGTGCGGCCATGCGTCCCGATCACCAGCAGATCCGCATGCTGCTCGGCCACAAACTTGACGACCTGTTCGGATGCTTCACCGATGATGAGTCGCAGGGAGTACTTGATCTTGGGATCTTCGGGCACGAACTGCTGTAGCAATTCGCTTTCCTGCGCCAGTTCATTTCCGACTGGAAAACTGGCATACACTCCACCGACCGTATAAGCCGCTCGGGGTTCCGCGACGTGAATGATCCAGAGATGAGCGTTGCTGTCGCGTGCCAGGATGGTGGCTAACTGCAGCGCTTTGCGACTGGCTGTCGAGAAATCGGTTGCTACGACGATGTTTTTAAGTTGCATGAGGTCCGCCGTTCTGTGGTTACTACTGAGACGCTGACGCTCTATTGTGGCAAGTCAGCGTTTTCTGTCTACGAGCGCGGGCCGATTTTTAGACGCTGATGGTCGAAGTGACTTTTTTCCATTTGCCCCCTGCGATTGCCCGGAGGGACCCAAATTATTGACCGCCCTGGGTAGTGGGTGCACCGAGGAATTCGCCACGCTGCTGATGGAATTGCACGATCTGGTCCCACGCTTGCGCGGGAGATTCCGCATACTGAATCAAATCTAAATCGCGATCGGCGATGACGCCTTCATCCGCCAGAAACTGAAAATCAAAGACGTTGCGCCAGTATTCATGCCCATACAAAATGATCGGTATCTCTTGCAGTTTGCCCGTTTGTCGGAGCGTGAGTGCATCGAAGAGTTCATCCAGCGTGCCGAAGCCACCGGGGAAAATCACCAGTGCTTTCGCGCGCAGCAGGAAGTGCATTTTTCGCAGTGCAAAGTAGCGAAACTGAAAACAGAGCTGTGGAGTGATGTACGGATTCGGAGATTGCTCGTGGGGCAACGTGATATTGAGTCCAATCGATTTGGCTGACACTTCATAGGCGCCTCGATTGGCCGCTTCCATGATCCCCGGTCCACCACCCGTCGTGATGACAAAATGGCATCCCACCTGATCTTGGTTCATGCGCGATACCAAGCTGGCGAACTCCCGCGCCGCATCATAGTAAGTCGACTTATCGAGCAGCCGCTGGGCACGCTGTACGGCACGACGAGCAACTGTTGATTCGGGATTCGCGGCTAATTGAGCGTGTGCGTCGGCCAGTCGCCGCTCGGCAGGCTCACGTTCCACGATCTGAGTTCCTCCAAATACGACAATCGTGGAATGAATACACTGCTCGGCCAGCGCCAATTCTGGTTTCAATAGTTCGAGTTGTAAACGCACGGGACGCAGCGCGGCCTGTCGCAACAAATCGGTATCCGCTTCGGCCAAGCGATAGCTCGGCGACGACAAAATCGCGTCACGATTGGCGGCAATGGTCGGATCCATAAGGACTCCTGTCACAAGTTCCAAAAAAAGTAAGCTACGATGAGTGCCGTGAAGGCGGCTAAGAACGGGAATGCAGGTTTGACACTTCCCGTGCCGCTGCCGCTGCTACTGCCGCTGCCGCTGCCGCTGCCGCTGCCGCTGCCGCTGCTACTGCTACTGCTGTAGCTACCGCTGCTGTGAGAACGGTCACGACGAGGCATCAGTAGGCGGTAGCTCAGCCATGCAACCACGGCCAGCGCCAGCGCTACGATCAACGCCCGCAGACCTAGCCAGATCTCCACGGCGCCAAATGCCAGCGGCAGCGAGTATCGAATCGCACGCAGCGCCGAGTTTTCGCGTGTGAGCGCGAGTGCGACGTTTCCTTCTCGCAGCACCGCAATCAGCAGCCCCGCCAAAATGGCGATCGCGAATTCCAGAAGAAAACGGACCACGGCGGCTGACGACCAGTCATCTCGACCGACCGGCCAGTCGGTGGCTTGCGGTACGAGCCAAAGAGTCAGCAGTCCCAGGCCGATCACGGGATAAAAGAGTCGCCGTGGTACTGCTTGGCGATCATATTCCATCAGCGTGGCACTCAGCAGAGTGCCAGCGAGGGCGAAATGGCCAGCGAATCTCCACCACGGAATCCACGATATCCACGGATTCAACTCACTTGCTGTGATCGACCAGCCCCACCAGTTTGCAAATAGATCGACGCTCGCCAACATGCCACTCACCAGCGCTACGACCGCTTCGACAATTGGATAGCGACAACTGATTGGTAAACCGCAGTCGCGACATTTGCCGCGGAGCAGCAGCCAGCTCATGACAGGAATATTGTCGTAGCCGCGAATGGCGTGACGACACTGGGGACAGCGCGATGCTGGATAGGCGACGTTGAGTCCCAGGGGTAAGCGATGCACGACGACATTCAGAAAGCTGCCCACGCACGCACCGACCACGATCAGCCATCCGAGTAGCAACCATTCAACACCCGGAATTGACGCTCCGTACGAATCGGCGAGCAAGAAACCAGCGAGATTGATCAAGCTCAACGGCATGCAACACCAACTCGCCACATAAACAGAAACGATTTACAGCCAGCGCGCCAGTGGGCCACCGCGAGCGGCTCGAGCATCAACCTTCTTCGTCACCTCCGGGTCCTCCACCAGCGGTGGCGCGTGATGAGGTTTTATCCGCGCATCGATGACGAGTGAACCACGGCAGCCCCAATGTTTGTAGCGAGTATTCGCGGCAATGCCATAGATGTCGTTGGCGGGATTACTGCGCGTAAAGACGACCCAGAGAAAGTTATTCAGTGAACGAGCGGTGAATTCACTGTCGTCGACGATCACGATGAGTGGAAAGCGATTGATTGGATGCTGTTCGTCAAACGCCGCACAAAACCGATTCAGCGGCTCTTCGATCGCCTGGGCGGCGGCGGCCGTCGTTGCGGGGGCAGTTCGTCCATCGAGCGAACGTGGGCTTCCCGACTGCGGCCCGCGGATCGCTAAAACGCCTGGCAAACAGACTCGCGGATCACCAAAGCCAGCAGGTAAATCGCCGCGTCCCTGAAGTTCCCCCAAGTCGGTCGGCAACTCACGACGTACTGGCCCGGCCGCTGCCACCACAACTTTTGAACCTTGATTGAACCCCGTTCCCGAGTAATCCAGCGTGTCGATGGTGGTACGAGTTTGGAAGTGCAGATCCCATTCCCAGTCCACTCGCCGCAGCATGTGCTGGAAGAATTCATCGATGTGATGGATGTTGAGCTGTGGATCGTCCGCAGCATTGGCGATCCACAAGTACTTCGCCAGCGACAATTGCCCTTGTCCCAGAATCGCATTGGCCTGAGTGAGCAATTCTTGTGGCCGAGTCGTGGACGCATAGGGAGTGTAACGTTCGCTGCCGATGGCGAGCAGCAGCGGATGCACGCCGGCCGCGTCGACCGCATGCACCGCGCGCACTCCGGGCAACACCGTGGGAATCACGTCGCCCGTGAGTTCGTGAATAAGTTCTCCGAAAACCGTGTCCTCCTGCGGCGGTCGACCAACCACCGTAAACGGCCAGATCGCGTTTGGTCGATGGTAGACACGATCCACTCGCATGACGGGAAACAGATGCGCCAAACTGTAATAGCCCAAGTGATCGCCAAAGGGACCTTCAAGAAGTGTCTCGCCGGCTGTGACCGTACCGCTGATACAAAAGTCGGCCTCGCCATACATTGGCAGTTGATCACGCGGTCCCACCATGGCAATGCGGTGGCCGGCGAGTGCTCCGGCGAATGTCAGTTCTGGCAGGCCTTCCGGGAGTGGCATGACAGCCGCTAGCGACATGGCCGGTGATCCTCCCACAAAGATATTCACTCGCAGGGGCACGTTTTTTTTGCGAGCCGCTTCGTGATGCACGCCGATCCCGCGATGAATCTGATAGTGCAAACCGATTTCCCGATCCGCTGCATACGAGGCGCCCGTCAGTTGCACTCGATACATTCCCAAATTCGATTGCATCAAGCCGGGACGATCGACGGATTCGGTGTAGACCTGCGGCAGAGTTACAAAGCCACCCGCATCACCCGGCCAGGATTTTAATTGAGGTAATTGGGAGATGGTGGTTTCATGCGTCAGGACGGGGCCAAAGCGACGACGCTTGGGGAGCATGGTGAGAGCAGCCAGGGGGGCCTTCCAGTACCGCCAGGGACGACGCAGAGCCCCAGGCGGATCAATTTTGATTTCGATCAGTCGCCGCACGTTCTCCCATGTGTCGCGAAAGATATAGCGAGCTCGTTCCATCGTGCCAAATAAATTCGACACCATGGGGAAACGGCAACCGCGCACGTGGCTGAAGAGGATGGCGGGGCCGCCGGCTTGATAAACACGCCGCTGAATTTCGGCCATCTCCAGCGTGGCATCCACTTCGTCGGTGAGTTCGACGAGATGACCTGAGGTGGCCAGATCGTTAACGCAATTTCGCAGACTGCGATATCCCACCGCTATGCCTTTTCCTGGAGCTGCCGCGGGCGTCAAAGCGTGGTCACCAAGGGTGCCCTAGGGCGGTTCGACGTTCTACGGGGAACTGTTGTGGCTTGGCCGTTAACCCGACTGGGATAACCGCTTTCAGCGGGCTAGAATAACGCCCGCACTCGGGGCAACTCAACTACCTAACCCCGAGCTCGTCCCGCTCGCTTACGAATTCCTCGACGTGCCGTCGTCGCTGGCAGCTTAACTTCAAACATTGCACCATTACTTTGCCTTTTTACTTCGCATCATTTCAGGGAGTGTCATTATGCCTGTGCTGGCAACAGATGGATCGGTAACTCAAGTGGAAGCGGATGCGGTGGTAATTGGAGCGTATGCGTCCGGGGCCTGGGATGGACCGGCAGCGGAGGTCGATGAAGCGACCGGCGGTGCACTGACTCGCCTGCGCTCGGCGAAAGAGATCACGGGCAAACCTCTGGAACTGGTCAGCATTCTGGCACCAGCCGGACTCAAGGCCACTCAAGTCCTGGTCGTCGGACTGGGCGAACGCGAGGGCTTGCAGCGCGGCACCGCCTATCGAGCGGCGGCGGCGGCGGCCAAGCAGTTGGCGGCGAAGGAACGGCGGCGAGTCGCGTTTTTTCTGGGCGAAGGTTGGTCCGCCGAACTGCTGGAAAGCGCCGTCTGCGGTTCGCTGGTCGGCTGTCACGGACAGGATCTGTATCGAGCGGAAAAGAACCGGCATCCGTTCGCGGAACTCCGCTGGTCCAGTGTCCCTGATCTCGCCCTGGAATCGGGCCGCATTCTGGGTACGAGCGTCAATCTGGCACGCAAGCTCGTGAATGAACCACCCAGTCACATGTATCCGGAAGCGTTTGCTGCGGCTGCTAAGCAAGTGGCCGATGAAGCCAATCTGGAACTGGAAGTCTGGGATCGCGATCGACTGGAAGCCGAGCGTTGTCATTCGCTGTTGGCCGTCGCTCGTGGCTCCCAGCGACCACCGCGTTTAGTGCAGCTTACCTATCGAGCCGGGGGGCCGCAGCAGCCGCTGCTGGCGCTGGTGGGTAAGGGCGTGACGTTTGATTCGGGTGGCTTGTCGCTCAAGCCCACCGACAGCATGAAAACGATGAAGTGCGACATGGCGGGCGCCGCCGCAGTGCTGGCCGCCATGCGCGCGATCGCACTCTTGAAACTGCCGGTCAATGTGATCGGCTTGTGCGGGCTGGTCGAGAACATGATCAGCGGCGATGCCTACAAAGTGGGTGATGTCCTGAAAGCTCGCAACGGTCGCACGATCGAAGTGCTGAATACGGATGCCGAGGGTCGTTTGGTTCTGGCCGATGTGCTCGATGTTGCCGTGCAGCATGGGGCGGCGAAGATTGTCGATCTCGCGACGTTGACCGGAGCGTGTGTGGTGGCCTTGGGAACGGACGTCGCCGGTGCCATGTCGAACGATCAAGCGTGGTGCGATAGCGTCCTGCAGGCCGCTCGCGTGTGCGGTGAACCTCTGTGGCAACTGCCCATGTTCAAGGAGTATGCAGACAACATTCGGAGCGAAGTGGCCGACATCAAGAACACGGGCGATGGCCGCTGGGGTGGCGCGATGGCGGGCGGCAAATTCCTGGAAGAGTTCGTGGCGGGTAAACCCTGGACGCACCTGGATATCGCCGGTCCAGCCTTTTTGGATGGTCCTAAACCCTGGCAAGATGCCGGTGGCACGGGCTGTTTCGTGCGGACACTCATCGAACTCGCCCGCCACTGGCCCGGTAAGTAGTGTCCACAGTTGTTTGAGTTTCCAACTACATCCGGTGACTAGCAGCCGTTCATGAACAACTCACCGACGCGAATCCTGAGACCGAGTGGCCAGTCGCTCTGTGAACGTTGTCAGCACGCTCGGTTTATCGAAACTGCGCGTTCGCGCTTCATCCTTTGCGAACGCTCGCTTCAGTCCTCCGCCTTTCCCAAGTATCCTCCTCAGCCGCTGGTGATCTGCTGCGGCTTTGACGGCGAGGGGCAGGGTGGGATCGCGCACGGAGGGTGAGTTTTCGTTGCGCGGGGGTTGGTTGCGCACGGAGGGCACGGGTTGGTTGCGCACGGAGACACAGAGACGCGGAGAGGGAGTTCGGACCGACGGACTGGAAGTCCGTCGTACGTTCCATCGAGCCTTCTGTCGCGGTTTTCGTGCGACGGACTTCTAGTCCGTCGTTTCTACTGTAGCGGTTTCGGACCGACGGACTGGAAGTCCGTCGTACGTTCCATCGTGCCTGCTGTCGCGGTTTCCGTGCGACGGACTGGAAGTCCGTCGTACGTGCCGTCGTACGTGCCGTTAGTCACATCGTCCTGGCAGCTCGAGTGGGCTGCCTTGTGGGACGTGAGTGGCGGTCGGCGATTTACTTGCCGCCGCGAGCGGCGGGGTTGCCCTGCTGCATCTTCTTCATCATTTCCATCTGGGCTTCCATCTTGGCCTTCATCTCGGGCGGCGCCTTGTCGATCGCCTGCTTCATCACATCTTCCTGTGACTTGTTATCCAGCTTCTGCGAGGAATCGCCTTCGGCCTTCAGTTCCGCCTTACCGCCACCACAGCCCAGGGCTCCCATCAGAACCACCATCCCCAACACCGCCATGAACGTACGCATGAGAAAAACTCCTCTCACTTGCCACTTAGAAAATAAACATCGCCTGGAAAATAAACATCACATCGAAAATAAGTCCGGCCGAGTGACCGTGGACATAAACCTCGAATCGATCCCCTAATCACTCACCAAGAGCTCCACAGTCTACGAACTACCGCTCGAAAATGCTATGGTTTCCCGCCTCTCGTGTCAGTCGATGGGGCCGTTTCCGCGGCTGATCGAGCGGCCTGAGCTTCAGGAGTCCTCAGCCACGCAATATATTCCCGCCAGCCGGCAGCTTCTCGAGGACGTTCCAACCGCTCATAAAAATCCTGCAGCGCTTGTAGCTTTTCGGGATCGTCGATCGCTCCCAAGGCCGCGCGGAGCGAAACATGCAGTTTGTTATCTGTGAGCGACTCCACGACTTTAATCCGTTCGCGCAGGCGAGCGAGGTCTGCGTCGCGTTTAAGCCGAGCCAAGCAGCTCGCTTTGCGATTGAGCGTCCGCCAATCGACCTGCCCCGGCCAATACTTGAGCGCCTCATCGTACGATTCCACTGCGGCGGCGAAATCACCTTCCACTTCTTGACTGTAATTGCCGCGTGTGACCCAGTACTCATAGCCCGTCTTCGGTTCCGGCCACTCTTCGATGAGTTCCCGGAGTCCGTCAAACTCCCCCAGTGCGATGGCGATCGAAACCTGCGTGGAAACAAAAAATGGATCCCGCCCCGGCTCCACCGCCTTCTCAAGTCCCTCATCCAGCACTTGCTGAGCAAACTGAGCGTCGCCTTCATGCTGAAACCAGCGGGCCAGTGCCGCATAGCCGATCGACCGATCCGGTTCCGAATTGCGAAAACGCACAAATCGGTCGCCCTCCGTGCGCGCGGCATTCGGATCCCGAGGATTGGCGACCGCCATGAGCTGATCGAGTGTGGGATTGGCGGTCGCGGGAAAAAACTGACTCATGTACCACTCGCGGAGCCGACTGCCACGTCCCGCCTGCGGTGTCACTTCGTAAACCTGCCAGAAATGATCCTCCGATAAATGCGATCGGCCCGTCATGTCGTACAGCTTCCAGATCATGAAATGTGGGTCGATCGCTCGCGAGTTCACGGTGAGCGCCTGCTCGAACAACTGCTCGGCACGCTGCGGTCGATTGAGCACGAAGAGCTCCATGCGTCCTTCCATGGAACGGGCCATCGCCGCGAAGCGTGAATCGTCGGGCACCTGAACCAGGTAACTGCGAGCGGCCACCGTGGCATCTGCCGCCGGCAACTCTTCGTCGTTGTAATACGCCTCCGCCATCGCCAGAAGCGCCTCTTCACGCTGCGGATGCAGCCAAAGGTAACGGCTCAGTTCCGTTCGCACCTCAGACCATAATCCAAACTTCGCCATCTGTTCGGCACGCGCCAGCCCACCCTCGACACGCCACGCACCCGCCGCCGCGATGGCGAGCAGTCCCAGAGCGACGAGGAGCAGGATGCGGACCGGCTGACGACCAATCATCGATCAGTTCCTTGTGGTTCCGGGTGTGGGGAGCGGTTCCTGATCCGGATAGATCGTCCAGTAGCGATCAAGCGGCAGGTTCTCGAGCGTCTGCACGGTACCGCTGGGCCAGTGGATCTCCACGTTGGCGGAGTTGACGTTTGTGCCGAGTCCGATGAGGAGTCGGCTGTCGTGGGACGCTAGGTAGCTCCCGCCCGCTTGCACCGGCACGACGTGGCGGCGTCCTCCCGCTTCCACCACCACGCGTCCGCCGAGCGGTGGCAGGCGCGTTGTTTGACGCAGGTCGAGTGCCAAGAAGTGCGCTGGGGTGGGCGTGTCGTTGCGCAGCAGAGCCACGGGCCGCTCCAGGTGCGTGACGAGGATATCGAGATCGCCATCGTTGTCGAAGTCGCCGCCCGCCGCACAGCGTCCCACCCATTTCTCCTGAAAATATCCACCCGCCTCGGCACTCACATCCCAAAAGCGAGCTTTCCCCTCGTTCCATAAAAACTGCGGTGTCATCTCATAGGGAGGAATCTTGGCCCCCAGCACATGTCCGTTGGCCACGAACAGATCCATCGCTCCGTCGCGATCGAAATCGACCGGGATGGTGCCGAAGCCCAACGACTGAATGCTATTGGCGGCCGAGCGACTGCGAAAACTATCGTCGATGAAACTCAGACCACCGAGATTGCGGTAGAACGTGTTTTTCATATTGTAGTAATGCGTCAGGTAGAGATCGGGGAAGCCATCGGCATCAAAGTCAGCGAGGGAAATTCCCATACTCGCCTCGTTCTCGCCATTGGCCCCGACCGCGCAGCCTGCGATCGTCGCCACCTCCATCCACAGCGGACGCTGGCCGCTCGTTGCGAGCGCCCGCGGATCACTCCCACCGCCCGTGCGATCACTGGCAGGAGGATCACCGCCCGGACCAGCGGCAGCTTCGGCGGTTGACACTGCGGACTTGCTGCGTGTGAAGAGAAAATTGGCATCCATGTCATTGGCCACATAGATCTCGGGCTGCAAATCGTGATCAAAGTCGACGATCGTCAGGGCGAGTCCTTTGCCGCGTGGGACGGTGAAACCCAAAGCATCGATACCGTCCACGAAGGTGCCGTCGCCTTGGTTGAGCCACAAGCGATCCGGGACCGCTTGATAGTCGCCGGGACCGCAATAGCCCGGCCGCCCGTCATACTGACAGACTTTTTTATTGGCGATCGTCACATCCATGTAGTTCACGACATAGAGATCGAGATCGCCGTCAGCGTCCACGTCGAGCCAGGCGGCACTGCTGCTCCATAAATCATCCGTCGTGCCCGCCTGCTCCGTCACGAGCTGCCAAGTTCCATCGCCTTCGTTGTGAAAGAGCAGATCGGCGCCATAGACCGAGACGAACAGATCGGGGAAACCATCCGCGTCGTAATCCCCCACGGCACAGCCCTGGCAGTAGCCGCGCGTGATAAATTGAGCGGGGGCGGCGACGTCGACAAACCGCCCGCCGCCTAAGTTGCGGTAGAAGCGACTGGCGGGGGTGTGCGTGACGGCTGCGCTAGGTTCCAGGTGATCGCCATCGACGAGTGCCAAATCGAGCAGCCCGTCGCCGTCGAAATCGAGCCACGCGGCACCACCGCCCATAATCTCGGGCAGAAAATAGCGGCCAGCCACCGCATCATTGAAGAACTGAAAGTCTACACCGGCCTGCTTAGACACCTCGGTGAAACGCGGCAGGAGGGCCGGGCGCGGAGCTTCTTTCTTGGCGGCCTTGTCTTTAGCCGCCGCAGACTTTTGCTTACTACGAGCGTAATCGGATATGGATGTCGGCGGCGGGGACTCGGTGGCGACTGCGGCACCTGGGTCGGCCCCACGTCCAGCACCTGGGGCGGCGTCTGTCCCGGCTCCAGCGTCCTGGGAACGACGACAGCCGCTGCCACAAAACAGGCAGCACCATAACACGATGGCACTGACTAGAGTTGCGGCAGCGGCTGTTCTGTTTACTCGTCTCACGGAGACGGCTCGCAAAGTCCGTCACGGGAATTTGAAACCACGTCGCACCCCGGCAGCGATCAGAAACCGCTCCGGGGTCATCAAGATAATCAGCCGTTCAGCTTAGTTGGGTGCCTGCTGCTGTTCGCCACCGTTGCGAGTGCCGAAGGCCCACCAAATCTGCGGATCAACGTTGGCAGCGACGAACTTCACCGAGGCATCCGCTGCGGCGACGTTCACACCACCCGTGTGTTCGCTGCTGGCCGACAACAAGTTCGAACCGCGCCAGTCACCTTCATACGATTGGCAGCTCTTTTCGTTCGGCATCATCGTGTGGTTGTAAGGGCCACCATTGCCGAGGAACGCCCAGGACCACGAGCGACCACGCATATCAGGCCGGCCACTCAAGCCCGTCTGTGACAAGCAGGACTGACGAACCTCTTGAGTCGACGTCCCCGAGGCCCAAGTCCAAACTTGTTGGCGCAGTTCCTTCTTGATGGTCGTCGAACCATTCGTGATCGCAGCGTTCTGGATCACAAACTCCGAGTAGGCAGCGGTGTTACTGGTCCCGTCGGTGATCGCAGCCATTTTCACAGCGGAATCGTTCCAACCGGGATCATCCCAGCTAAAAACGTAGGCCGCCACACCGTTGTGCATGCCTTCGCGAGCCATCGCTTGGTTCGAGCTAGCGTGCGGTGGATAGTGCGACGTACCGTGATTGATGGAATAGGTGAAGTTGGCCTTCCCGCCGTTCAGATCGTTCGGTTGCGACGGGCAGTTGAAGACCGGCAATCGACCGCTGAAGCACTGTGGGTTACCACCCCACCACGGATCCCACACGCCATGCGTGTAGCCCGGATAGAAGTCCGGAATCGTGTGATTCTGATTCCACGAATCATACTCACCCTTGCGTTCCAAGAACGGCAGCAACCGCACCTTCTCGGAATAGGCTTGATAGGCACCACCAGCGTTTTGCCCCCAGCCATAAGTGATCGGGAACACCTGATTGGTGTCATGATATGTATGCATCGCCAGCGTGATCTGTCGCAGGTTGTTGACACACTGCGATCGTCGCGCGGCTTCACGCGCTGCCTGCACAGCAGGCAACAGCAACGCCACCAAAATACCAATGATGGCGATGACGACTAGGAGCTCGACCAAGGTGAACCCTCGGCGTAGCCCACGCGCACCTCTCCAAGCCATAAACGGCCTCCTCACAATAAAAATGAAAAACAACGCTCAGCCAAATTTGTCTAAAATAACGCCCGTCCGCCGCTCACGAACTACCCTCGGAAAATCGACCAGCGACAAGCAAAACCTGCGGAAAACGCACGAGTTTTACGCTCTAAGGCCGGAATTTCCCACCTAGACGGAATGAGTGGGTCTTTTTTTTATCCTTCCATCCCTCCACTGTCAATAAAAACTTCACCATTTCCGCATCCGGATTTCTCCGTCGTTACCTTCCGGCGGCTCGACCACCACGTACCTGCCTCCCGGCTCCAGTCCGGTGAGCGGCGAACGGGCTCCGCCCGGCCAGCGCACCTGCACGCGAATCTCGTCGGGCCCAGCCGCACTGGGCACGGCCAGAATCTGCCGCAAATCTGAGGCCGAAAGGTAGCTCCCGCCCCCCTGCACTTGCTGATAGACCGTTCCCAGCGCCGTCTGGCACTCGATCTGCGCCCCAATCGCGTCTCGATTCCCCACTCGCCCCACCAATCGCAAGGTGATCGATGACGTCTCGCCCGTACCACGCGCGGCACGCGATTCCCGCAGGACGTTCTTCAGCAAAGCGGGGGGAGCGTCCTGATGACCCATCACCAAATCGTAGTCGCCGTCGTTGTCCAGATCGCTCAGCAGTAGCCCTCGCCCCACATGCCGCTGGCGGAAATATTCCCCCGCATCCGCTCCCACGCGCAGCATGCGCTCCCCCGTAAAGCGATACAGAAATGCTGGCTGGTGATAGGGCGCGTTTTCTTTGAAGAGCCGCCGGTTGTCGTCGACATGGCCATTGACGAGCACGAGGTCGAACCAGCCATCGAGGTCGAAATCGGCAAACCGGGTCCCCCAGCCAACAAACGGCAAGCTGTCCGAAACGACCCCCATCCGATCCGACGAATCGACGAAGTAATCGCGGCCCAGATTGCGGTAGTAGGCGTTGTACTCCAGTTGGAAATTGGTGGTGAAGATATCGGGCCAGCCATCGCGATCCACATCGGCGATGTCGACCCCCATGCTCGCCTGCGGACTACCATTGGCATCATAAGCCGCGCCCGATGTTTCGGTCGCATCGCGAAACTTTCCGCCCCCTTCGTTGATAAACAAAAAATTGGCATGCAGATCGTTGCCAACATAGATATCAACTCGGCCATCCTGGTTTAGATCAGCGACCACCACTCCTTGTCCGCGTCCCGGTCGCTCGCTAATCCCAGCGTCGCGCAGCCGATCCTCAAACGAGCCGTCACCTTGATTGTGAAAAAGCAAATGCGGTTCCGCCTCCACCGTTCGCGGACCGCAGTGCATGCGGATGTTCCGCGCTCGATCACCACAAAAAGGATTGCGATCAAACGACCACTTGGCATAGTTGCAGACATACAAGTCGAGCAGCCCGTCGTCGTCGTAGTCGAGCCAAGCGGCACTGGCACCCCAGCGATCATCATCCACACCCGCCGTCGTCTCCACCCGTTCAAACGTGCCATCGCCTAAGTTGTGAAAGAGCACGTTGGGACCGAAACAGGTGACGTAGACGTCGGGGAAGCCATCGGCGTCATAGTCACCCACCGCCACGCCCGCCGAGTACCCGTTGTGCCGCAGGCCCGTCTGATTCGTGACCTCCACGAACTTCCAGTCCCCTACATTGCGATAACAGCGATTGGCAGGATCAAGTCGGGAGTAGTCGAGCGGAAACGTGGTGCCGGTGACAAAATATAAGTCGGCTCGTCCATCCAGGTCATAGTCCAGCGTCGCGATGCCGCTGCCATTGGCCGCCGGGAACGCTTTGTTTTCGTCGTTTCCCGAGACGTGTTTGAAATCGATGCCCGAGCTGGCAAGCTCGTCACGAAACCAGATTTCCCCGGTCGGCTCATCCCCCAGCACCTCCACCGGACGAAACTCATCCGACTCCTCCCCACCGGCCGCCGATGTGCCCGGCTTACCACGGTCCGTACCGACCGTTCGTCCATCGCGCGGCGACGAGCCACCGGCAGCGGCCTTGCCTGGCGCGGCATCACCTGCCGGTCGTTCGCGACAACCAGCCAGGGGTACGAGCAGCAGGAGGAACCAGCTCAGCGTCACACTCGCCGGCGACCGCAGGAGCACCCAGCGTTGCTTCGGCAGCGGTTTCCACATCGGCGACCGCAACTGCTCCGATCGGGGCGACCAACGAGGCAGCGGTCCGCGGCGGCGGGCCAGCAATCGGTCGGACAAACCGCTGGGACTCATGTTGCTTTTCCTTGAATCCGGGCCTTACCTCTGAAACCCGCTGAACAGACTATAACTGAACAGACTAAAACTTCTTGACCGGTAACTCATCAATCGACGGCAGTGTCCCACGCTTCTGCACCGCCTCACTTAACTTCTGCAGAAACGGCTCGTTCGGTTCGACTTTTACGAGCTCTTGCACCATGTCTTGGGCCTGCCCCCAGTTGCCTAGCTGAGCGAACTGATGCGCTCGCACCACATTGGCCCAGAAAGATTTGGGAGAGCGCAGCAAGAGCTCATCGAGGATCGTTTCGGTTTGTTCACGCTGCCTCAGCTTTTCCGCTCGTTCGGCCCACTTCGCACCGTCCTCCTTGTCACCCGCCAGCGTCAGCACGCGCTGAAACAAAAACGCCGTGCTGCTGCGTAAATCGGGATTATTTTGAATCGGCAGAAGCCACTTTTTGGCCGCTTCGAAATCGTTGTCCTGCAACGCAGACTTGGCCAGCGACTCGCGCGCCGCTCGATTACGGGGATCCAGTTCCAAAGCCGACTGCCAAGCTTGCAGCGCCCGCGGACGCTGGTTGAGCTGGCTGCTGGCATTGCCGATCCCGATTAAGGCCGTGGGATTAGGCCGCAGCGCCACGGTTCGCTCCAGCATCTCCAGCGCTTCATCAGGATTTCCGGAATTCAGCAGCACACTGCCAAACTGCAAGAAAAACTCCTCGGGCGGCAACTGCAAATTGCGGGCGTCGGGATCGAGTTCCAGCACGCTGCGATAGAGTGCGATCGATTGCTTCTGATCGCCTAAATCATTCGTGATCGCCGCTTGCATCACCAAGCCGCGCGTCTGCTGCCCCGGCACTGCCGATAACTGCTTGGCCGTCTCCAGTGCCTCCTCCAGCAGTCCCGTCCGCACCCGACTCGCCGTCAGCTCATGCAGCGCATCCGGATCTTGTGGCTTGAGCCGCAGGATATGCTCCAGTACCGGCTGAGCTCGTGACCATTGCTCTTGCAACAAGAACGCGCGAGCGAGGGCTCGCAGATCCGCAATCGTCGCCGCCCCAATCTCGTCAAAAATCGGAATCGCCTCGGCAGGCCGGTTGAGCTCCACCAGGGCTCGTGCCTTGATCGCCAGCGCCCGCGAGTCCTGGGGATGACTGACTAGATAATAATCCACCAGCGAGATCGAACGTTTGGCGTTTCCCAGGCTCAACTGCTGCTCCGCCTGCGTCACCGGTCGCTCCACATAAGCCAGATAGGCCCAGACAGCGCCCGCCGCACAGGCGAGCGCGATTGTCAGTTGTGTCAGCCGCCGTCCACGACCGACCGCACCCGCACGGGACTCACCGCCAGGTACGTTCGTGGCCGCTGTTAGATCTGCGGCAGATTTTGCCCTGTGACGCGAATTCACACGCTGAACCCGAGTTGCCTCGCAGCCCTCGCCAATGAGATGAATCCGAACTCCCACCAAACCAGAAAAGACGCCTTATAAGAGCTGTGATCATAACATGGGCGGAAGTGAATCCAAAGTGCGACCGGCACGGGATTCTTCCCCGGCTTTTTCCCAGGCGAGCGTAACCGTTGCCGAACCGGCGCGCGTAGCGGTGTTCCTAGCGGCGGCCTTGGCGGCGGTCGAGTTCTTGGCGGAGCTGGTGGTACGCAGCCGCCGACGGATTCAGCTCGCAGGCCCGCGCGACCGCCCGCGCGGCCTCCGGCAGTCGCCCCAACTGCAGCAGTAGCAGAGCCTGCCGGTGATGATCCTCCGCATACCACGGATTGGCCGCCAGCAATTGCCGCTGGTAATTCAGCGCCCGTGTCGGCTCCCCCTGGTTCTGATAGAAGACCGCCAGCGACTGGAGCACTCCGTGACGCTGCGGTTCCAGTTTCAACGCAGCTTCCCAGTGCCGCAGCGCTTCATCTTTTTTTCCCTGCAGCACACAGGTAACCGCCAGTGCATCGAGCACATCCACATCATTACTCGCACGCGCTAAACTGGCTCGCAGCGGTAACTCGGCACGCCGCGCCAGTTCCGCATCTCGCTGCTGCTCGGCGCCGTGAGCCCATAGCAGAGCCCGTGCGCGAGTCCGTTCCCAGTCGGGCAAGCCGCGCTGTTCATCATCAAAAATCTGCCACTCGGCTTCCTCCTCGCGAGCCACCACGGTCGCCTTCTCGGGCCCCGCACCGATCCGCCGTCGCACGCGATGATCGGTTTGAGTCGTATGCGGCACGTCGGTCGCCGCTAACCGTGGCATGTGACAAGCGATGCACGAACCGGCCGCGGGCTCAGCCGCACGCCGCTCAGCCGTCTCCGTACAACCACGCTGCTCGTGGCACGACTGGCAGCGCTCGTCAAAGTACGCCACGCGGTGCTCTTCGTGAGGCACGGAATGGGGATCGTGGCACGACGTACAGCTCATCCGCCCGGCACTCTCCTGAAAACAACGACTCGCCCGCATTTGCTCCACGTGACTGACGGCCCGAGTCGACTCGCCATCTGCCGCGCCGCTGCCACCGCGGACGAAAATCGCCCAGATATCACCGATCCGATCGCCGGGCCGGAAATCACCGTTGCGGCGTCCGTAACGCAGAAACTGCGCTTCCCCCACCAGGTGACATTGATTGCAAACGGCATCGCGTCGATCGTTGTCCAGGTTCGCGGGCTGCACGATCGTGGGATCACCGCGGCCGGTCGGCGTACCGTCCCAGCGACCTGCGGCACGATGCGTTTCCACATGGCGTCGCCCCGGTCCGTGACAGCGCTCACAACCAATCATCGCTTCGCCAAAGACCGCTCCACCATGTTGCTCGCCACCATACCGCTGCGAAAGCTCGGTCGTCGGCTCCGCGGCATAGTTCACTCGCCCAGCATGACACCACAAGCAGCGATCGTTCGCGGGCCGCTCAAAACGCGGATGCTGCAGCGGATCATACTCGGGCGATAAATCCCAGCGGCGTTCGGCGCTGTACCACGAGATCGGCGACATGAAGAGGTAGCCGTCGCGGTCGAGCAGATAGGAGCGGCCACGTTTTCCCGAACCGAGTGCCAGCGTGATCGGCTCGCCTTGGTCATAGGCGGGAATCGAATCCGCCGCACTGGATGACTTACCGGCATTCGCCGGCCCCGCACTCCCGCCCGCTTCATGATGCCAGATCGCACCCGCGCGGCGTTCCACGCGATACCGCCGACCACCGCTCTTCGTAAACTCCACACCACCCGCCGCGTCGCTGCCGGACGAGTATTCCTCCAGGTCGTCGAACTTTGGCTGTTCACCCTGCGTGTTCAGGGCCAGTGCCGAGTAGGCCATCGGGTGAGCGGTGTACTGGCTGGCAACTTCCGCATGGCACTCCGCACAAACTGGACTACCGAGGTAATCCGAATCCAAGTCGCGTGCGTGCCACGGATCGCCCGGTGCTACGGCCGCGAGCTTCGCGCCCCGAGATGAATTGCCCCGTGATGAATTGCCCAGTGATGAATTGCCTTGTGACGAACTGCCTTGTGATGAACTGCCCGTCTCGCGACTCCCGCACGCCAGGCTCGTCAGCAGGACCGGGCCGAGCAGCAGCGTTCCCAGAGCCAAGATGATGCGACGCATCAACATCCCGCCACTCCTCCTGCCCGATGGACTGCCCGATCGCTGACCAACCGACAATGGTTGGCCCCGAACCAATATTATCACGCGGCAACCCAGCCAATGAATAGGTACTCAGGACTCGATAATTCTGCTGACCGTCGACGTCGCGATAGTCGACCAGCGCGATGCCAGGCTGCTCCCCCAGCGCGCGAAAGGCGGGATGGCGCGCTACGACCAGCGTTTCTCCCTGAGCCGAAACCGTGGTAGCGCCGAGCGGCAATTTGGCTTTCACCAGCGGACGCAGTAGCAGCACCACATCGGGGTCCGTCAGCAACCGCTCGATCAGACGCTCAAACAGCGCTGCTCGCCGTTCATCGTAAAACAAGATAAAGAGTAGCTGTTTGTCTTGCTTGGCGCGATCGCGTGCCGCTGCGTAGTCGGTGAGCCACGCTCCGCCAAGCAGCGCATCGTCGGCCAGTGACGCAGCCGCGGTCGGTGCGACCGGGGGCACGGCCGGTTCCTCAGCGCGCAGACTCTGACCGCTCACTAGCCAACCGAGCAGCAGTGGCGTCAGCAGCACGCACCCGCTTGATACCCGTAACCGCGCACTCATCCCTGACCTCTTCACCATCACGCTCCCTGGCAACGCTCGACGAAACCAGACTGGCAAAACTCGCCACCCAGACTCCATCGGCGAGCAAGCGGCAGTGTAGCGTGAGTGACCGGCGAATGCGATGTAAAAAAAGTCGGGTTGCAGGATTTGCGAAGAATATAGAAGATATGCGGCCAGCGAGGCTTGCCACGGGCTTATGTACGGCGGGGTGATCCACGGGGCTTTGGTCCAGCTTACGCTTTGCCAACCGATTGCTATCGGCTGGCGTCAGGAGACCCAGGATGCCTCGACTTCACGCAAAACTCTGCCGCACTCCCCTTCCCCTGTCCACGGGCCTTGCCGCTACGCTGCTGCCGTTCGCGCTGCTGCTATTGCTGCTGTCATTGCCGCTGCCGCTGGTTTGCGGCCAAGAGGCACCGCCACTCGCGCAGCTTATCGCAGCCGCCAAGGAACGGTTCATACCGGTAACGGCCGCCGACGCGGCCCAAGCCAAAGCGAACCTCGCCTACCACGCCGCACGACTCGAAGCATCCTTGCTCGTCAGTCCACCGGATGTGCGCGAAGGTTGGCGCGAGACGCTCGGATCCAGCGACCTCGAAGCACAACTGGCGAGTGACACGCCGGACCTTGAAGTGCTCAACAAAGTTCTTGCCCGTTATCAAACCGACAAGAAGCGGATGGAATGGCATATGGTCCAGTCCACTCGTGCGGCGCTACGACAATAC
>JBJSXJ010000202.1:0-25799 GCA_046086325.1 Planctomycetota bacterium | reverse complement strand
GGTGGCGGGTGGCGGAGACTAGGGATTGGGGTGCGTGCTGAGAATCGGGTCGTGGCATCCTGAGGGATGGCTGGGGCGCGGAATAGGTAGGAGCTGGTGATCTATGGCAGGGCCGGAAGGAAGTGAGCAAGCGGTGCCGGGGGACGTGTTACCGGGTATTCCAGCGGCGGAGCAGTTACCGGTCGGCAATGCCGGTTCAGCCGATCTTCCCGGACAGGGACTCACCAAGGAAGAAGCGTTTCTGCGCATCCTGAATGGCCACTGGCGCTATCTGCATGACACTCGCCATAACACCTCCACCAGCCCGGACGATCGAGCTCGACATGCCGAGGGGCAATACCCATTTGCGGCGATCTTGGGATGTGCGGACTCACGCGTGTCGCCCGAGGTAATTTTCGATCAGGGACAAGGGGATATATTCGTCGTTCGCGTCGCGGGACATGTAGCCGGTGACTATGAGATAGCGAGCCTGGAATATGCCATTCAGCATCTGGGGGTGAGCCTCGTGCTGGTCATGGGTCATGCCAAATGTGGTGCCGTGAAATCAGCACTTGGAGCGGGCGTGGTTCACGGGCCGATCGGACGGCTGCTAGCGCAGATTTATCCGGCGGTCGATCACGCTCGTCAGCAGCCCGGTGAATTGCTGGATGAAGCCATTCGCGCACATGTCGTTGGGAGCGCGCAAGCTCTGGTCGAACGCAGCGTGGTGATGCGGGAGGCGGTGGAGCGGGGGACGCTGCGCATCATCGGTTTGGTTTATGATCTAGCGACGGGCGATTTAGAGATTCGACATACGATTGGTTAAGCGCGTCATGGGCTATGTGAATTACAGCAACAAGGGTTGGCTGCATAACACCTTTTCCTGGTGGGGAACAGCCTTACCGCGCTGTTTTCTGCGAATCGTGATTGCGACGACGTTTTGCGCCTTCTGTGAACTCGTGGTGTGGGCGGAGTTTTGGGAGTGGACGACGGGACTGCGGATGCAGATCATCGGCGCGAAGCTCGACCCCTTCGGCCACACCGTACTCGGCTCACTCATCGGCTTCCTGCTGGTCGTGCGCATGAACGGCTCGTTGGCACGTTACTGGGAGGGCCGCTCACACTGGGGTGTGATTGTGAATTGCAGTCGTAACCTGGCCCGCATCGCCAACGCCTACACGAACTCTTCGCGGGAGCTAGCGGGACTACTAGCTTCCTATGCGATTAGTTTACGGCAGTCTCTGCGGGGACTGCGCGATTTGAGCGAGGCGGAGCGGTTTTTGCCGGAGAGTCTGCGGCAGGTGGCGGATCGATTTGGAAATCAGCCGACCGCCATTGCCGCCGCCATGTCGCACTGGATCGCTCGACAAGCCCGCGAAGGGCAGCTCAACTCCGCCCTCACACGTCACGCCGAGGCGCTGGTCGCAGAGATCGTCAGCGCTCAGGGCGGCTGCGAGAAGATTCAGAAAACACCGCTGCCCTTCGCCTATGTCTCGCTCACGAAACTACTCATCACCGTCTATCTCGCGACCTTGCCCTTAGTGCTTTGCACGCGCTTTGGCTGGTGGTCGCCTTTGATCATGGCCGTCTTGTCGCTCGGCATGTTCGGAATGGAAGAGGCGAGTGTGGAAATCGAAGATCCGTTTGGCGAACAGCCGAACTGTATTGACTTGGAAGTGCTGGGGATCACGATCATGCGCGATACCGGGCAGCTTTCCGGATTCGGCGAGATGCTGGAAGCAGAACAAGCACCAATCAGGACTTAGGCGGTGGTGACGATGAACAGGACGCAATACGAAATGATCGACCAAAGGCAACAGCAGCAACAGCAGCAACAGCAGCAACAGCAGCACTCGCTGGCGCACCCCGCAGCACTGCTGATGCTGCTCGTATCGCTGCCGCTGAGCCTGCTGCTGGGGACGGCGGTGAGCGGAGCTGCTGAGCCGACATTCAATCGCGACATTCGGCCCATTCTTTCTGACGCCTGTTTTCAATGTCACGGTCCAGATGCCAATCAGCGACAAGCCGGTCTGCGGTTGGATAAACGCGAGCAGGCGTTGGAGCCGGCGGAGTCGGGTGCACGGGCGATTGTGCCCGGCAAACTGGAAGCGAGCGAAATCATACGGCGCATCACGTCCACCGATCCGGACGTGCGCATGCCTCCGCCCGATTCCGGTAAACAGATCACCGCGGCGCAAACTGAATTGTTACGACGCTGGGTAGCGGCAGGTGCAGCGTATGAAGGGCACTGGGCATTTCAAAATCCGGTTCGACCAGCGCTGCCCGGTGTGAGTTCAGCAACTGCCGTGCGCAATCCGGTCGATCGGTTTGTCGTCGCTCGACTAGAACAATCGAATTTTGCACTCGCCGCAGAAGCATCACCAGCAACGCTCTGGCGCCGAGCGGCTCTGGACCTGGTCGGCTCACCACCCACTCCCGAAGACTTGGAAGACTTACTGTCGGCCAACGTGGACCATGAACTTCCGCCCGACGCGTATGAGCGCTGGCTGGACCGGCTGCTCGCCTCGCCCAAATATGGCGAGCGCATGGCGCTCTCGTGGCTCGACTTTGCCCGTTACGCGGACAGCAATGGATTTCAAGTGGATAGCAGTCGGCAGATGTGGCCCTGGCGCGACTGGGTGATCGCGGCGTTCAATCGAAACCTGCCGTTCGATCAATTTACCGTGGAGCAACTGGCGGGCGATCTGCTGCCGGATGCCAGTCGTTCCCAGCAGGTGGCGACCGGTTTTCATCGCAATCATCGACTGAATGGTGAAGGGGGAATTATCGCGGAAGAGTGGCGCGTGGAGACGGTGATTGATCGCGTCGAAACCACCGGACTCACCTGGCTCGGGCTGACACTCAACTGCTGCCGTTGTCACGATCACAAGTACGATCCGATTTCGCAGCGTGAGTTCTATCAGTTCTTTGCGTTTTTCAACAATGTGGCGGAGAGCGGGACGCTGGGCGGTGAGTCGCGTAATACGGATCCGGTGGTCGCCGTGCCCGCGGGCGATTACGAGCAGCAGATGGTGCAACTAGCCAGTGAACGAAAAGCGGCGGAAGCACGTCTGCAGCAAGAACGCCAGCGCTTGCCCGAGTTGATCGCTGCGTGGGAGCCTGGCTTTCGGCAGCGTTTGAGTGCCGAGACACAAACATGGGTCGGTCTTGATCCCACGGCGGTGAAATCGACGGGCGGTGCCACACTCACGCGTCAATCCGATGGCAGCTATCTCGCCGGCGGAGTGAATCCGGCGAACGATGTCTATGAGATTACCGCGGCCCAGGCAGCGGGCGCGTTGACCGGCGTGCTACTCGAAGTCTTCCCCGACGCCAGCCTGCCGAACGAAAGCTTGGGCCGATTTCCCAACGGCAATTTTGTGCTGAGTAAAGTGGAACTCGAAGTGACGGCTCCTGATTTGAAAGAACCGCTGCGTGGTAAATTCAATCGCGCAGAAGCGGATTATTCGCAAGCGAACTGGGATATCAAGAATGTCGTCGCTGGTAATCCCACGAAGGGCTGGGCGGTGGATGGCAACGATGTCAGCAAGCGATTGCCACGACGAGCGATGTTTTTGCTGGAGCATCCGCTGACGATTCCCGAGAAGGCGACGATCAAGATTCGACTGCTGCACGAGGCACTCGGACAGCACAACATGGGCCGGTTCCGTTTATCAACCACGGCCGTTGGAGCGGGCTTGGTAACGCTGAAGGGATCGCAGATTCCAGCGGCCCTGCGGTCGGCCCTCGAAGTCCCCGCCGCTCAGCGCCAGCCCGAGCAGCGAGCGGAAATCGAGAAGTTCTTTCTGGCGAATGAAAACAGTCCCATTCGACAGGCCGAAGCGGCGATCGCTGCCGTGAATGCTCGTCAAACCGAACTCGAAAAGAACTTGCCTACGGTCATGGTGATGAAGGAGCTGCCCAAACCGCGCGATGCGTTTCTACTCGTTCGAGGTCAATATGATCGTCGCGGTGACAAGGTCGAGATGGGGCTGCCGGCGGCGCTACCAGGGCTGCCTCCCGGTGCTCCCCTGAATCGACTCGGACTAGCTCAATGGATCGTGGCTCCCAGCAATCCACTCACCGCACGCGTCTGGGTTAACCGGCTGTGGGAGAAATTGTTTGGAGTGGGAATTGTCAAAACTTCGGAGAATTTTGGTTCGCAGGCCGAGTACCCCAGTCATCCGGACTTGCTGGACTGGCTGGCCTGTGAGTTCCGCGAGTCGCGGTCGGGGGACGGTCCCGAGGCAATTGGAGCGTGGGATGTGAAACGGCTTCATCGCTTGGTGATGACCAGTGCGACGTATCGCAAGTCGACGCAGTGGACTGCCGATTCCGCGCAGCGTGATCCAGAGAATCGGCTACTCAGCCGTGGTCCTCGGTTTCGTCTGCCGGCAGAGATCATTCGTGATCAGGCACTCATCGCCAGTGGTTTGCTGAACAGTCGTGTGGGTGGGCCGAGTGCTCGTCCTTACATGCCGAAGGGTGTCTGGGACGAAACCAGTCGCTACGGGGATTTGCGCAACTATCAACATGAGCTGCCGGGGCTTTATCGCCGGTCGCTGTATACCGTGTGGAAACGCACGGCCGCTCCACCGACCATGCTGCTCTTCGATGCGCCCAATCGAGAGATATGTACGGTGAAGCGTTCTCGCACCAATACGCCGCTGCAAGCTTTATCGCTGCTCAACGAAATCACGTTTGTGGAAGCGGCGCGAAAGTTGGGTGAACGCGTGATGAACAGTCCGGCGGGGACGGTCGAAGAACGTCTGCGATTGGCGGTGGTACTGGCACTGGGACGCTATCCCACGGGGGAAGAATTAGCGGTTCTGGCCGAGGGCTGGAAGCAGGACGTGAGTCGATTTCAAGCGCGACCGGAGGAAGCCAAACAGATTATTTCTTACGGCGATGCCCGTGCCGATGCGAATCTGAATGTGGCGGAACTGGCCGCTTACACCTTAGCCGCAAATGTCCTCTTCAATCTGGACGAATTCGTTTCGCGAGAATGATCGAGACCACTTTTCAATTAATCATAGACTGGATCTTACGATGATTGATCGACGACAAATGTTGGGTTCGGTGGGAACCGCATCCACGCTGCTGGGTTGGGCGGCGCTGAGCCAACTGATTGGAGACGGTGGCGGCAATGTGGGGCGACTGCTGGCGGCGGAAGGAGACTCGCAGCAAAAAGACAAGTCGCCACTTAATCAAGCATCGCCGAATCAAGCGTCGCCCAGTCTGGGACTGCCGGGGCTGCCGCATTTTGCAGCCAAGGCCAAACGCATCATTTACCTATTCCAATCCGGCGCACCGTCGCAGATGGATCTCTTTGATCCCAAGCCGCAGATGGAGAAGCGCCGCGGCGAGAATCTGCCCGACTCCATTCGACAAGGCCAACGGCTGACGACGATGACCTCGGGACAGGCAACCTTTCCCGTCGCTCCCTCGATCTTCAAGTTTGCCCAGCATGGTAAGTCGGGCATGTGGATGAGCGAGCTGCTGCCGAAGATGGCGGAACTGGCGGATGACTTCTGCCTCATTCGAACCATGAACACGGAAGCGATTAATCATGATCCAGCGATCACGTTCTGTCAGACTGGCGCGCAGTTAGCGGGGCGGCCGAGTATCGGGTCGTGGGTGAGTTACGGGCTGGGCAGCGTCAATCAGGATTTGCCCGCCTATGTGGTGTTGACGTCGTTTGGCAGTGGTCGCCCCGATGATCAGCCGCTCTATGATCGGCTCTGGGGTTCCGGATTTTTGCCATCCAAGCATCAAGGGGTGAAGTTTCGTAATCAGGGCGACGCGGTGCTTTATCTATCAAATCCGCCCGGCATCGATCGCGATGCTCGACGCCAGACGCTCGATCGACTCTCGGCTTTGAATCAACGTCATTTCGATCGGCTAGGTGATCCCGAAATTCAGACTCGTATCAGTCAGTATGAAATGGCCTTTCGGATGCAGGCGAGTGTTCCCGACTTGCTCGATGTATCACGAGAGCCGGCGCACGTGCTGGAGCAATACGGGCCCGATGTCAAACGACCAGGTAGCTATGCCGCCAATTGTTTGCTCGCTCGCCGTTTAGCCGAACGCGATGTGCGATTCGTGCAATTGTTCCACATGGGGTGGGACCATCACGGAGGATTACCGACAGCGATTCGTGGTCAGTGTCGCGACACGGATCAAGCGACCGCCGCGCTGATTAACGATCTCAAGCAGCGCGACATGCTACGCGATACGTTGATCGTGTGGGGCGGCGAGTTTGGTCGTACGATCTACTCGCAAGGCGCGATTGGTGAAAACAATTACGGGCGCGATCATCATCCACGCTGCTACAGCATGCTGCTGGCGGGAGCGGGAATTCGTGGCGGTTACACGCACGGCGAGACGGATGATTACTGCTACAACATCGTGCGCGATGGAGTCCACGTGCACGATTTAAATGCGACGATTCTGCATCTTCTGGGAATCGATCACACGCGACTGAACTATCGTTTCCAAGGCCGCGATTTCCGGCTCACCGACGTCCATGGCGAACTGGTCAAACCGATTTTAGTTTGACGTTAGTTCGAGTCGCTGGTGGCCTTCGATTCATCACCGAAGAACTTGAACAGCTTGGACCAGCTCGATTGAGGATTGGGTTTGGATAGTTTAAAGACACTCCAGGTGCCCAGGGGAATGATCAAGACGACGGTCAGGACGAGTGCGGCGGTCACGATGAGCGCGACGCGACTCGGCGGTTGATCGACGGGTGGAGTGCTGGTTGGTGTTGCAGGAGAATCTGGACGACGGGGCTGTGCATCGGACATGATAGGTACTTCGTCGTGTCGTGCGGAGGAAGAGGTTTTGGGAACTGGAATCAGCATACCATGAACCAAAACACAAATGATGACCCGCTCGCTACTCAGCAATTCGCCACGATCGGTCAAAGCGGCAATGGCAGTGCGGCGGCTGAGATTTTCAAACAGCAAACCGGCTGGCCGGAGGTGCCCGGCTTCGAGATTCTGGGAGAACTAGGACGAGGCGGCATGGGCGTCGTCTATCGAGCTCGCCAACTGTCCGCTCGGCGCATCGTGGCTCTCAAGGTAGTCCGCCGTGATCTCCTGGAAGCGATGCCCGATGACACGCGCGCCAGCACGCTCGATCGCTTTCGCTCAGAAGCCCAAACGGCTGCTCATCTCAGTCACGACAACCTGGTGACCGTCTTCGAAGTGGGTGAACACCAGGGGATGTACTACTATGCGATGCGCTATGTTGAGGGTAGCAGTCTGGCCGACATGCTGCGCGACGGGCCGCTCGACCAGCAGCGGGCCGCCAAGTATCTCGCACCGATTGCTCAAGTGCTGCATGAGGCGCATCGCCAAGGCATCCTGCATCGCGATTTGAAGCCTCACAATATTCTTGTCGACGCCAAATTGGATCGACCGCTGCTCGCGGATTTCGGCTTAGCGAAATTCATGGAGCGATCCAGTGAGCTGACACATGCCGGTGAGTTGCTGGGGACTCCCGCCTACATGTCACCCGAACAGGCGACCGATTCGACTCGGGCGGACGCTCTGTCGGATGTCTATTCGCTGGGCGCGACACTCTATCACCTGCTGACGGGTCGACCACCGTTTCAAGCCGCCAGTTTGACCGAGCTGATCAGGCAGGTGACGAGTGCTGAACCGGTGTCACCGCGGCGGCTTAATCCCTCGCTCGATCGCGATCTCGAGACGATCTGCTTGAAGTGTCTGCAAAAGGAACCCGCGAAACGATATGCCTCGTCGCTGGCTTTAGCCGAGGATCTGCAGCGTTATTTAGAGGGGCATCCGATTGTCGCTCGACCGATCAATCTGGTCGGTCGAGTGTGGCGGTATGGACGTCGGAATCCGCGCACTGCAGCGCTGATCCTCTTAGCTGCGGCACTCACCTGCTACGCGGTCGCCGCGACAGCAGTCGGCTACGTGCGAACACGAGCGGCGCTGTTGAAGTCGGAATCGCGTTTGCAATTGGCGCTCGAAGTGGTCGACGATCTGTTCACTCGCGTCAGCGAAGACGAGCTGCTGAACGAGCCCGGTATGCAGACTCTACGCAAAGAATTGCTGTCACGAGCACTGCAGCATTACCAATATTTTTTATTGGAGAGTGGAAAAAATGAAGCGATTCGTGAGGGAGTCACGGCGGCGCGCTTTCGAGTGGGAATGATATTGCAGTTGGATGAGCGCACGTGGGTCGAAGCGGCGCGCGAACTGGAATTAGCAGCCGCTCAGCAGCGAGCACTGCTGGCGGAGTTACCGAGCGATGAAGAGCGACAAAAGACGCTCGCGGACATCACGAATGCACTGGGAAATCTTTGTATCCGGCAGGGCCATGTGAAAGCTGCTCGGCAAGCGTTCGAGGAAGCGGCGCGCTGGCGACTGGATTTGACGAAACGTTTTCCCGACCAGGCGTCCTATCAGCGGTTGCTGGCGAACGTCTGGATGAATCTCAGTCTGGTGGAACAACGGGAACAGCAGCAGGAGCGGGCGCTGCAGTTTTTGGAGCAAGCGCAGCAGCTGCGAGTCGAGCTGCTGCAGCGGGATCCCAAGTCGCTGGTGGTGCGCCGCGACTACGCCAAAGGATTTGCGCGGCGCGCCGGTCTCTATCTCGCGTTAAATGAAAAAGCGAAAGCGGCAGCGGAGTATGAGCTGGCGGTCGCCGAGTTTGATGTGGTGCTTAAAGCGGACTCGCGGTCGCTGGCGGCGCGAGCGGATCTGGGGAGCGTCTGTCGGCAGCTGGGAGAATTGCGGGCGGAGCTGGGGGAACTAGCGGCGGCACTGGAGATGTTCGATGCCGCCCGCGGGCCGCTACAGTCGCTGGCACTAGGTAATCCCACGGTGACCGATTATCAGGAAGAGTTCGTGAAGTTAGCGATGAGTCGCGGGGGCTTGCTGGAGGAGTTGCAACAGTCAGAGCGAGCACTAGAAGCCTGGACTGAGGCCTTACAGCCGCTCAACGAGCTACTGCATTTAGATCCCGGCAATCAGGAGTATCAGCAGGATCGCGTGATTGTGCGCTATGCGCTGGGAAGCATTCAGCAGGGGTTACAGCAGACCGCTGCCGCGCGTGAAAATCTACAGGCAGCCCGAGCTGAATTGCAGCAGCTGATCGCTCGTCCGGATAGCCCCGCCAACCTGAAAAAACTGCTCGCCGATATCGAAGCGGAACTAGCGCAGTGAATCTCAGGTTCGCCGTTTCCAGCGATAAGCTTGCTGGGAATTCGTGGAGCAGAAGCGGCGCAAGGCAGGTTCGCCCTGCTGAGTGGCGTAGCCGAGCGCCAGCGACTGCAACGTGGCGTAGTCGGCGGCTGTTTCGCTGACGGGCCAGTTGCTGCCGAAGATCACGCGCTGGTCGCCAAACGCCTGCCAAACGACGTCCAAGTAAGGTCGGTAGAATTCCAGGTTCTTGGGTGCCGGCCGACCATCTCGAGCTGCTCCTTCAACCAGTGCTGAAATCTTGCAGAAGACATTCGGCTGCGCGGCTGCGGCAGTGATACCCAGTTGCCAGGCACGCGGTGGTGCCGCAGCCGTGATGGCAACATTACCGATATGGTTGAGCACGAACGTGAGGTTGGGCAGTCGACGAGCGGCTTGGGCGAGCAATTGCGGGGTGTCGGGGCCGCCATTGACGTCCAGTGTTAGATTTCGTTCAGCCAGTTGCTGCAGGCCCTGCAGCTTGTTTTGCTCCAGCGCTTGGCGCAGGGTATTCACCGCGACGCGCACGCCGCGAAAGATGGGATTCTGTGCGAATCGCTGTAGTCGCTCGGCAAACTCTGCAGCGAATGGATCAAGGTTACCAACGACGCCCAGAATGAATGGGTCTTGGCGTGCGAGATTGAGCAGCCAGGCGTTGTCTTCCACCCAGGGACTCGCTTCCACAATCACGGTGCCGGTGACTGGGCGGAGCATCTTGAGAGCCCGCAGGTGATGAGGCAGAACGGGGCGATAGAGATCCGACCCTTTACCAGGCCAGGGCACTCCTTCTGGTCGAGTGGGATCGTAGAAGTGCGTGTGGCAATCGATGAGGTCGAGGTCGTTTGGCAGAGCGCTGGCGGTGTTCGTAGCAGCATCGGTAGCAGTTTCGGTAGCGGACTTGGCCCACGATGTCAGAGGAGCGGCCGCGGTCACGGCGAGGACGGTGGTGAGCGATTGTCGCCAGCAATGTTGCATCCAGCTGCGACGATCGAAATTCGTGCGACGATCGTAATCAGTCAACTTGACCGTGAGCGGTGATGACGAGGGAGCGCGGGCCGCCGTGGTTTCGGTGTTCACAGAGGTAGATTCCTTGCCAAGTGCCGAGTAGGAGTTGACCGTTGGCGATGGGGATGGTGAGTGCGGCGCCGAGGAGTGAAGCCTTGACGTGGGCGGGCATATCATCGGGGCCTTCGAGGGTGTGGACATAGGGAAAATCTTCGGGGACGAGCGCGTTGAGTGAGGCTTCGAAATCGTGCTGCACGTCGGGATCTGCGTTTTCGTTAATCGTAATGGAAGCCGAGGTGTGCTGGATGAAAAGGTGCAGAATACCGACTCGCAGCCGAACAATTTCCGGAATTTTTTCCAAAATCTCCGCCGTCACTAAATGCACTCCACGACGCCTGGGAGCGAGCTTCACGATGCGCTGAAACCAATCCTCTGCCATCTCCTACCTCCCCTTTCGGTCCTATCGGCAATCGCTGATGCGATCTGTTAGTGTGGAAATTTTAACCCTTAAAGGTTGTTCTGCGCGGCGCTGATTTTCGTTGCTACGGTGAACGGTCAGAGGGGTCGGTGAAGTGGCTGTGTGGGAGGGTGTTAAGTTAGGTGGATAGCAGCGGTCGGGGATGGTGGTGTAGGTGGAGTGGTGAGTGGAGTTGCAGTCGTAAAGGTCTGGTTTGACAGGGATTTTGGCCAGCAACTGCAGCCGCAAAAAACTTGACATTCCGCGCGTCACGTTAATAATACCGTGCTCTGACTTCATCGCCTACAGCCAGCAGGTGGCGTTCAGAATCGCTCGGTGAGGTCGCCTTGCGGGGCAGCTTCAGGGCGTTTTTGGTCGAAGCGAACAAGGGCGTAGATTGGTCAGTAAGGGTGAATAAAGGAACCTCGGGTTGCCGATAACAGGTGACCGCCGAGTGGGGCGATCCTGGGGTGGTAATTTAGTCAAGCTGGCGTGATAGAAAGTCCGGGAAGAACACGTTAACCCGGGTAGATAAGAAACAGTAGGTAAGAAGCCGCAGATAAGAAGCCGCAGATTAGAAGCCGCAGATTAGACGCCACTGCGAAGAGGCGGTAGATAAGAAACAAAGCACTGGGCCTAGCGTCCGGTTTGAAATCAGACACGTTCACCGCCCGCATATCGCTGGGGCGGTCTTGATAAGAAGAATAATTTTTGTGAAGGAGGTGCATGATGAGCAACATTCGGAATGTATTCGATGCGATTTTGAAGTATGGGCATGACGAGGATTTCGATCCGATCGCTCGGCCTGACTTTTCTCCCACGGACGCTCCGGCTGGTTCGCCTGAGAAGATCGAGATTTTACGGAAGCGAGTTGAGATGGGCTTGCCGTTGTGGCACGACGCCGACCGCGCCGATTTCTCGGGACTGACAGGTGCCATTCGTCCGCGCGAGTGATCGCTCGAAATCGGTAGTTCCCGTTCGCGGCGATAAGCAGCGGCGAGCGAAACCAGTACGAGATCAACCAATAGATAAGGCGAGTTTCCCCCGATGGAAACTCGCCTTTTTTCGTTTGCCTCCGTGGTCACCTGGAAGCGCTGTCCGCTCGCACACTGCGAAGGGTCTGAAGGTTATTGACCGATAAAGAAAAAAAGACCGGTGCAATGATTGATAAGTATCGACCGCTAGGGCTAATGATGAAGAGATGCAGTGGCAAGTCGACGATTACCAGTGCTGCGACTACGTAGACGATTACCAGTGCTGCGACTACATAGTTAACCCACGCCTGTAGCTTTAAAGCGAACAGCCCCAATACCAGGTGGAGAACGGCCATCATACCGACGAACAGCCCAGGAACCTTCGAAGGGCTGCCGGTGAGAAACGCTGCCGAGGCAAGGGCCGAAAAAACGCTCAATACAATCAAGCCGGTACCTAAACTCCGCATCCCGTTGTGGTATTGCTCGAGCTTTGATTGACCGTAGTCATCAAATGGAGGCGTCATTCCTAACGACTTCTGCGAGCTTGCAGTGAGATGAAAGGCGACGACGACAACAATCCAGCCAACGAATGGCAGGACGCCGAACCACATCCAATGAGGTGAGTAACCTTTCTTTTTGAGCATCCGTGCTCCCAGCGGTATTGGCGCCAACCAAATGACCAATAACCAACAAAGTCCGATGAAACTGGGAGTATTTTCATTCATGCTTGTTTACCTGAGCGATTTCGATTGGATGTCGAACTGTTGTTTTTGGTAGATCGGCTGAACCTCTCTCGGCTTCCGCGATGGAAGTTCTTGGCAGGACGGCTACATCCAGACGTAAATCGAATTCACGGCTCAGTTGAAGACAAAAATCTCGATTTTTCTGGCTCAATGTTTCACAAATCTACGTACCCATCGAGTTCGTGCAGTTTTTAAGTCATTGGTCCGTGGCGGGTTGGCAAAACATGGCCATCCGGACTTCCTGTGGTTTGACCGACGGGCAAGTCACCTCGGAGAGGTGACCGACGTCGCAAGCACCAGTGAAGAACGGTTGCTTACAAGCTGATCGGCTGAACCTATCTCGGCTGCCGCGATGGAAGTTTTCAGCAGCCCCAGAGAACGATCGAGCGGCCTGCGGATCGGCTCTTGCTTGACATCCCTCACCCCACTCGATAAACAGTTTCCAAACCCCTAAGGCGAAGGATCTGTCCCGAAACGAAGCGGTGGGCAGATTAGGGGCGTAGACGGTGTTCACCGGCGAGCAATTGACTGCTCCGCGGGTGCCAGTAGCTACTTCCATTTAGCGGACGAACCACGATGAAAAAAGTCATTTATGTGCATGGCATTGGGCAACAGGCACCGAAAGAAGATCTCAAGCGGGAGTGGGACATTGCTTTGTTCGGCAAAGCGATGGATGGCCAGGACGGTCGGAACGAGCCGACCAGTATGGCCTACTGGGCCAACCTCATGCACGACGAGGCGGAAATCACCGGTCTGCGATCGAAATCGGTGCGGTCCATCATGCAGCAGCGTGATCCCGGAAAACGGATCGTTACCACGCTCGACTTCGACTTTGAGAAAATCGTTAGTGACGCCGGTATTCCCAAAGCCAAACAGCAAAAAGCGCAGGATCTACTGGCCGCGCTGGTCAATCGAGTGGGTGAGTCGAGTGGACCAGCCGCCATCGGCACTCGGAGCGTAGGCAGTCGCGCGCTGCCACTTCCACAATCGATGCGAATCCCGGTCGCCAAACAACTTCTTACATGGCTCCTGCCGGAAGTCGCCAAGTACTTTTTCCATGACAAGATTCGCAAAGAAGTGCAGAACCGCTTGCGTGAACTCATCAAGCAGTGCGACCGTCCCTTCGTGATTGTCGCTCACAGTCTCGGTACGGTGATTGCCTATGACATCCTGAGCGAGGACTTTAAGCGACCAGCCTGTGATCTCTTCCTGACCTTGGGCTCACCGCTCGGCATTCAAGAAGTTCAAGACGTCATTTTGGCTGAGAACCGCCAATTAGTGGTTCCGGATAAAGTTCGAGCCTGGAAGAACTACTGCGATCGACTCGACCTCGTCGCACTGGATGCAGGCCTGACGAACGATTTTCAGCCGACGACATTCACGGATGATAAGGCGGCCAAAACGGTCGCCATTGAAGATCATCTCATCATCAATGAGCGCACGTTCGAGATTCGTAAGTTTAATCCACACTCCTCCATCGGCTATCTCTCGCACCAAGAGATTCGGCAGTTAATCAGTAGTGAAGTGCGTTTCGACTCGGGCGGCCGCTTTCTGGTGGCTCGAGATGTGGTGGAAGAAACGGTCGATCCGAGCTACCGAGTGCCGTTGTTGATCGAAGTACTGGAGCCGGGCTATGCGGCCGTGGACGAGACTGAAAAACAGCGGAATGAGCGGGAGAACAAGCAACGACGCGCGAAAAACAGAAGTGATGATGCTGCGGAGGAAACGTCTCGTCATGACCTGACAACGCTTGCCGGCCGTATCGCTCAATTGCGCGACGAGGTGGAATCGATTGCGATTGCCAACACGCTCGGCGAACACCCAAAAAAGAAGGAACGAGAGGAATTAACAGCATCGATTGGAGCGATTGGTCTACGTAAATATGTTGCCGCTAATCTCACTCGCGATGAAGTACGTGCACTCACCGAAAAGTATCGTGAGTTAAGCGTCTATGCGATCTGGAAGAACTCGACCAAAAGTAAATTGCTCAAACGTTCGCACATTCCGCTGAAGGCGGATGCGGGTCGAGTGAGTTATCAGGCGACGGGAAAAGATGTCATCTGGGCCGTGCTCGATACCGGAGTGAACTGGGAGCATCCTCATTTTAAGCAACACGACACCATTCTGGAGGTTTGGGACTGTACCACCAATTCACCAACTCCGGAACTAATCGGTCCCAATGTCAAAACACACACTGGTGCCGACTGTGATCTGGATGGGCATGGCACCCATGTTTGCGGCATTGTCGCGGGCACTGGCCAGATACCAGGCAGTGCGCCGGATACGATGGACCCGATCTCGGGAATAGCTCCACAAGCCAAACTCATCGTTTACAAAGTGCTCGATGATAGTGGAGGAGGCACGGACGCTTGGGTGATCAAGGCCTTGGATCATATTCACCAGAAAAATACGGCCGTCGTGCGAGCTCCGAAGGTGCACGGTGTGAATCTCAGTTTGGGTGGTCCTTTCGATGCCACCATTTACGGCTGCGGATACTCGCCCATCTGCAAGGAGCTGCGCGACCTGTGGCGTCAAGGGACGCTGGTGTGCGTGGCCGCTGGCAACGAGGGGCAGATTGAAGTGTCGACCGGTTCGGGTACCTTTAATCTCAACACTCAACTCTCGATTGGCGATCCCGCGAACCTCGACGACTGCATCGCAGTCGGCTCGATCAATTCCGACAAACCGCACCTGTATGGTGTTTCCTGGTTTTCTTCCCGAGGTCCAACGGCAGATGGGCGCCCGAAGCCCGACGTCGTGGCACCGGGCGAACGCATCCAATCCTGCTCAGCCAATTTCGGTAATACGGGAATGGAGTACCGCGAGGACAGCGGCACCAGCATGGCCTGTCCGCATGTGAGTGGTTTACTGGCCGCGTTCCTGTCCGTACGTCGGGAATTCCTCGGACGTCCCGATGAGGTGAAGAAGATTCTGCTCGAGAACTGCAATGACCTGGGACGCGATCGCTATCACCAGGGTGCAGGACTTCCCAACCTCATGGCCATGCTCACGAACACCTGAGCGCACCGTGCCGACCGTTACACTCCGGTCAGCCGCTGATTGGAATCACCAAACTCGGGTAGTTCCATCCCGAGTCGATCGAGCAGCGACAGATAGAGGCTGCACAATTTGCGGTTGTCGTTACCGGCGTTGAGGTAATCGAGCGTCCGTCCCGTGGTGAGGCGGCCGCCCAATCCACCGGCCAAGAGCACGGGGACCTGATTGGAGTTATGTGCATCCCAGTGTTCCGAGATGAAGAGCAAGCAGGAGTTGTCGAGGACCGTGGCATCGCCTTCCTGCATGGCCGCCAAGCGTCCCACTAAATAGGCATATTGCTCCACGTGAAAGTTCACAATCTTCTTGTACTCGGGCCCCGTATTGGAATGCGAATAACTATGGTGATCATCGCGAATGCCGAGGAATGGATAAGTTTGGCCAGACAAATCGCGTGACAGCAACAACGTGGCAACTCGAGTGCGATCCGTTTGAAATGCGAGTGCAATCACATCACACATGGCTCGCGCGTACTCGCGTAAGTCACCCGGTAGTCCTTCGACCGGCCGTTTGCCGGCAGCGAGTTTGGTGACGTCTTCATCTGCTGTTTGTCGCTGCAGTTTGCGCACCCGCTGCTCGGTCTCACGCACCGACTCCAGGTATTCATCAACCTTCACCTGATCGGAACTACTCACCGCTCGGCGCAGGTCGCGCGCCTCGGCTAACACCTGATCGAGAATACTGCCTTGCAATTTTCCCTGCTTGCCGCCGAAGAGAGTGTCGAAGGCGAGAGCGGGATAGAGTTCGATCGGTACCGGCGATTCACTGGTTCGCCACGAGATATGCGAGGCGTACACCATCGAGTACTGACTCTCATGAAATCCGCTCACCGGATGCTCGCATCCCAAGACGAGACTGGGAACGGCCGATTCGTCGGCATACTTCAGGGCGAGCAACTGATCCATACTGGTCGCACCACGGATCACACGACCACGCTGCAGCGCGGCGCCGGACAAAATGTTGCCCGTGCAGCGAGCATGTCCACCGCCGGCATGACGATTGAATAGTCCCTGCAGCACATTGAGCTGAGCTTTGTACGGTTCGAGTGCGGCCAGACTGGGGCCGAGCTCCATCGAGTCGCCTTGACCTTTCGCCCACCAGTCCGGCGGCGAGATGCCATCGCCTTGAAACAGGCAGGCAAATCGTCGGGGCGCAGCATCGCGAGCCGTTGTTGCCGCAATCGGCTCTCCCGCCCAACTGCGCAGCGACTCGAGCCACGGCAAGGCTACCGAACAGCCGATCCCCCCCAAGACTGCTCGGCGCGATAGGCCGGCCGCCTTGCTTGGAGTCGCCTTGCTCGGAGTCGACTTGCTAGGAGTCGCCTGGCTTAGCGAAGCTTCCCTCGACATGCCTGGGCGGCCAAGTTGCGTACGCTGTCCGTGGTAAGCTTCATCCGCTGGGTGTTGATCGCGCATCACTTTGCTCCTGTGTCGCTTTGATTGGTTGTTTCGGTAGCGGCCGAGTTTCGCCGACGCCAATCATCAGCGGTAAAATTTTTCGCTCGTTGATTCAAAAACTGCGGACTGAGTACCACCAGCTCCAATAACGGTACAAATCGGTCACCCTGTTTGTCGAGAGTGAGTTTCATTTCATCGAGTAGTGACTGATCGGATAGCTGCAAGGAACGTCCCAGAGCAAATCCGAGTAATTTCCGGCAGAAATTGATTTTGAAATCGTCTTTGCGCTGTTCCAGTAAATAGCGAGAAAAATCGGGGACGCCCCGCAATTCCTGCCCCGCTGCGGTGCGCACGGTCTGATCGATCGGCCGACCGGCCAAGTCCTGAGTGCGTCGCCGTCCGATCGGATCAAACCCTTCCATCGCCAATCCCATGTCGTCAAATCGCTGATGGCAGCGCGCACATTTCTCATCTTCCACATGCAGCTTGAGTAGCTCGCGTATCGTCTTGCCGTTGGTGTCTGTCTCTTTCGCGGGCAGCGCCACCACATCGGCGGGTGGAGCGGGGATATGTTCACCGAGCACGTGATGGACAACCCAGAATCCCCGCTTAACCGGACTGGTCCGCTGGGGCTGCGAGTTTTTAGCGAGAAATACGCCCATGCCGAGTATGCCCGCTCGTCCTTGATCATTCAGCCCCAAGACCAATCGCCAATCATCGGCGGGATTCGCCGCAGTCGCTGTCGCTGTCGCCGCTGTCGCCGCCCCTTTGATGGATTGACCTCCACCCGCGCCCGGCTGCTCCGGATACGCAATTCCATAATGCTTTGCTAAACGGCGATTCACGAACGTTTCATTGGAGTCGAGCAGTCGTAGGATGGACTGGTCCGTACGAATCAAGTGAGCGGCGAGTTGCGTTGGCTCTTCATACAGTGCATCGCGTAGCGAGTCATCGAAGTCCTTAAAGACGGCGCGATCAATCGCCTCGCGTTGCGGGAAATCTCGATAACCAAGCCACTGCCCAAAGAACTCCCGCGCAAAATCCGCGACTCGTTCATCCGCTACCAGTCGTCGAATCTGCTGGCGCAATTGCACCTCATCGCGCAACTTGCCCGACTCGGCTACCGCCAGCAATTCCTGATCCGGAATCGAACTCCAGAGAAAGAAACTAAGGCGACTGGCAAGATCGAGATCGCGCAGCGGTTGCACACCATTACCGTCGGCTGCCGGCACGATGTGACAGCCAAAGTGCGGAGATACCAGGATTCGCACCAGCGTGGCACGAACCGCTACCTCCACTCCTTGATCAGGCTGCGTGGCGAGTTTATCGAAGAAATCGCCCAGTTCACTTTGCTCGCGTGTCGTAAGTGGCCGACGATAGGCGCGATGAGCAAAGTCGAGCAATTGCTGGCGATAGCGAGCCTGGGCGGTGCGCAACTGCTGCTCCTGCCGCTTCAGCCCCTGGCGAATCTGCTCAAAGAACAGATGGATAGGATGCTGCGCCAACTCACTCATCGGCTGCTTTACCCCGGATCGCTCCAAATAAACCTGTTCGAACTTTTCCAGAACCTCGTTGGTTACCAGTCGAGGATCTTCCTCTTTAAAAGGATCGAAATCAGCATGTTTCAAAAAGTTTCGCTCGGAACGTTCAAAGAACACAAACCCCCGCAGCATGCGTTCGGTGATTCCCGTCACGAATTCCAATTCCGACCAGAGACCGTCTAACTGTTTTCGCTGAGCTTCATCGAGCACGGATTTCATGAGCGGCTGATCGTCGCGAAAGAATCCTTCGATGAGATGAAAACCTGCTGAGAGTCCACGCGTGTCATCAACGTAGTAAAAACGATTCGGAAAGAGTCGGCATAACTCGGAAGCAGATTTTGCAAGCTCTGCGACGGCGGGCACTTCACCTCGCACGAGAGGCACTTCGGGAGGTAATTGCTGAGTGAACAATGACGTTGGCGCCGCAGCGGGTCGCTCCGCCGGCGTGTCAATGCGGAGGTGAACGAGTAACGCGGTTGATGTTTTGTCGCGACCGTCCAGTTCGGCATCAACGTAGAAGCGTAGCTCGCGAGCCATTCCCCAAGCTTCCCGTGGCAGCTCACACTGCAGCGATTGACCGGCGCGCAAGACCAGCGTGTCGCCCGGAAGTGCTGCACCACTGCTATCCATTCCAAATCGCCAAGTCGTTAACGCGCCCGGGGCATATTTGGCGAGCAGGTCTCGTAACGAAACATTGCGCGTCGCATCGTCGGTCTTGTACTGATCGGGAGCGGCGGAAGAGAAGTTGAGCGACTTGAGGATGACCATGTCTAAAGCCGAGTTGTCCGCGGCGGAATTCGTGTCGGGAGCAGCCGCCGGTGTTCCCTGAGCCGATAGCTTCTCAATCGCCAGGGTGATTCTTAGCGACTCGCTGCGATCAAGATTGGTTACGGAACGGCTGAATCGACGACTGGATCGTAGCGACTGCTGATCGAATTGATCGCGTTCCGCCGCCGTCTTGCGCCGACGCTCCAGATGCTGAATGGGAGCATTCCCGGCATTGGAAACGATCGCCTCGGTCTCGCGCGGTGTAAGTTGGCGACTGAGCGCTTCGAGATCACGAACCAGTGCATCGAGCAGACGTGGTGTCTGCGATTCGGGAGCGTCCATGATCTGCGACCAGCGCTGTCGTAGCCATGCCAGATAAAAGCGATCGTCTGAAGGACTAGCGGTGAGTAGCCGATGGAGCGAACGGAGATAAACAGGACTTAGCCGTTGCTCGCGGGCCCAGTCTTCGATGGGCGGTCGCTGATCGGCGGGCAGTCGCTGATACTGCCAAGCCGCTGTCAACGAGCGGCGATAATCAACGCGGTGATCTTGATAGAACTGCAGAATCGCTTGCTCGAAATACTTCACGCGATCGGCGAAGGCGACGACCGGATAGGGAGCGAAGGTTAGACCTTGAGTGGTGAGCAGTGCATGGTCAGCAACTTGCTGAGCGGCACCGTACCATTTATTGAACAGCGAGGGAGACATCGCGAGTGCCTCGCCCGTGTTGCTGAAACCTTCACCCGCTGCCGGATCCAGCGGAAACGTGGCCGTCGGTCGGAGGTCAACAGTCGTCAGTTCACGAATGGCATGATCATATTCGGCGCTGGTCAAACGTCGCGACAAAACCAGGCCCGGATCACCCGCCAGTTTGCGACTCTCCAAAGCGAGGATCGCACGTACTTGCCGAATGAATTCCTCGCGAGCGGCTGGTGTCGGCTGTGACTTGGCCGTCGAGGGGGGCATTTCCTGGCGACTGACAAAGGTGATGACATGTTCCCATTGGCGATATTCATCCGCCAAGGCAGCAGTCGTTTTGAAGCGCGTTAAGTCGAGTTCTGCTTCCGCCTGACCGGGACGGTGACATTCGGCGCAGTGCGCCGTGATGAACGGTCGCACATGACGCTCAAAACGTTCACCGGCTTCGTCCGCTGCGGCACCTTGAGCCGCAGTGAATGACAAGCAGGCTACGCAGACCAAGCATACCAGGCAGACCGAGCAGACCGAGCGGAGAAGCCCAAATAGAGAACAGACGCGAGTCATGGGCGAGCAAGCTTTCGTGGTGGGCGGTCAGGAAGCGGGAGTGAAGGTGGATTATGAGAGAGTCGCCGCGCAATCGCAACCTTGATCGATCTTTTTGCGAGGTCTAGGAGCGACGACGATCGAGCGCCGACCGTCGTGCGGTCAACTCGGGACAAAAGATGGTCTGTGGGGACAGTCGGTCGTCCCGCTGCCCCAGCTTCGCGCTGCGCCGCGCTGGAAGAAAGTGGTTGCGCAAAGCCGAACCCGCTCGTCGGTTAGCCACCGATCCATCGGCCATCAGCGTGCAGCGGCACGGCGAATGCTTGCCATCTCCTGCGATTCGGTTCGCTTCCTTACGACTCCCATTGCAGGATCTCAATTCATGGATACTTTGACTCGCTCGAAGACTCGGACGTCCACTGCTCGTGCCACTGCTCGTGCCACCGCCCGGCGACGGAAGAGCCGCTGGGCTCGATCGCTGTTGCTCGAACAGCTTGAACATCGTTGCGTCATGGCCACTGACCTCGGCTCTAAGCCCTTGATTTTTGATCCCACGGCGGCGAATCCCGTCAGTGGCGATGAAATCACCATCGGACTAATTAAATTCTCTCGGAATGGCAATGACATCCTGGTGAATTATCAAATCGACCCCTCGTTTCAAACTCAATATGACCTCACTTCGGTACACACACGATTGAATGGCGGAATCAATGGTGACGTGGAAACGCTTGGTTTACCGTCGAACACGGAAAGCTATCAGCATCTGATTTCGATTGCGCCGGACGTGTACCTCGAGACGATTGAAGCCTGTGCGGGAACGGATAAACGAGACATTGAAAAGATTGAAACTCTCTTTCCGATCTACGGTAGCGTCACCGCCTCCGCCAATGGACTCGTCACGAATCCCGGATACTTCGATACGGTGTTTCAGCCCGGACGAGTTCCCACGGCAACGGACGTGGGAGCCAACACTGTTACCTTTGCAGCGACGGAGTCCACTTGGGACACGGGCCAAGCCATCCGAGTGATTACTGGATTTGGTGGAGGGCTCACACCGTCTGCGACGAACACCACAGCTGGGATCGAAACGATTTCCTTCGCCATCCCCCATGGACTGACGACTGGTAATCCCGTTCGTGTCGCCAGTGCGGGTGGAGGACTCTCGTCGAACGTCACCTACTACGCTCGCGTGACCAACACCAACACCATTAGTCTCTATTCATCGGCCAGCGCTGCGACGGCGGGAGGTACCACGGGTTTGTTGGATCTCACGGCAGCCATCACGGTGCCCGTCTATGGAACCTCCACCACCGGACTCGTGCGAACGCCGGTAGCGAGTCCCGTAACGAATTCACAGACTTATTTCGTACGTCATCTCGGTGGCAATCAATACCTGCTCTACGACAACTACGCGAATGCTTTGGCGGGAGGTGCCACGGGAGTGCGCGACATCACTGCCAGCGTTCCTACGGATGGCTCGCTGGTGTTCGTCGGTGAAAACGAAGCTCTCTACTATTTGGGACAGGCACCAGTCGCGAATAGTCAGTCGCCCAGCTCGACCGATATCGTCGGCGACACGATTAGCTTTGCCACCGATCCGCTCTGGGCCAACGGCACAGCGGTCCGCCTCGATCGTGCCTCGGGAGGACTCGCGGCGAATACGACGTACTACGTGAATAAGACTGCGGCAGCTACTTATCGCTTGTATGACACCGCAGTCAATGCCATCGCTGGCACACTCACGGGACGCAAGAATATTACGTCGACGGTCACCGCGGTTGTATTCGACCAAGTGAACTCGCTGACCTTCCCGAATCCTCATCAATGGAGCACGGGCACGATCGTACGACCGTCGGTATCCATGGGCGGTTTAGTGAACACGAGCAACTACTACGTGCGCGTCATCAATCCCTACACGGTGAGTCTGCATACGACTCTGGCTGCCGCTCAAAGTAACCTCAGTCCCGTTCATTTTACGGCGCCGATAACGGCCACCCTTAGTCCGATGTTTGCGGGTTGGTGCTTGGATATCGATCGAGCATTTCCGAGCGGGACGGAATTGATGGTCAAGGCCTACTCCAGCTACGACCTCGACTCCCTGCGCGATACCAGCCTCGATCCGAAGAATCTTTATCCCAACGAAAATGGGCTAGTGACATTAAATGTCGGCGCCGTGCCGTTATCCACAGATGTGACGAACGACACCGTCACGTTTACTGCTGCGCATAACTTAACGACGGGCGAAGAGGTTCGAGTAACTTCGGATAGCAATGTTTTGGTTTCCACAACTTCGTATTTTGCCCGCCTGGTCAACAGCACGACGATCGCTTTTTATGACACCGCGGCGCATGCGACCGCCGGGGGAGTCGTCGGCCGCATGAATCTTACAGGCAGCATCGCTGCTACCAGTGAGGTCTATCGCGTCAATCAACTCGATTTCTCGGTGAATCTTGGCTGGACGACGGGGACTAAGGTGCGAGTGGACACGGCGGGTGGTGGCTTGATCACCGGTGCCGACTATTTCCTGCGAGTGGTCGATGCGAATTCGATCACCTTGCATCCGACGCTAGCGAATGCGCTGGCAAACACTTCGCTGGTGCCGCTGACGGGTCCGCTGAGTGCTACCACGAAAATTTACATCCAGGAAACGATCGTGGAGAAACCAGAAAACCTGGATGTGATGAACTGGGTCTTCAATCAGAACTATCAAAATCGTTTAGCAGCGGGACAGACGATCAGTGCCACCACGCTGGCCAATGGCAATGTTCTTCCCAGCAGCACTTCCTACATCAACAGTGGAATCACACCGATTTCCACAAACATCAGTGCCGGAGTGGAGACGGTGCAGTTCGCCGCTCCCCACACGTTCCTGACGGGAGATCCGATCCGCGTCACGAGCACCGTGGGGGGGCTGACGGTCGGCGTGACCTACTACGCTCGCGCCGTAAATGCGACCACGCTGCAATTTTATGACACGGCGGCCAATGCGATCGCGGGCACGTCGGTGGGACTAAAAAACCTAACCGCTTCGATCACCGCCGCAGTTTACTCCGCGGCGCTCACGTCGCTACAAGACTCGGTGACATTCCCAGCGGGGCATGGGTTCCAAAGTGGCGATGAAGTTACCGTGACGGCGACCGGTGGAGGATTGACTGCTGGCACCAGCTATTTCCTGTACCGGATTGCTGGCGATACCTTCAGCGTGCATACGGCCGCGCCCAGTGTTAACAATAAAGTGAATCTGACCGCTGCCATTACGGCTCGCTTTACCGGCGATGCGGTTTCCGTTCCAGTCGCCTCTTGGGCCACTAAGATGCGAGTTCAGGTGAGTGCCTCTGGAGGCGGTCTGAATGCGGGACAGGATTATTTCATCCGCGCACTGACACCGACTTTGATCGCCTTCTACACCAACGATACCGATGCTGGTGCCGATACCAACCGCATCAATCTGACTAGCCCCCTGAGCGGCCAGGTTACTCCCTACTACAGCATGTACGACATCCAGCGCACGGTTTGGGAGCTCGTGGAAAACAATCCGGGCTCGTTTGGCAATGCCAGCCCGCAGCGAGTAGCAGTGATCATGAGTCAGGCTGAAGCCGCTGTGGGAATTGGACGAATGACGGTGGATTACCTGCCCGAATGTGATGGCATGGTCGGGCTACTGCTGCAGCAATATCGCATCGACCAAGCGACGGGCGCAAGTACTACCGAAACTCAGGTTGCGCTGGCCGTCATTCCGACAGCTCGCGTCCCGGGTTACTGCGTCGACGGTTACAACTGCCAGACATTAGTTCTGGAGGCCCCACGCGCAACCTTGGGTGATTTCGTCTGGCGTGACATCAACAATGATGGGCAACAAGACTTGGACGAACCCGGCATGGCGGATGTGATGGTCGAGTTGTTCACTGCTGCCAGTGTGCCGGTCGGAGTGCCGTTTATCACCGGTGCCGATGGAAAATTCAGTTTTACGAATCTCGCAGCAGGCTCGTATTACGTGAAGTTCACGCCTCCAACGGGACAGGTATTTACTAATTTTCAAGCCGCAGGTGTGGCTGCTGATCAAAATAGTGACGCGGATGCCAGTGGACTCACGCCTGTATTCACACTGGCTGCGGGCGAGATAAACGAGTCGGTCGATGCAGGCATCCGCCCCATCGATTTGTCACTCACAAAAACCGTGTCCGATCCTTCGCCACCAGTCGATGCCATCGTCACGTTTGACACCGTCGTTACGAATGCACTCGGCTTTAGCTTAGCGACAGGTGTTATCGCCAAGGACAATTTTCCGACCGGACAGTTACAGTTTTTAACCTGGAGTGCCACGCAGGGCAGCTTTGATCCGGACACCAACTTGTGGACGATCGGCGATATCGAACCCGGTGCTTCCGTGACACTGACCATCACCGCCAAGGTTCTGGTCGGTGGCCTCATCGTGAACGATGCCGAGGTGTATGACGCCGATCAGCCCGACTATGACTCAACACCTAACAATAACCCGGGTGTTCACGAAGATGATGACGACGCGGTGAGCCTGTTGCCAACAGGCACGGTAGGCGATTTTGTCTGGCGCGACATCAATGTGAATGGCATTCAGGATGCGGGCGAATCGGGGATCAAAGGGTTCTTGGTTGAACTGCTGAACGGGTCGACCTCAGCGATTTTGAAGACGACGACGACCGACGCCAGCGGTCATTATCTGTTCACCGATATCGTTCCGGGCAGTTACAAGCTGCGGTTCACTCCACCAGCAGAAATGCCCGGCCAAGTGTTCACCACCCAGGGGCTGATCAGCGGCGCGGAGAATGATAGTAATGCGGACGCCAGCGGTGTCACGGATAGTTTTACGCTGGGTTCCGGTGTGAACGAACTGTCGCTCGATGCCGGTGTAAAACCAGTTGATCTGGAACTCACCAAGACCGTGGATGATCTCACGCCGCAGCTCAACCAGATGGTGACTTACACGTTGACGCTTACCAACAAGGCAGGTTTTAGCGATGCCTATGGAGTAACGGTGAACGACCTGTTGCCGACGGGCGTGACGTTTCAATCGGCAACCGCCAGCCAAGGCACCTATGACAACACGACTCATCTGTGGACGGTCGGTACGTTGCCAGCAGGCAGCACGGTGACGCTCAGCTTGACCGTGAAAGTCACGAGCGGCGGCACGCAGGTGAACTACGCGGAGGTTTATGCGGCGAAACCGGAGGATACTGATTCCACTCCGAACAACGGGTCAACCGAGGAAGATGACGACGCGACCGCGACGTTTACGGTATCGAGCACCGTCGGAGATTTCGTCTGGCGCGACATCAATGTGAACGGCATTCAAGATGCGGGCGAACCGGGCATCGAAGGGTTCGTGGTTGAACTGCTGGATGGGTCAACCTCGGCGTTTTTGAAGACGACGACCACCGATGCCAGCGGACA
>JBJSXJ010000201.1:0-10256 GCA_046086325.1 Planctomycetota bacterium | reverse complement strand
GTCTCGCATGTCGCACACGCCCCGCATGCATCCTGCTCGTGGTCCCCATGATCTGGCCCCTCGCGGGCTGCGGAGGTTCACCAGCGAACAACTCGGCGCCGGCGAATTCCGGCCAGGCTGCAAACCATGCCGCCAGTAACTCGCAGTCGCCAACCGGTTCAGCCAAAGCCGGTGGCACCAGCAGCGCCGCTGCCAACAACTCACCCAAATCCGCTGCCAAAGCTCCTCCGGCTGTTAAGCCCGATGCCTTTGCGCAAGTGTCGGATGCCTTCGATTCGCTGGTGAAGGGCATGTCCGCGAATGACCAGACCGCGGTCTATACCGCTGAAACTTGGTTAGCCATGCAAAAGGATGCCGCCGTTGCACCGCTCGCCAAAATCGTCCGTGATGCCAACGAACCACTCGAACGACGCATGACCGCCTGTCGTGCCTTGGGGAAAGTTGGCCCGCCAGCCGCCGCAGCACTCATCGATTGCTTGCCCGTCGACCAGGAACGTGTCCGTTTGCGCGTGATCGATGCCATGGGCATGGTCAAATCCGGCGACGAACGACTCATCGACAAACTCATCGAACTCACCGCCGATGGCGATCCACAAAATCGGCAGCACGCCATCATGAGCCTGGGACGCACCGGCACCGCCGCCAAAAAGTCCGCTCCCAGACTCGTTGAAATCCTCAACAACGCCGCCGAACCGGAAGTGCTGCGCAGCGAAGCCAAAAAGGCGCTCAAAGAAGTCGATCCTCGGCGCGGCCTCATGGGTATGTCCAAATGATTCTTGGGATCATGCCCTGAAGACGTTTCGAGAGTCGTGGCTGCCCCAGACGCGATCCGTCGCGCTGGTTCCTCACCGGCTAATCTCCTTGCTCAACTAATCAATTAATCCCCTTGTAGTCCACTCGCTTAACGAATCCCCTTGCTCACTGGGTCTACTGGCATGTTTTCCGCTTCCGTTCCGCTTTGCTATTGCACCAACGTCCATCCGTGCCGAAAAGGCAGTGATGTGGAACGAGTGCTCGACCAATACACCGTTCCTGTGCGCCAGCGGTGTGGGTTTGACATTGGAGCTGGCCTCTGGCTACCAGCCGATGCGCTCGGTGAAGTCATCGTCGATAGCACACGGATGAAGGCCGTTCGCCTAGCACTCGATGCACGTGGACTCGTCTGCTACACGCTCAACGCCTTCCCCTATGGTGATTTTCATTCCGAACGAGTAAAGGAACAGGTCTACTTACCCGACTGGTCTGATTCCTCACGACTCGACTATACGACGGAATGCGCCGAGCTACTGGCGCATCTGCTGCCCGACGGCATGGATGGCAGCATCTCGACGCTGCCGCTGGCCAGTAAACTCTTTCGGCATGCCGATGACTTTTATCCGATCGTGATCGCACACCTCATCGAACTGGCAAACCGTTTCGATCGCCTCGCCACACGCACAGGCCAAATAATTCGCCTCGCCATTGAACCCGAACCTTATTGCCTGCTCGAGACGACCGCGGAAACGGTGGAGTTATTTCAGCGACTATGGAACGTGGCGGATGATGTCGGCTGCGGCGAAGTCGCGCGACGACATCTCGGCGTCTGCTACGACGTTTGTCATCAGGCGGTGGAATTTGAGAATGCAGCCGACGCCATTCGCGCGCTGCAGCAAGCTGACATTCGCATTAACAAAGTGCAAATTAGTTGTGCGATCGAACTGGAAGATGCGTCGGATACAGCGGCGCGCGGCGCGCTAGCGCGGTTTGTCGAACCGCGCTATCTCCATCAAACCATGGCCCGCACCGCGGATGGACACGTGCTGCGAGTGCCCGATCTCACCACGGAACTCACCAGCCACCCCAACGCCGAATGGTTAGCCGCCACCACGTGGCGCACGCATTTTCATGTGCCCGTGGACGCCGAAAGAATTGGGATTCTCCGCACCACCCGCTCGGAACTGCGCCGCGCCCTCGCAGCCATCGCCCAGCTCGACTATGCCCCGCATCTCGAAGTGGAAACCTACACGTGGCCCGTCATGCCCGGTGCGACGCCCGTGAGCCTCGTCGATGGCCTCGCACGCGAACTCATCGCCACCCGGCAACTGATTCAAGCCACCTAATAGAAGCCACCTAACACAATCGACCTAATTCAATCCACCGCCAAGCTGCATCACGACTGCAAGTGCTGCAGCAGCAAACTGCGAATCGCCACCGGCGAAATCTGCGGCTCGCGCACCAGGTCAGTTCGCGAGCTGATGAAGACGGGCGCTTCGGCCGAGCTCGCAGCGGCTAAACCATGCGACCCGCGCACCAGCTCGCCGTGAATCGGAATCACATCCATCAGGTAACGAAAACCAAGTTTCTTGCGCATCAGCTTGCGGGCAATCTTGAGTTTCGGGAACTTGAGCTCCGGGTTGATGAACAATTCCGCTGGGTCATAACCGGGCTTGCGATGGATGTCGACCGTCGGAGCGAAATCTGGACAACGGGCATCGTCCAGCCAGTAGTAATAGGTGAACCAGGAATCGGGTTCCGCCAGCACAATGAAGTCTCCCGAACGGGGATGATTCAGGTGCAGTTCCGCTGCCCTCGACTCGTCGTACACCTCTGCGACGCCCGGTGTCTCCTGCAGCAGCTCACGCACCCGCTGCAGCTGCGACCGATCATTGACATAAACATGAGCCACTTGATGATCGGCCACCGCAAACGCCGCACTCGCACCCGCATCCAATAACTCGCGCCCCAGCTCTTCTCGTACTTCCACCAACCCCGCCGCCCGCAGCACTCGATTCAGATGCACCGGTCGTTCCACTCGCGTAATGCCATATTCACTCAGCAGCACCACCGTCGTATCACGCGACTCAAAGTAATCAATCAAATTCCCCGTCACCTGATCCACCTCGCGCAGATCCTGAGCGACCGCCTGACGATCAGGACCGTGGCGCTGCAAGCCGTAATCCAAATGAGGCAGATAGATCAAAGTCAACGTGGGCGAATAACGGTCGGCCACCTCGATTGCGGCCCGAGCAATCCAATCCGAGGATTTGATCGTGGTGGCTGGTCCCCAGAAATCGAAGAGCGGGAACGTGCCGAGTTTCGCTTGCAGCTCGTCACGCAGTTTCGGCGGCGACGTGTAAATATCGGGTAATTTCCGCCCATCACTGGGATACATCGGCCGCGGTGTGACACTGATGTCAACCGTGGAGTACATGTTGTACCACCAGAACAGATTCGCACAGGAAAAGCTGGCATCGATGTGCTTTGCTTCATCCCAGATCTTGTCGCCCGCGACCAGCTTGTTTGACTGCCGCCAGAATCGCACCTCCGATTCCTCGCGAAAGAACCAGCCATTCCCCACGATCCCATGTTCACTCGGCCAGCGCCCGGTGAGGTAGGTTGTTTGCACCGAACAGGTGACGGCCGGGATCACGGGAGCGATCGTAGCGAGCTTCCCACGACGCAGGAACTCCGCGACGCGCGGCATCTCCGGGCCTATACAACTCGGCGTCAGTCCGACCACATTAATTACAGCTGTAGGTTTCACCCCCGGATTAGAACGAACCGGAAGACAGTCGTAAATGCACCACGACCGCCCGCCACAAGGAACAGCCTCTTGACCAAACCGTCGCTGCGTCTGGGTATCATCACCTGCCAAGCTGCCAAACTTGCCGATTACTTTCCCACCGTGGCCGAACCCGAACTGGTTCCCACCGAGCCGCCTTTCACGCCGGACGATCAGCTACTCGTTGCCGAACTGCGTCACCGCGGCCATCAAGTGACCGCCGTAGTCTGGGGTACGCCTCCGTTCCAGTTACTGAACCAATTCGATCGACTCATCGTACGCTCCCCCTGGGACTACATGGATCGAGACGATTTGCGATCCGATTTTTTGCAGTGGCTCGACCAACTGGAAACTCACAATTTGCCCGTCGCCAACGAAGTGCCGCTCATGCGCTGGCTGATGGATAAACGCTATCTCCTCGATTTCGCCGCCGTTGGAGTGCCGACGGTGGCGAGCGAACTGGTTGAGCGAAACCAGTTGCGGGTACTCGAAGATTTTGTTGCGCAGCAGGGAGCGGCCGTGATCAAGCCGACCATTTCGGCGGCTGGCGTAGGACTCGAACGACTCACCGATCGCACCACCGCGCGCGCGTTTCAGTCCGAATTCGAACAGCGTTGTCAGCAAAACGCCCATTTGATTCAGCCGTTTCATCCTGAAATCCAAACGCAGGGTGAATGGTCGCTGATTTATTTGGGTGGCGAATATAGCCATGCAGTCCACAAGCTTCCGGCTCCCGGCCAGTTCCTGGTGCATGCCGAACGCGGTGGCTCACTACGCTTCACCGAACCACCATCGGCTGTCAGGCTGATCGGCGATCAAGTAGCCAGCACGGTGCCACAAGCCTTTCAGTTACGATTTGGTCGAGTTGCTCGCGCACCGCTCTATCTCCGCATCGATCTCCTGGAAACCGCTCGGGGAGTGTTATTGTCGGAATGTGAGGGAGTCGAACCCGAACTCTTCTTCCGTGCGCGGCCCGGCAGCCCCACCCGCTGCGCTGAATTAATCGAGCTCGGTGGCTAAGCTGTTTTGCAAACGGATGCTAATTCCGTGCCCACTGGCCTAGAACTTGCTGAAGGTTTTCGATGTATGCAACGCCGCTTAACACCTTGTCCGCTCCTTCGAACGCGCTAGGATTACAGGCCGGAGGATTGTGAGGCAGAACTTTGTTAAACAAAACCAGTTGAGGAGCCACACATGAATTTGAAATTGATTTTGGTATCGACAGATTTTTCGGCGAACAGCGAGACTGCCATGGCGATGGCCACCGTCCTCGCCCGTGACACCGGAGCGAAACTGCTGATTGTCCACGTCGAAGAGATTCCGCTGGCCACGGGTGGCGGGGAATTCTTATACACGGCCGCGGAACCGGCGAGTCACGAACTGCGGAAGATGTTGGCGGCGGTCGTGCCGAGTGACCCCAAAATCAGCTTTGAACATCGCTTGTTAGCTGGTGATCCAGCCGAAGCGATCGTGCGCACCGCAGAAGCCGAAAAGGCGGACATGATTGTCATCGGCACGCACGGACGAACCGGGCTCACCCGCTTCCTCATGGGCAGCGTCGCCGAGGCGATCGTACGTCGCGCGACCTGTCCCGTGCTGACCGTCAAACAAGCCCCCCCCACCACATAACCCCCTCTGTGACCTCTGTGCCTCTGTGTTTCAGAAACTCTGTGCATCTGTGTTTCAGAAACTCTGTGACCTCTGTGCCTCTGTGTTTCAGAAACTCAGAAACTCTGTACCCCAGTTACCCCCGAAGCTCCCGTGCCTCACTCTCCCCCGACTTACTTTCACGCACCTGCCTGAGCCCCCCATGACAACCCCCAATCGAAAACATCGGCATCCCAGTCTCAGCTGGTTGGTAAGTCTCACGGCACGGCGTACCGTGAGCGTCATCCTGACGCTGCTGCTGGGCTATTACTGGATTTTCGCTTCCGCTGCGGCTGAACCCGAGCCGAACAAGGTGAGTGAGTTCATGCGTGCCAAGCTGCTTCATTCGCAGCGACTTTTAGAAGGACTGACGACCGAGAATTTCGACGTCATCGCCAAGCAGTCGCAAGAGCTAAGTTTGCTGAGTCAGGCCGCCACTTGGCAGGTTCTGCAAACTCAGGAGTACCGCGATCGCAGTACGGAATTCCGCCGCGCGGCAGAGGCAGTTACCGAAGCCGCTCGCAAGAAAAACCTGGATGCCGCCGCACTCGCCTACGTCGACGTGACGATGAAATGCGTGAGTTGTCACAAATATGTGCGCCATGTGCGGATGGCACGCGGCCTCCGCCCACATGAAACCCGCGTGGTACGGCTGGACGACTGAGGACGCGGTGAGCGAAGGACGCTATGAGCTCGGATAGGATCTTCGCGGGTGCAGGGCTTGCGAAAACCCGGCCGCTCAGCCAACATGTCTGGTCTTAGGTACCCGTCTTAAATCCCTTCCGTCCAATTTGCACGACTAACCGCCATGTCTGATCACGAAGCTCACGTCGACTCTGGCAATCACAACCAAGATGTCTATCACAATGCCTTTGACGCGGAAGTACGCGAGGCGTTGAAGCAGGAAGACTCCGAAGCTTGGAACAACGTGACGGCGGAGTTGTTGACGATCGTTGCAGTGGGAGTAGCCTTCTTCGCGTTCATCGTCTGGATCATCGCTGCTTAAAAAGCTCGCTGAAGAGACTACAACTTCACATGGTCTGCGCGGCTGAATCAGTCCGGTAAAGCGGCCAGCAGTTCGACGGCTTCGGCGAGCCAACCGCTGCCCCAGATGTGAGCACGCTTGGGTCCATCGCGATATTCGTGCGGCAACTGTTGCCGTTGCAACTCGCCATGAAACTGCTCATGGTGTTCGCGAAAGTTGTCGAAGCCGGTGAGTACCAGGCGAGTGCGAGTGCCGAGCTGGCTGCGGATGGTAGGTAATCGTTTCGTCAATTGATACGCGGCGAAGGCTTCGTCCGTGCCGAAGATCTCCTGCATGCCGAATTGGTTCGGCCGATCTTTCATCAGCGGTGCATCCCAAGCCGCCGCTCGATCGAACCGATCCGGATGGCGGAAGAGCAAGCTGTAGGCACCCCATCCTGATTTGCTGAAGCCCACCAGCCAGCGGCCTGCTCGTTCAGCACGCACCGGATGCTCGCGCTCGATGAGCGGCAATACATCGTGAAGCAAATAGGACTCTTGTCTTTTCTCTAGGTCGGTCGGATGATCGGCATACCAGGGAAGATGAGAGAACGTGGGGAAGACACAGATGACCTGCCAGCGATCCGCCAGCCGCGCCTTTATCGCCTCCGCTACCGGGTCGCCAAAGCGATGTTCATCACGCGCTTCCACCGGCAGGATGTAGAGTGCCGAGTAGCGGCGCTGACCGTCGATCACGGTCGGACGAACCACTCGCACGATCGTTTCACCCGCCTGATACCGCGATCGCAACTTGTGCTCGATCACGGAAGTGCTTGGTGCCGACTGCTCCTCGGCCTGAGTGGCCGGTGAGTGTAGCGTCATGATCACCAGCAGCAGGCAGGCTGCCGATTTGAGACTCGACTGGATCATGGATTCACGCAGTGTCGTAGCGGGCGACCGGCGAGTCCGGCGAGCAGATTATCGGCGGAGATTTCGGCCATGCCGTTGCGACTGGAGACCGTGGCACTGCCGATATGAGGAGCCACGACGCAGTTGGGAAGTCGCAACAGCGGATTGTCGAAGGCTGGCGGTTCGGGATCGGTCACATCCAAGCCTGCGGCAAAGATATCGCCGCGCTGTAGCGCCGCAATCAAATCCGCCTCCTGATGAATCGGCCCACGTGCGGTATTGATGAAAATCGCGGATCGTTTCATCTGACGAAAAGCCTCCGCGTTGAACAGGTGTTTGGTGGAGTCGTTCAGATCGGTATGGACCGAAACAAAATCCGACTCGGCCAGTAACGTGGGAAAGTCGACATAGCGTGCCTGTAGTTCGCGTTCGGCAACTTCCGATCGTTTGCGGGAATGATAAATCACATTCATGTCCCAACCGCCGCGGCAGCGCTTGGCCATCGAGTAGCCGATGCGGCCCATACCCACGATCCCCAGGGTTGCTCCACGCAGATCAGCACCGATGTGTCCTAAGGGCTCCCAGGTCAGCCATTTTCCAGCCCGTACGTAATCGACCGATTCGACAATGCGTCGAGCGGTGGCGAGCAGCAAAGCGACGGCGATATCGGCCGTCGCCTCGGTGAGCACGCCGGGCGTGTTGCCCACCCGGATGCCTCGCCTGCTCGCTTCCGCTAAATCGATATTGTTCACGCCCACCGCGAAATTACTGATCACTTTCAGCTGCGGACCGGCGGCATCCATGAACTCGCGGTCAACCTTTTCGGTGAGCAGCGTGAGCACGCCGTCACAGCCTCGGATTTTCTGTAGCAACAGCTCGCGCGGTGGCGGGAGTGGATCGCGCCAAACGTCAGCCTGGCAGTTGGCCAGGACTTTATCGAGTCCGGCGGCGGGAATCTCTCGAGTGACAAATACGCGCGGCTGAGATGACGTCGACATAGGTTTTAGAATGACTCCACAGGCGATTTCGACCAACACAACACGCGGACTCTCGACCGCGTCGCGACTCGCGGCCGAATATCGTTTTCCCGGCCGTCGTTTGCAAGTACGCTCGCCCACAGAATTTGGTTATGCTGTCAGCAGCAGGCGGTTGTTCGGTTTGTTCTTCCGATTGTTCGTTGGCGCGGGAGGTGTGAACGGTATGAGTCGAGTTCAGGAGCAGTATGAGCGGGCTTGCCATTCTTTAGCGGGCGGTGTTTCTTCGTCCACTCGCAAAAATCAGGCGCTCGGACATGCCATGTACTTTCAGCGTGGTGCCGGTTGCCGCTTATGGGATTTGGATGATCGCGAGTACATCGATTTGTGCTGCAGTCATGGAGCGACACTGATCGGGCACGGTGATCCACGGATTCGAGCGGCTGTCGAACGCACTCTCGATCGTGGTGCCTGCTGTTCCTACGAATCATACGAGCATGCGGAATTGGCCGAACTGCTGTGCCAAACGATTCCCTGTCTCGAGCGGCTGCGATTTACCGGGGCCGGCACCGAGGCGACGATGCACTGCTTAAGGCTGGCTCGGGCTTATACCGGTCGAGCGAAGATTTTGCGGTTTGAGGGAAATTTTCACGGCTATCACGATCAAGTGATGTGGGGTGCGCCCGATCATCTCGGCCAATACGCACCGCCGCTCAAACCCCAATCAGCCGGTACCGTCTCGGGAACCGAACAACATCTGCTACAGATTCCGTTTAATCATGTGGAGCTGTTAGAGCGGGCGTTTCGCGAGCACGGTAGTGAACTGGCCGCCGCGATTTGTGAGCCAATTCATTACAACGCCGGCTGCATTCAGCCCACTCGCGAATTCATCACCACTCTGCGCCGACTGACCGAGCAGTACGGAGTGGTGCTGATTTTTGATGAGGTGCTGAGCGCGTTCCGCATGGCGGCCGGTGGTGCTCAGGAATACCTCGGTGTCACTCCCGATTTATGTACGATTGGCAAAGCAGTCGGTGGCGGCTATCCACTGAGTGTCTTCGGAGGTCGTCAGCAGATCATGGATCGACTCATGCCCGTTGGTGACTGCCAGCACAGCGGCACGTACAACGGCCATCCGGTCGTGATTTCGGCCGCCCTCGCTGCACTCCAGATCTATCGCTCCCCCCATTTCTATCCTCACATCACGGCGGTTGCCCAGCAGCTCTACACCGGCCTGCAAGGACTGTTTGATCGGCATCACGTACCCGCTCGAGTACAAGGCCTGGGGGCGCGCTTCGGCATCTACATGGGACTCACCCAGGAGATCGGCAACTACGCGGAAGCCCAGCGACATCAGCGCGCGATGATGCTCAAGTTCATCGCTGCCGCGAATCGTCACGGCGTCTATTTTCACGACTACGGCGGTGGTGCCTGCCATCATGGATTCTGTCATGCCATGTCCCACAGCGATGCCTCGCAGGCACTCGCTCAGCTCGACCTCGCCATCGCTGACATGCGGCAGAACTTAAATTGAGCGTGCTGGCATTGAGCTCATTGACCATCACTCCGCGGGAGGGAACAAACTTGGGCTGCGCGCAACGGCCGGGTCCACAAACGGCGTCAGGGCGGAGATATTCCCGGAAGGAACATCCCGCCCTGACCGATGAGTGGCCAGCCACTCACCATTCCGCGCCGCCCTGGCGTGTTAAAACGCTTGCTAGCTCATCACCGAATTAAGCTACATCCGCCGCTGTAGCGATGAATTCGTGCGATGTGAGCTGCCGTTTACTTTGGGCCCTGATTGGCCGCCGCCACTCGACGTCGTCGACGCACCAACAACCCCGCTCCCAGCAGACCACTCCACAAGGCCCAGGTGGTGGGCTCGGGAACGGTCGACGCCTGCTCGAATGTATTCGACATATCCGACACAATGCCGCCGGGACCGATTCCCAAATGATCGCTCACATAGATCAGCGTATATCCCGGCACGATCGCATGAGGCCCGTCAGGCGCACCATTGACCGCCGTTAACTGGGCCATGATGGTAGGCCCCCCCGGCGCCGATTTGACATCCTTGGTGGCCAGCGAGGAGTCATGCAGATGCAGTACATCGAGGTCGGCTGTCCCAAACCAAGTGTTCGGTGCCATGAGGGTGTCGATTTGAACACTGTAATCCAAACTGTAAGCCGTGGCCGCAGTGTGCGACCCGAGCCCTGACAGAT
>JBJSXJ010000200.1:0-13484 GCA_046086325.1 Planctomycetota bacterium | reverse complement strand
CGCACGGAGACGCGGAGACACGGAGAGGATGTTTCGCACGGAGACGCGGAGACAAGGAGAGGATGTTTCGCACGGAGACACGGAGACACGGGGAGGATGTTTCGCACGGAGACACGGAGACACGGAGAGGAAACGAAGTTGGGGGATTTGGTCGAAATTTTCAAGCGATTGGTGATTCACGATTCACCACCCGTCACCCACCACCCGTCACCCACCACCCGTCACCCACTGCCGTTCATCGTCCGATGTGAAATAGGTCGCAGCGGTCGTCGTATTTTTTGGCGAGGGCGTGAACGCCGACGTGATCAACTTGGAAGCGGCCGGGGGCGGCCATGATAAGGCTGGCCGCGAGTGGTTCGCTGGCGTAGACGCAGCCTTTCATGGTTACCGGTTCGATTCGCGCGGCTCGATTGACGTGTTGACCGGCGAAGCAAGAACGACCTTGAAAGATATCCGGTAATTCAAAGGTGGGGCCGGCATGTAAACCGACTCGAAAGGGATTGGAATCTCCCAGGCCGAAATCAGACCAGCGTGGTTGAGTGACGCAGGTGGGGTCGACCAGTTCCAGGGAAAACTCGGCGGCTTTCTGTACATCGTTGAAGACGACGTACAAGCCATCGCCCCAGGTATTTGCATAGAGGGCTGTTTTTCCGATCGGAGATTCAAAGAGTTCTTTGAGGAAGCGGCCGTATTGCAGGAGGAAGTCGGAGAGTTTCTCCTCGATAACGGAGCTATAGCCGGCGACATCGGCAAATAGCATGGACTTGATCGTGCGAGTCACTTGAGCGGATTGACTGACTTTTAGGTTTGTCCAAGTCGTGATCGTGGGAGATATCAAGCGCAGGGGCGTTCCTGCTTGCTTCTGTACCCACTGGCTACGAATGTTACCCAGATCGATGACCTCCGTTTCGTAACCAGTCTCGAGCCATTCCCGATGAAAGAGTGCGGGAAAGCTTTGTGCTCCCGCTTCGCGGCCTTCCTGTAACACCAGAGCGATTGGATCAGACGCTCGTTCTCGGGCACGCAAGACCGTTCGTCCTTGCAGTACTTTGAATGCAAACCGATACAACTCGGAGCAATCTAAAAAGGGTTCCTTGGTCGTCTGTCGAAAATGATCGGGTGATTGATCGATCACGCGCTGCAGCACGCGTTCAAATCGCTCGCGCCAAGCTTGCCACGGCGCATCCTGCGAACCGAAATCAACACTCGTGATCAGGAAGTCATCTTGGGCATAGGGTAGAACAACATGCAGTTCCGCACCTCGATCGAGCATCGCTTCGGCAAAGAGGATGTCGCCACCGCAGGCCAGGGAGCAATAGCCAACCTTGGCATTGAGTCGTTCGAGTGATTGAGTGATGGCGGTTTGTACGTGGGCGACCAGTGCGGGATCGTCGGGGAATCGTTCGGGTAGCTGAGCAGCTTGGCGGCTTGGCGAATCGACCATGTGGCCACAAAAGACGACGACCTTTCCCAAATGTTCGTCTAGGAAATCTGTGCTGGCCGTGGCTCCCGCCTCCTGCAGGAGACGAATGTTGTTGCGCATCGAGGCGAGATCTCCAGCGTCGCGCTTCTGCTTGGCGATGGCCACGGCGCGCTGGTACCACGCCACCGCCTTGGCATGTTCCCCCAACAGCAGATAGGCCTCTCCCAAGGTAGCCGCTGGCCAAAAGTTATTCCGTTCTAGCTCGGCTGCGGCATCCGCCGAAATGCGATCGATAACTTCCTGTGCGAGTTTTGCGGACTGTTCACGCTGGCCGGCAACACGCCACATGGTGGCGGCATTGATGAGCGGAAACGTGGCCCGATCGGGAAGTTCCCGAGCGCCAGCGATGTTGGCCGCCTGTTCATAGCAGCGGGCTGCGTCAGCGGCTACCGCGGGTTCACGGCGCGAACGATCCTTCAGCACTCGACCCTGCAGTGCGCCAATATCCACGGCCAGTTTGGTTGTCAGCTGATCGGTGTAGTCCTCTGGATGTTTTGCAATATCCTGCTGTAACCGCTCCAGTAGAACTTTCGCATACCGGGAGTTGCCTCCACGCGCTGCGGCTAACGCTAATTGATATTTAAGCTTCAGGTTTTTTTCGAGCAGCGTGTGGCACCGCTGGGCCAAATCAAGCGCACGTCCGGGAAATCCTTGCCGGATCAACCATTCGATCAGATCCAAGCAGAGCGAGGGATCCGCCGTCCAGGACTTTAACTCGAGATTGTTCGCAGCGTCGAGAATGCGTTCCGCCGATGCTTTTTTACTCTGTAACTCGTCACGTAATTCATCCAGATTCATGACGGCCTCTGCAGTGGGTTATTCAGCAGTTAATGACACATGCCGACTGACACAATCATATAACGACAACAGCATGTCAACATCTAGCTCTTCGGCGCGAGTTTGAGCGGGAAACTGCATTTCAGCTAAGATCACATCCACCTCGGATTTACCCGCTCGATCCTTGAGGAAACTCACCAGTTCCGCGCGCAGGAACTTGCGCCTGTGAAAGAACATTCCGCGTACAAATTGATGGAAGCTCTTGAGATCCTTGATACGAGCTCGTTTTTCGCGGTTCGGACGCACTTGAATAATGGCGGAATCCACCTTTGGTCGTGGCCAGAAAACAGTGGGCGGCAAGGTGCGCAGCAGTTCCACATCGCATTGACTCTGCATCCAGACGCTCAGCGCACTGTAATCTTTCGTCCGTGGCTGCGCGAGGATCCGTTCCGCCACTTCCTTCTGAATGGTTGCCGTCATCGATACCGGCAGCGGCTCGAAGTACAGCAGATTCGAGAGCACGGGAGTGGCGATGTTGTAGGGCAAGTTGGCGACCAGTTTCAGTTGTCGGCCGGGTGCGGCGGCCAACGCCTGCTGCAACTGCTCCAGCACTCGCGGATGAAAATGATTCTTATTCTTAAGTGCGTCTTGCTGCAGCATCACCACATTGTCGAAGTCCACCAGCGTGTCGCTCGCCAGTTGATGCAGCGCCGGATCAAGCTCCACCGTAATAACCTGCCCCGCTCGTTCGGCAAGCAGCGCGGTGAGCGAACCGGTGCCGGTGCCAATTTCCAGCACGACATCTTGAGGGCCCAGATCGGCGGCATCGATCACGATGTCGATCAGATTTAGATCAACCAGAAAATTCTGGCCGTGCTGGGATTGTGGGCGAATTCCGACTTCCGAAAATCGCTTCATCAAATACGAGGCGGTCTGACGAGGTGCAGTCATGAAAGATGTTGCCAGAGGGAAAGCGGTTGCGAGGGGTTAGTCCCGAAGGATTGACGAATCAATTGCTAGTTAGTTGAGTGTCCGCGAGGAAAGTTCTGCGCTGTCGGAGTTCGTAAAACCACGAATCTGCTGCTCCACATATTTCGCTAGCAGATCCGTTTCGATGTTCACTTGGTCGCCAACTTTTTTGTTTCCCAGCGTGGTGACGGCCAGGGTGTGAGGGATCAGCATCACGCTGAATCGCTCCGGTTCCACCGCCACCAGCGTTAAGCTGATACCATCGATGGCGACCGAACCCTTGCTCACCATTTGGCGAGTCCACCGGGCAGGAAGACGGAACCAGCACGTCGACCACTCGCGTTCATCCAGCCGCTCATCGAGCGTCGCAACGGTATCGATATGGCCGGAAACTAAGTGGCCACCCAGACGGTCCCCAAGCTTCATCGCTCGTTCCAAATTCACTGGAGCAGCGGCTGACAGTTGTCCCAGGTTGGTGCGCGCGAGTGTTTCCGCGCCGACATCGAACGAGGCGCGAGATCCGTCGAGGGCGACGATCGTCAAACAGCAGCCGTTGACGGCGATGCTGTCACCCAGACGAGCGTCGCTGGCGAGCTGCTGCAGGTCGATCACCAGCCGCAGGCCTGGCGGCTTGGATTCCGCCACAGTAACTGTCCCCACCGCTTCAACAATGCCAGAGAACATGGAAAGGATTCATCCCCAGTTAACAAGGAGCCCAGTGACACAGGGTGCAGGTGATCAAGGTGAAAGTGACGAGGTAAAAAAGACCAGTAAAAAATTCCGGCACGCCGGCCTCGCCGACTGCTCCGCCTATGAAACCTACATGCTCATTGGTTGTACGGCCCGGCCGGTCGGTACGCAACCGACCCAGCTTCACGCGGACTAGCCAAGTATCCTCGCATCGGGCACAATAGCGGCGCTTCAGGAAGCTGCAATCCTGCGCATTCTTTTCTAGCCTAAACGAGGAGCGAGTTGAGTCATGAGTTTGATCGCCGGCATTCGAGGACGTCAGGTTTTGGACAGTCGTGGCAATCCTACCGTCGAAGTGGATGTCACGTTGAATGATGGATCGTTTGGCCGAGCGGCGGTACCGAGCGGTGCCAGCACAGGGGCTCACGAAGCAATTGAACTGCGCGACGGCGACGCGCGAGTGTTCTTGGGCAAAGGGGTGCTCAAGGCAGTAGAGAATGTGAACAGTGTGCTCGCCGACAACCTGATCGGCTGGGATGCCTGCGATCAAATCGGTATCGATTCTCGCATGATTGAGTTGGATGGTACGGCCAATAAAGGAAACCTGGGTGCCAACGCGATCCTGGGTGTTTCGCTGGCCGTAGCGAAAGCGGCCGCGGCATTCACGCAGCAACCGCTCTATCGTTATCTGGGAGGCCCCGGTGCCAACATGCTGCCGGCACCGATGATGAACATCGTCAACGGTGGTGCTCACGCCGACAATTCGGTCGACGTCCAGGAATTCATGGTGATGCCACTCGGCTTCCAGTCGTTCAGCGACGCCTTGCGCTGCGGCTGCGAAGTGTTCCATCATCTCAAGAAAGTGCTTCACAGTCGTAAGCTCAACACGGCCGTGGGAGACGAAGGCGGTTTTGCACCGGACCTGTCCAGTAACCGAGCGGCTTTGGATCTGATCATGGAGGCGATTGAAAAGGCGGGTTATAAGCCGGGTGAGCAGGTTTACATTGCACTGGATGTGGCCGCTACCGAGTTCTTCGATGCGAAGACTAAGACTTACACGATCGATGGCAAGAAGCTGGACTCGGCCGGAATGGTTGATTTTCTTGCCAACTGGGTGGACAACTATCCGATCTGCTCGATCGAAGATGGTTGCAGCGAGGATGATTGGGAAGGCTGGAAGATGCTCACCGATAAAGTCGGCAAGCGGACGCAGCTGGTCGGTGACGACCTGTTCGTGACGAACACGGAACGCTTGCAACGCGGCATCGATGAGGGGATTGCCAACAGTATCTTGATCAAGGTGAATCAGATCGGTTCGCTCACTGAAACCATCGCCGCCATTCACCTCGCTCATCGCAATGGCTACACCAGCATTTCGAGTCATCGCAGTGGTGAAACCGAGGACTCGACGATCGCCGACTTGGCCGTCGCCCTGGGTACTGGCCAAATCAAAACCGGTTCGGCCTCCCGCAGCGATCGTATGGCGAAGTACAACCAATTGCTGCGGATCGAAGAGGAATTGGCTGGTGGAGCCATGTACGGCGGGCCGCTCTTCCGCCGTCGTCGCTAGATATTGTCACGAGGAGTTGTGACGAAGAATTGTCACGAGGAGTGACGTGTGGACGAAAAACGAGTGCGGCCACCGCTGACGGATTCGCCTTGGTTCTGGCTCTACCTGTTCGGTACAGCCGGCGTCCTGGCGATTGCCGCTCAAAGCACTCGCTATGGTGATCGACAGGCGCAGCACGATCGCCAGTTTCAAGGTCGGCAGCATATCTATCAGCATGCTGCCGACGAAGAGTCCGTCGCTGCGTTTTCTACGTCGGCTGATAAAGTGGCCGATCTTCGTCCGCTCTACGCCCTGCTCTTGGTCGTAATCGGAGCGGGCTGGACCGGATTCCTCTGGCAGCGAGCCCGTGAGCGCAAGCAGTTCGAGCTGGCTGAGCAGTCGTTGCCGGTAATCGATGATGGTACGGAGACGGGAATAAATGACCGGACAGCGGCGGTCTATTCGCAGCCGCGAAAGGCGCCACAATGAGCTATTTGCTGGAACACACGGGGACCTTGATGTTGGTGGGCACCTTGCTGCTGGCAGGGTTGCTTGCCGGTTGGTACCAGCTGCGTGACTCGCGATTGCTCCTCGGCGTAATCGCTGTACTCGTGGTGATGGGCGGCTGGCTGGTCGTCGATCGCCTGGTGGTGACCGAGCGCGAGCGGATTGAACGCGTGATTGATGACGTGGCCGAGGCGGTTTTGCGGGGCGATGCCGAGCGGGCGGTGAGCCACTTTCATCGTAGTCGACAAGATATGCGGGACTTGGCAATCTCGGAGCTCAAGCTGTTTCAAGTCACGGCGATTGAAATCAAGCGTCCGATCAAGATTGAGCTGGTCGGGGCAGATGAACGTCAGGCGACCAAAGCGACGGCACGCTTTAATATCGTCGTCACCGGCGGTGATCTGGCCGGCTTGATCAAGGACCGTCGAGTGCCACGGTATCTGGAAGTGGAGTTCTTCAAGGAAGGCGACCGCTGGTGGGTCGACCGCTACGAGCACCACGATCCACTCCATGACCTCCGCAAACCATAGGGTCGCCCAGACCCGAAGGAAGATCTCACGCCCAGGCGCTGGCGAAGATCTCTCGCTAAGGCGCTGGGGAAGATCTCACGCTAAGGCGCGGAGACACGAAGAGGTAATCGCAGGGAGACGCTCTTTATATTCCGAGCGAGACCGGTTACTGCTTTTTGGGGCGTTCCACGAGTAGCTGTTCGGTGGCGGGATCGTAGACGTAGCGGTGGCCTTCGGGCAGCTTGGGCAACTGGATATTATTTTCCGTCACAATCTTCGCCATGAATTCTTCCTGAGACTTCGGTGCCTCGCCATTCAGCGCTTTGTACAAATTCAGCGCGTGTGGCACGGCGATCTCAAAAGCAATCCGCTCCTTGGCCGTAAAAAATGTCTTCGCCGGCGTGACAATCAGGCCCTCGTGCTGATCCAGGCTACGACCTTTAATTCCCACCCCTGCGGCCGCAGCGACACGCTCGGTTTCGCCCGTCGCCTCACCGCCACCGATCGGTGATGACTCGGCCCCGCCCACTACTCCCGCTGGCTGTAGAGCGGGATCGGTTGCCGCACCGGGTATCATCACCGGAGCTGCGGCGGTGGGCGCCGCTGGCGGACTTGGCGTCGTCGCCACCGGAGCGGCATTTGGGCTGCAGCCAACTACGCCCAGCACCAGACTTCCCACCCACGCCGTCAGCGAACAACGAACCTTGTGATGAGCGATACTCATGGCAGAATCCCTAATCCAGAAATGTGCATCGCAGGAACTGCCAAGAACAGTGATCCCACCACCTGTTAGGCCTCGTCGGGTAGCCGCAGCGACCACGACTGCATTTCCTGCAACGCGATTTGTTGAGTCATATCATAGTGCAACGGGGTCAGCGTCACACAGCCGCGAGCGAGTGCGGTCAAATCGGTGTCGTAGGGCCCGGGCTTGGGCGGTGGATCGTTCGTGGCCCAATAATAATTGCGACCTCGCGGATCACGCCGCTTGATGAAGTGCTCGCCATAACGAGCTACTCCCATCGGCACCACACGCAGTTCCGTCGGTTCCTGCATCGCTCGAGTGGGGAAGTTTAGATTGTACAGCCTCGGGCTGTCTACGTTTTGAGCGACAATTTGCTGAATGATTTGTCGCGCCATCGTGGCACAGCGGCCGAACTGCGCATGCTCATCAAATTCCAGCGACACCGCGATACTCGGGATGCCGAAGAATGCACCTTCAATCGCCGCAGCTACAGTTCCCGAATAAAGCACGTTGATGCCAGCATTCAACCCACCGTTGATGCCGCTCACGACCAAATCCGGTCGCTCTTGAAAAAACTCAAAGATGCCGATCTTCACGCAGTCGGCCGGACTTCCTTCCACGGCCCAGCCTCGCCGCCGCTCGCCGTCAAACACTTCTTTACAAACCAGCGGCCGCAGGAACGTAATCGAATGGCCAACTCCACTCTGCTCCGTCGCCGGTGCTACCACCGTGACTTCACCCAGTTGCCGTAATTCACGCTCCAAAGCCGCCAGGCCTGGAGCGTGAATACCATCATCGTTGGTTAACAGAATGCGCACGCCGTGGAGCCTCCCCTGCCCTGGTGAACTCGATCACTCGTCGCGCGATGGATTGGCCGCCGGACGATCGCCAGCTGGCGTTTCATTCGCTGGCGTTTCACTGGCTGGCGTTTCACCAGCGGGGGCTTCCGTCGTCGACGTGGTTGCTTCGCTACCTGCGCCCGACACCTCGACGCTGCTCTCTTCCAACTTATTGCCATCGACCCAGAGGTTCTTCGGCTCGTCGGCACCCGGATAGGTCACGGCCGTTCCATCGGCCTTGCGAGACGATACGTTGACCCACTTCGCCCGTACTTCGGCCGGCACCGACTCGGCCCAGATCGACAACACTTCGTCGGTATTCAAATGCGGGTTGCCGCGCTCATTTCCCTTCGAACCACCGTTCGTCGGTGTGAGGGGCACCCAGATCATGTCGAGCCGAGCGCTGTCGCGCTGGTAGGATCCGCCGGTGATTTTGCCAGTGGCATCCAGGTCCAGCGTGTAGTGGAAATAGAGTTCGCGGGGATTCGGCGTCGACTTATCCACTTCGGCGGTTACATGCAGCATGTAGGTCGCGATCGTGACGACATCGACCACGCGGTTATTGATCGGACGGATGGTCGACTTGAAGCCATACATGGGGAAGTTCACCACCATTTTGCCAGGTGCTGATTCCATGCCAATCGAATGCTTGCCGATGCCGATCCAGTTCGTGATTGCCAAGTGAAAACCGGCTGGGTTCACCATGTCGACCGTGCCGTCCAGAATGGCGGTCGGCGTGTACATGTACATTTCTGCGAGCATGCCCTTGATATCGGCCGGCGTGAATTCTACGCCATTGCGAACGACGGAATTCTGCGGCTCGGCATGCCGGATCGTGGCGGCTGTCCAGCCATTACAGTGACCGTACCAAGCGGGGGTGGCAAACGTGGTGCCGCCCGTCGCCACGCGGCGGAAGAAACCGCCGGTGTTCGCTCGAGTTGTGCTCACCTTTTCTTTCACTTCGCGATGCTGACGCACATCGTCCATTTCGTGTCCCGCCGCTCGGCTGGAACCGCGATGGTACGCGCGATCGTACTTGGCCAGTGCATTGACGGTGCCGTTGTTGTAGTCAGGGTAGTCGTGGCCGGAGTAGGGAATCCGAAATTCGTCTACCTTGCCTTCGGTGGGCAGGTCGTCCAGCTTGACGACCATCGGCTTCCCCCACAGCTTCTGGTAGATGTCCTGCTGCCGCTTGAGCTCGGCCGGAGTCATCACGCCCACAGCGTTCGATCCGCCAGCCAGCGACATGCCGTTACGGCTGACAACCTCACTCCGCTCCGCCCGCGACTCCATCTCCGCGCGATTGGCCTGCTGCCCGCGATTGAAGAGCCGAAATTGACCCGTGGTGGACAAGACGATCAAGAACGCAAGGGTGGCGTTCGACATGATGGATACCTACGACCTGAGGACAAAGAGACAGGTAAAACCGGACACAAGAATCTAGTAAAAGCCCCCCAGCTTCACAAGTGTTGACGAGTTAAGCTGTGCGGCGCCAAGCGGGCTCGCCCGACCGCTGCCCGCCTGGCGGCAACTAGGCGATGCGCCCTGCGCCGCATATAATCGGCCTCCGTCCCGTCGTTCCTGGCGGGATTTTTTCTTGGGGGAGGAATGATTGGATGACCCTGGCATCACTACCGCCGTTATCGTCATCACGTACCGCCGATGAGCGCGTGCTGGTTCTGGATTTCGGTTCCCAGTACGCTCAATTGATCGCGCGTCGAGTGCGTGAGAATCACGTTTACTGTGAAATTGTGCGGCATGACATTTCATTGGAAGCGGTTCGACGCAGAGCACCGGTCGGATTGATTTTGTCGGGTGGGCCATCCAGCGTATATGAGCAAGGTGCGCCGCGCTGCGACCCGCGACTCTTCGAACTCGGCATTCCCGTGCTGGGAATCTGTTACGGCATGCAGCTAGCCTGCGACACGCTGGGTGGGCGAGTCGAAAGTGCGCCGGCGCGTGAATATGGTCGATCTCAGTTCCACGTCACCAATCACGCCGACCTGTTTGGTGGCTTACCCAAGCAGACCGATGTGTGGATGAGTCACGGCGATCAAGTCGCGCGGGTGTCCGACGATTTCATTCCGCTCGGTCATACCGCGACCTGTCCGATCACGGCCGTCAAGCATCGACATCTACCCGTGTTTGGTTTGCAATTTCACCCCGAGGTCACGCACACTCCCCTGGGCGGTACGATCCTGCACAACTTCCTCACCGTGATCTGCGGTTGCACCGGCCGCTGGCGACTCGGTGACTTCGCCCAAGAGACAATCGAAAAGACTCGTCAGATCGTTGGTTCATCCCGAGTGATCTGTGGGTTGTCGGGCGGAGTGGATTCGTCGGTCACGGCCGCTCTGCTCTATCAAGCGATCGGCTCACAACTTTCCTGCATTCTCGTCGACAACGGCTTGCTGCGGAAAGCGGAAGAGCAGTCGGTGATCGCGGAGTTCTCGAATCATTTCAAGACCGACCTGCATGTGGTGCGCGGCGAAGAGCGATTTCTGTCGGCGCTGAGCGGCATCCGTGATCCGCAGGAAAAGCGGCGCCGCATCGGTCATGCCTTCATCGAATGTTTCAAAGATGAAGCGACCAAGATTAAAGACGCTCGCTTTTTAGCTCAAGGAACTCTCTATCCCGACGTGATTGAAAGTGGAGCGGCACCGGACGGCCCGGCGGCTACCATCAAGCTGCATCACAATGTCGGTGGGCTGCCCGAACAACTCGGTTTTGAGCTCATTGAACCGCTGCGGGATTTATTTAAGGATGAGGTGCGGCGGTTGGGGCTGGAGTTAGGCTTGCCGGACGAACTGGTCTGGCGACATCCATTCCCCGGACCGGGTTTGGCTGTGCGCTGCCTGGGCGAGGTCACTCGTGAACGTCTGGACGTGCTGCGTGAAGCGGATGAGATCACGGTGAATGAAATTCGGGCGGCAGGTTTGTATCGCGAAACTTCGCAGGCCTTCGCAGTTTTGTTACCGGTGCAAAGCGTCGGTGTGATGGGCGACGCTCGTACCTACGAAGACACAATCGCTATTCGCTGTGTGAACACCGATGATTTCATGACCGCCGATTGGTCTCGATTGCCCTACGATGTTCTCGCTCGCATCTCCACTCGGATCATCAACGAGGTGAAGGGGGTGAATCGTGTTTGTTACGACATCAGCAGCAAACCACCGGCGACAATCGAGTGGGAGTGATCAGAATTAGCTATCAGGAGCAGGCATGGGACCGCAGTATATCTTCACGATGGAGCGATTGGTCAAGAAGCGTGGGCAGCGCGAGGTGCTCAAGGATATCTGGCTATCGTTTTATCCGGGCGCGAAGATTGGAGTTTTAGGACGCAACGGTTCGGGCAAGAGTACGCTCTTGCGCATCATGGCGGGGGAAGATCGCGACTTTGATGGCGAAGCCAAGTTGACGGACGGTTTCACGCGCGGCTATCTGTCGCAAGAGCCTCAGCTCACGGCCGACAAGGATGTCTGGGGGAACCTGATGGAAGCGGTGGCCCCGCGACAATCGCTGCTCGATCGCTACCATGAAATCAGTGGTCGGCTGGGGGAGCCACTGGAAGAGGCCGAGATGACGAAGCTGTGCGATGAGATGGCACGGCTGCAAGACAAGATCGACGCCACCAACACCTGGAATCTCGAACATGAGATTGAGGTGGCGATGGATGTGATGAACCTGCCGCCGCGTGATGCCGATGTCACCAAGTTGTCGGGTGGCGAACGGCGTCGAGTGGCGCTTTGCCAGTTGCTACTGCGTCGCCCCGATCTGCTGCTCTTGGACGAACCGACGAACCACCTCGATGCCGAAGCTGTCGCGTGGCTCGAACATCATTTGGCAGAGTATGCCGGTACGGTAGTGGCCGTGACTCACGACCGCTATTTCCTCGACAATGTCGCTAAGTGGATTCTGGAGCTCGATCGCGGTTCTGGCATTCCCTGGGAAGGCAACTACTCGTCGTGGCTCGAACAGAAGCGTGTGCGACTGGAGCGTGAAGAGAAAAGTGCGATGGCTCGGCAGAAGTCGTTGCAGCGCGAATTGGAGTGGGTGCGGCTGGCACCGCGGGCGCGTCAGGCCAAGAATAAAGCTCGTATTAAAGCCTACGAGCAATTGGCGGCGGAGAAGTTTGAAGAACGCGTCGATGAGCTGGAAATTCAGATTCCACCCGGTAAGCATCTGGGCGAGTTGGTGGTGGATGCCAAGAACATCAGCAAAGCGTATGGGGATCAGCTGCTGATCGAGGATCTCAGCTTCCGCTTACCGGCGGGTGGGATTGTCGGTATCATCGGCCCGAACGGAGCGGGTAAAACGACTCTGTTCCGCATGCTCGTCGGTCAGGAGCAGCCCGATGCTGGGCAGCTGCGAGTGGGGCCGACGGTCGAGTTTGGTTATGTGGATCAGAATCGCGATGCACTCGACCCGGAAAAGTCGGTGTACGAGGAGATTTCGGGCGGTTACGACCAGTTGGAAATGGGTGGCCGCAAGATTAACAGTCGAGCGTATGTGTCGCGGTTCAACTTCCGCGGCCCGGACCAGGAAAAGAAAGTTGGGGCGTTATCGGGTGGCGAGCGAAACCGAGTGCATTTAGCGAAACTACTGCGCCGCGGTTCAAACGTGCTGTTGCTCGACGAACCGACGAATGATCTGGACGTGGACACCTTGCGAGCGTTGGAAGAGGCGATTTTAAATTATGTTTGCTGCGTGGTGGTGATCAGCCACGACCGCTGGTTCCTGGATCGAATTGCGACTCATATTTTGGCGTTCGAGGGTGATTCGTACGTGCATTGGTGTGAGGGCAACTTCCAGACGTACGAAGAGCAGCGTCGGGAGCGATTAGGGATCAAGGCTGATGAACCGCATCGATTTCGTTACAAGCGTTTGAAACAGTAGTTGTAGGCAGGAGTGAATCACGATGACGATTTTGCATTCGGGCACGAGTCAAAAGTACGGCAGCAATTTTTCGCGAGCCTTCGGCGCCCCAGCAACGCCAGTTAAGAGTGGCGCGAAGGGAAACGCCAAGAGTGACGCCAAGAGTAGCGCGAAGAGTGTGGCAAAGAGCAACGCAAAGAGTGACGCACCCAGCAGTGGCAAAGCCAGCAAAAAAGCGAACCCCTCAAGTGCCGGCGGTAAGGCGACGAGCAGTGCCGTAGCGACTAAGTCAGCTAAAACGAGCAAGGCAGCAAAATCCGCCAAGGCGACGAAAGGCAAGCGATCGTAGCCTTGCGTGGGCCTCCTAACCGAGCACTCGCGCCCCATCGAGCGCTGCAGAATTGACACCAACCGTACAACGGACTTCCAGTCCGTTGTGCCGCGCCAGCACGACGGACTAGAAGTCCATCGCACCGAGGCACCGCCCGTACAACGGACTTCCAGTCCGTTGCCGCCTAAAACACGACGGCCTACAAGTCCATCG
>JBJSXJ010000199.1:0-15552 GCA_046086325.1 Planctomycetota bacterium | reverse complement strand
GGATTGCGATCTTTGCATTTTTCGTCGCGCTGGCCTTGTCGCTCGTCACGATCGCCATGGCCTGGATTGCCTACCGACCCGTGCTGGCTGGCAGCCTAATCGCCGCCGCCGCCGCCGTCCTGATCCTCTTCGTCTGGCTAGCCAGACGAAGACCCACAGGAACTCCGGAAGGACCATAACTTTCGAGCACCTATGAAATCCGATTAGAGACACTGATGCTCAAGAAGAATGGCTATGTGCTGGAGCAATTGCTGTCACCGCTGGTCGTGTATTCGACGCCGGAACACGAGGAATTAAAAGCGATTGCGCCGGCCTGCATCACCAGGCACCACTCCCACCATTACTTTGGTTTCGCAGAAAATCAGTGGAAGCTGTTCTTGAAATCCGATCCGCCCCATGTGAAGCCACTGTTGTATGTGTATCGAGTGCTGCTGACAGGAATTCACTTGATGCGGACGGGCGAAGTTGAAGCGAATCTGGTGCGACTCAATGACACGGAGAAGTTGCCCTATATTACCGACCTGATTGCACGCAAGATGGGTGGCCCAGAAAAGGGACGTTTGGAGCAAGCTGACCTGGTCTTCCATCAACAGGAATACGAGCGATTGCGAGGAGTGTTACAAACGGAATTTGAGCGCAGCAAGTTGCCAGAAAGCAACACAGCAGCCGCGGCGCTGAACGATTTACTCGTGCGAGTTCGCCTGGCGAGCGCGTCATGACTCCAAGGGAGAGGGCCCAGCCATACGCCGAGCCCAGCCCCGCGGGCTGAGTTAGCGAGATCCCAAACAACGAACCCAGGGGAAACGGCCTGACGAATCGTCTGCACGGACTCGGAACGCCCGCGGCCGGCGCATCGCAACTTTAAACCTTGCGCCATTTCTCAGCGGCGGCCAGAAGTTGTTCGAGTTCTTTGGATCTGGCCGCTAGCTGCGCTGCGTCCCAGGACTCCAACAGGGTGGGATCGGTGGGGGGTAGCCCCAGGAGTCCTTCTAAGACCTGGATTTTCCCAATCCACTTGCCCTCAACACGCCCCTCAACACGCCCCTCAGCTCGGCCCTGAGTTAGTCCGTTCATGCGGGCGTCGTAGAGCCTGGATTCTTCGTCGCGTTTGGCCTTCAGGCGGGCTTCATACAGTTCGCGGGTGGCAGGCGTTTGCGAAATCATTTCGAGCACTCCTAACGCTTCGTGAAACTCGGGTTCCGGCAGCAGCCGTCGCAACTCATCGGCGTCAATCTCATGAGCTCGTTGGAACAAAAACGACCAACGCTCCAGCGAACACGCGATCTGCACATTATGGACATCCGTCGTCGATTTTGGCAACTGAATGAAATGCAATTGAAGTTCATCCAAAGACACCAAACCCAAAGGGTCCCGTAACTGAAGCTCAAGATGCATCAGCGGATACTGGGCAAACAACGATTGACTCAACACACAAATACAGATGGTGGGACAGAGCTGCGAGTAGGGCGCTCCCTCTGGCAACTGACTGCCGTGTAACCTCGCGGCATAATAAATCAATCGCTGATGCAAGCTCGCCGTCAGCGAGGTCTGCATCTCGATATTGAATAATCGACCCGTCTCATCTTGAGCCTTGATATCGAGAATCGAGAGTTTGTCTTCAACCGTCTCCTTCTCCAGTGTTGGATCCAAGATTGTCACCTGTTGAATGCGCGGTCCGGACCGCAGGATTGAATTCAAAAAGTGAATGGTAACCGCGGCATGTTTGGGGCTTCCAAGCATCATGCGAAACGCGAGGTCAACGGTGGCTTGGATATCAATGATCATGTCAGAAATCTCCCTAAAGGCACGAAGCTGCCCCGGGATTAGATCGTGATCCGAGCGCAAAAGTGGCCCTGAAAAATCTAAAGATTTCACGGACTAGCCATAACCACCGTGCAGCGAACCCGAGGCGTCAGCCCGTTACCGACTCGCCCAGTTCCCGCAAAAACTCAAACGTATAGATGCCAGTGTCGTGTTCGTCACTGAACTCGATCGAGTAGGCGTAATTTCCCACCGGTTTCATGCCGCGAATCTGCAGCGGCTGTGCCTCAGCAGCGGAAAGGATCGGCAAAGCTAAGGTACTCGGCGGTGGTGCGTTGCGTTTTTCTCGGCAAGTCGCACAGGGACATTTCTCACGCAAGTCCCAGATGGAATAACGCCGAGTTTGTCCATCACTCCACGTAATCTCCAGATGACGCTGGTCACGAATCGCAAGTTGCGTGGGATAGAGTGACATGACAGAAAGAATCCTGGGAGTTAGTCGGCGACTTATTTTACGTGAAGTTGACTGAGTGCCTGCAGAAGCCGGTCCACTTCACTGGGCGTGTTATAGTGAACCAGGCCGATTCGAACCATCCCCTCCGGTTCACGTCCCAGCGTCTCACTCAGATTCAAGGCGTAATAGTTACCGTTCCAAACAAACAGCCCCTGTTCGCCTAGCCTCTGCGCGACTTCGGTGGGACTTAATTGACTATGCGTTATCGAGAAGGTGGCGAAACGTTCCTGCCAGCGATGGCGATCGGTAATCCCCCAGACACGTACCTGAGGAATCTCCAGCAGTCCTTGCAGCAAGTGGTCGCCCAGTTCCTGTTCGTAACGACCAATCTGCTGGTATGCCACTTGGAGTGCCGCTCGTCGCGTGCCGGTCGTAGCCACCTGCCTGCCGAGCATCGCCAGATAGTCCACGGCCGCCAGCGCACCGGCGATTAATTCGTGGCTTTGAGTACCGGTCATCCATTTGCCAGGCAGGGTGTTCGTGGCAGGACGAACTTTGTAAGCCGCTAGTTCTTCCCAAAGTGCTTTTCGTCCCCAAATCACACCCTGATGCGGCCCAAAGAACTTGTACGTCGAACAGGCCAGGAAATCGCAGTTCCACTGCGCCACATCGGGCAAAGCGTGCGGCGCGTAGTGGACGGCATCCAGGAAAACAATCGCTCCCACTTCATGCGCCCAACTGGTGATCTGGGCCACCGGATTGATCGTACCGACGGAATTGGAGGCGCAGCCGACGGCCACCAAACGAGTACGAGGGCTAATTAGCGAACGCAGATGATCCAGATCAAGCGTGCAATCTTCGGCATGAATTCGGACGACACGCACGGTGACTCCCGCGTCACGAGCGGCCAGCTGCCAAGGGGTGAAATTTGCGTCGTGGTCGAGCTGCGTCAGGATGATTTCATCGCCCGGTCTCCACGTACGGGCCAAGGCGCGCGACAACGCAAACGTCAGCGTGGTCATATTCGGACCAAAAACAATCTCTTCTCCGTGCGTGCCGCCGACGAAATCGGCGAGTGCCTGATGAGCTGCATCAAGCATCGCATCACTTTCGCGACTGGTGACAAACAGTCCACCATGATTCGCATTACAGCGACTGAGGTACTCGGCGATCGCATCGATCACCGATTGCGGCACTTGAGTACCCGCAGGGCCATCGAAGTAGGCCACCTCTTGGCCGTCGAGCTGCCGGGACAGCGCGGGAAAATGGCTGCGGATTTGATTAAACATCGCTTGGTTTTCGATCATCGTCGCACAACTCGCTTGGCTTTGCCTTCGAAACGAGGGAGGCTGCCCAGCGGCACACACTTGACCTCCACCTTCAATCCCAATCGCAGTTCCAGCAGCTCCGCAAGCCGCTCTGTTTGCTGCAACCGATCTTCAATTTCAATTTTGAGTGCCGCCATTTCACCCTGCTGCAGCACCGTCACTCGATATTCATCGATCTCCGGTAACTCACGCACCAGTTGTTCAATGGCACTCGGAAAAATATTTACTCCGCGAACAATGATCATATCATCCGCTCGCCCGAGCACTCCGCCGACGAGCTCGGTAAATCCGCTGGAGCTGCTCGACATCTGCGGCTGAACGAGATCACCCGTGCGATACCGAATCACCGGGCACCCCGTACGTCCCAGAGTTGTCAGGACCAACTCGGCGATTTCCCCTGGAGCAGCTGGCTGTAAACTGTCGGGCTGTAGGAATTCGGCAATGAATTGGCTTTCGTTGACATACAAGCCGCGAGGTGAGGCGAAGCCCCACGGACCGACTTCGGTCGCTCCGGCGTGATCGATGACCGTGGCGCCCCAAAGCGATTCCAAGCGACGACGGACGGCCGGCAGCGATCCACCTGGTTCACCGGCCACCACGACTTTCTTCACGGGCAGCGCGCGTAAATCGAGGCCCATTTGTTGCGCTTGATCGGCCAGATGCAACGCATAACTCGGAGTACACATGACCTGCGTCGCTTGGCAACTGGCGATCAATTCCAACCGTGCCCGAGTACTCATGCCGCCGGTGGGAATGGCGAGCGATCCGCGCTGTACGACCGCATCAAAGGCAGTCCAAAAACCGATGAAGGGACCAAAGGAAAACGCCATTACGACCCGATCGTTGGCGGTCGTTCCAGCAGCATCCAGAACATACTGCCAGCCCGCTAGCCACCATTTCCAATCGGCGGCTGTGTCGAGCACGACGAGTGGCTTGCCATGAGTTCCCGAAGTGCGATGAAAGCGGACATAGTGATCGAGGGGCCAAGTGCGATTCGCGGCGCCACCCAGCGGCTCCTCCGCGGCTACCAGTTCGTCCTTCGTAGTGACCGGCCAAGCCTCAAGCTCTTGTAAACTTGTGATCGGCAGTCGGACAGCGGCGAGCTTGCGTGCATAAAACGAGTTGTGAGGAAGAACGGTCGTAAGTAATTGATTGAGTCGCTGGAACTGCTGGGATTGCAGCTGCGCACGATCCATTCGCGTGACTCGTTGTCGTTCACCAGGACTGACATCCAGTGACCAGGAGGCCTCCCCGCCCGGGTCGTCCATGTTGATCGTGCCGTTCAAACTGCTTCCCCGTACACAAAACCTTGTTACCGCCTCAGGGACTGGGCGAGTCGAAAGTTTTTACGTTAGACTGTGCCCCAACTCTGGGGCGTGCCGCGAGGTTCGATTATACATGAGCTAGCCACCGCCGCGCCACCCGAGTTTCGATTCCCGATATTCCCTTCCTGGCCATTCCATTGATCGGTAATTTCTGGCATGAACGCACCGCGTAAAGGATCGTTGTTCGCTATTTTCCTCACCGTCTTCATTGACCTCTTGGGATTTGGCATCGTCTTGCCGCTGTTGCCCCTGTACGCCAAGCAATTCGCGCAGGACCTGAACTGGTCGTCGGGCCAAGTTGGACTGGTGATCGGATTATTGATGGCGAGTTTTTCGGCGATGCAGTTTTTGGTGATGCCCGTATGGGGACGCTTATCCGATCGGATCGGCCGGCGCCCCGTACTGCTCGTCGGACTCGCTGCCTCGACCATCTTCTACGGCCTGTTCGGCGTCGCGACGACGATGCATAGTTTGCTGCTGATGTTCGTGGCACGCATTGGAGCTGGCATCGCGGGAGCAACGATTGGGACCGCGCAAGCTTATATCGCGGACTGTACGAGTAACCAGAATCGAGCGAAAGGAATGGCCCTCATTGGTGCCGCCTTTGCACTCGGCTTTACCTTGGGACCGTCGCTGGGGGTGGTTGCTTTGTTATTTGGGGATCGCGCGGACTTGAGTCCTTGGCCAGGGTTCTTGGCTGCCATCCTGTCCGGTGGAGCGTTCTTGTTGGCATATTTTGTACTGCCGGAGTCGCTGACGGCAGAAGCGCGGGGCGCAAGCGCCGCGAGCAATCGCCGGTTGCTCGACCTGAACGCGTTGCGCTCGGCACTTGCTACACCCACGGTCGGATTACTGCTGGTGGCCTCTTTCGTCGCGGTGTTTTCTTTCTCCTTGTTCGAAGGCACGCTGTCGCTGCTGATTGATGCGCTGATTACCACGACCAATGAAGCGCGCGACACGGTGGGCGAAGCGGTGGGCGAAGTGGCTGGCGAAGTAGCGGCTAAAACTGGACTGCTCACCACGATCCTGAACTGGGCCCAGCGCCGTGGCTACACGGAGTTTTCCGATCAGAAACTGATCGTCGTCTTCGCAGTCTTCGGGTACCTCGGCGTCACGCTCACCTTAGCCCAAGGTTTCCTCGTGCGCCGCTTGGCTGGGAAGCTGAGCGAAGCGGCGATGGCGATCGGTGGTGGTGGCATGGCGATCGTCGGTTTTCTGCTGCTCGGCATGGCAGCTCGAAATCACGACTTTAATCTTCTGCTCGGTGCCATGGCGATTGAGGTGACGGGGTTCGCGTTCGTAAACCCGGCACTGCAGTCGCTGATTTCGCGACGGAGCAGTCCCGAGCAGCAGGGTGGTATTTTGGGACTGGGCCAAAGTGCTGCTTCGCTATCGCGAATTCTTGGTCCTGCCGTTGGGGCTCCGCTTCTCACCATGCAACCAGCTACGCCGTACTTCATGGCGGCAGGTCTGATGATCGTGGGGCTGCTGATGGTCGCGATAGCGGCCCGGAGTGGCAAGGATTACGAGTCCGCGCCCCAGCCGCCGCCACCCGGAGTTTGAACCGTGAGTAAGTCACCGGGTTCAACTTGAAGCTGCACTCGGCCGGGCAAGGCGTGGACGGATCCGTCCGCACGCGTGAGTGAGTTTTCCCCGAGTGCTCCGGCCGCTCCACCCGCAAAACCGAACGGCGCGTAGGGACCACGACGCTGATGCAGCAAAGACACGGTCAGTGGTCGCAGAAACTCGATGCGCCGAATCACTCCATCGCCACCACGCTGCTGGCCACTTCCGCCCGATCCACGACGAATCGAAAACTCGCGCAGCAGCACGGGAAATCGCTGTTCAAAAACTTCGGGATCGGTAAGTCGAGTGTTGGTCATGTGCGTGTGAACGGCAGACGCACCGGGCGCTGTCGCCGTGGCACCCGCACCACCACAAATCGTTTCGTAATAGCCGAACGTTGAGTCACCGAAGAGCAGATTGTTCATGGTGCCTTGACTGGCAGCGGCGAGACCGAAAGCGCCGAGCATCACATCCACCACGCGCTGTGACGTCTCCACGTTACCTCCCACCACTGCCGGACTGGTGGCGGCTGTCGGTCCCGCTTGGGGATTGAGCAAACAGGTTGGTAAGACCAGGCGAATCGGGGCTAGTAGTCCTTGATTAAGCGGTACGTCACGGCCGATCAAACAGCGCAGGACATAGAGCACTGCGGCCTGCGTGATGGCGGAATTGGCGTTCAGATTCGTTGTCAGTACGGGGCCTGTACCGGTGAAATCAATCGTGGCGGAATCACCCGTGATCGTCACTGCGACTTGGATCGGCGAGCCGTCATCGAGGTAATCGCGAAACTGGCGAGTGCCACTGGGAAGCAGCGCGAGCGTGGCACGCATGGCCCGCTCGGCGGCCGTCTGAATATGCTGCATGTAGCTCGCGACCAGCGGCCACCCCAGCCGCTCTACAAGCTCTTCCAAATTGCGTCGCCCTTGTTGATTGGCCGCCACCTGAGCTGCCAGATCGGCGAGATTTTCATCCGGATTACGACTTGGATACTCACCCGTCGCGAGTACCGTTCGCAGTTCATCAAAACGCGAGGCACCGGCATCGACCAATTTGAAATTGCGAATCAGCACACCCTCTTCGCTTAGATTGCGTGAGAACGGCGGCATCGATCCGGGGGTCTGACCACCAATCTCGGCGTGATGCGCTCGACTCGCCGTGAAGAATCGTAGTTCTCCCGACTTGCGATCATGCACGGGGGTGATGACGGTCACATCCGGTAAATGCGACCCACCTGCATAGGGATCATTCGTGACGAAAACATCCCCAGGAACAATCTGTGAGTTCGCTGCCAGAATCGCTTTCACCGTCGCACTCATCGCCCCGAGATGCACGGGGATATGGGGGGCATTGACGACGAGGTCACCGGTAGCGGTGAACAGCGCGCAGCTGAAGTCGAGTCGTTCCTTCACATTCACGCTGCTCGACGTCTGCCGCAGCGTAATCCCCATCTGCTCGGCGATGGCAGCGAATTGATTGTTGAATAGCTCTAGCAGCGTCGGATCGGGCTGCAAGTGGGTCGTACCGCTTGATTCATTCAAACTCGGTGATGACACAGGCAAGGCAACTCGTTCGAGCACCATCAAGCCGCCTGTCCAGCTGCGGGCGGTCCAGTCCGGTTCCACCACGATGACAGACCGCGGTTCGACGATCAGTGCTGGCCCCTGAATCCGTGCACCAGCGCGAAGCGAATCACGCTGATAGAGAGCGGTCGATTGCGGTCCGCCAGCAAACCAAACCAGCGTGTGCTGACTGGCCGCAGGAGTGTAATCAGGAACCGGCTCACTGATGGGCAGCCGCGTAGTTGATTGGCCGACAACCTCGACACGCAGCGCCGTGATTTCCAGCAACCGTCGTTCCTGAACATAGCCATAACGACGCCGATGCTCGGCCGCGAACGCGCTCGCAAAATCATCGTCAGCCGGTTTGGGTATGGTTAGCGCCGCATCGACTCCGTGATAACGCATGTCGAGTGACAGACGTACTTCGAGGCTTTCGATCGCAACCCCTTCAGCCAGCACTTCGGCCTGGGCGTCCTGGACCAATTCGCGCCAGCGAGGCTCGAGTTTCTGGACAACTTGCTGGTCGTACGGGACTTGAACTCCAGCAACTCGATGACGCACGACGTCCGCTAAACCGATCCCATACGCACTCAGTACGCTGCTGTCGGAGTGGATTAGGATTCGCTGCATGTCGAGTTCCCGCGCGACCGCGCAGGCGTGCTGCGGGGCGGCTCCACCGAACGCCACGAGTGGATAATCGCGTGGATCGTAGCCGCGAGCTACCGAGATGGTGCGGATGGCACGAGCCATATTGCTATTCGCGATCCGAGCCAGGCCCGCTGCGAGGTCGTCGAGTTCGTAGTGCACGCCCGTTGCAACTCGCACTTGATCCGCGAGCTCTGTCAATCGCTGCTTGACGGCCCAGCGACTGAGTGGAAACGGAAACTGTTCGGGAACAATTCGACCCAGCCAGAGATTGAGATCGGTGACTGCGAGTGGCCCACCGCGACCATAACAGGCCGGACCAGGGTAAGCTCCGGCACTATCGGGGCCGACGGTCAACTTCACCCCATCAAATTGGCAGAGCGATCCGCCTCCGGCTGCGACGGTTTCGATGGATAGCAGCGGAGTGACCAACCGCACGCCCGCTTTCTCGGTTTCATATTCCAGTTCGAGGCGACCGTCGAAGCGCGAGACATCGGTACTGGTACCTCCCATATCAAAGCCAATTGCGCGGTCAAAACCTGCCGCCCGCGCGACGCGGGAAAAACCGACTACTCCACCGGCTGGTCCGGAAAGCACGCTGTCTTTTCCATGAAACCCTGCGGCACTTACCAAACCACCAGCGGAGGTGAGCAAGCGCAGTTCGGACCGTCCCGCTGTTGATTCCAAGGAATGTTCCAAACGAGCCAGATACCGGCGCAGTACGGGGGTCAGGTAGGCGTCCACTACGGTCGTATCACCGCGCGGCACGATCTTGATGAGGGGAGCGACTTCATGTGAGACGCTGACCTCGTCAAAGCCGAGTTCCCGCGCGACGTCGGCGACCAGTTTTTCATGGGTCGGCCACCGATCTGCATGCAGCAGGCAAATGGCCAGCGACTCCATCCCCAGGCTTTTCAGTTCCGCCAATTGTGCTCGCACGTACGCGAGATCGGGTGCTCGACGTACCACTCCTGACGACATCACCCGTTCATCGATCTCGACCACCGCTTCGTAGAGCGGTGTGGGCTTTTGAATATTCAGCTCAAACAACCGCGGCCGATTCTGATAGCCAATCGCCAAAATGTCCGCGAATCCCTGCGTGGTGATGAACGCCGTGCGGGCACCGCGACGAGTGAGCAGCGCATTGGTTCCTTTGGTGGTGCCGAGTCGCACATCAATGGGCGGCAAAGGCTGACTGGCTGGTTTGCCGAGTAACCAGCGGATAGCCAAGAGCGGTGCTTCCTCGGGCCACAGCAGTTCATAGTCGGTGCCCACAGGAAGCGGTTCCGCTAACGAATCCTGCCAGGCCAGGCATCCCGTTCGAACGTCAAAGTGCGTTACGATCCGCTCGATTGGTGTGCGCTGCGTTCCAACGAATAATCGCAAGCGACAGCCAACCCAAAAATCGGCGGGGTCCTGCTGGCGCCGCGAGTCGTAGAGACGATGTCGATCTGGAAAGGCTAGCGGGGTGGTGAGGTCCGTGGGTACCGCGGTGACTTGTCCCATGGTCACCCCGGTGCTCAGCACTTTATGCCGGACGACTTTGCCATCCGGCGTGCGCCCGAGACAATCGGTGAAGGTGCCACCCACGTCGAGCCAAAACTGCCACGCTGCGGCGCGGGCTGTGTCAGTAGCGCCCTTCACTGGCTGCACCGACATGCTTAACTCGCTTTACCGCCCAGGGAGAACAGCGTGGAGTTACTACGCAGGTAGAGTCGGCCGCCGGAGACGGCTGGTGTGGAGCGCGTCTCTTCACCGAGTGGATTTCGTCCGAGTTCCTGAAATTCACGCTCGGCCGCCAGCACCACCACATCTCCCTCTTCACTGATGCAGTAGATCTTGTCATGGATGCGAATGGGCGAGCCCGAGAAGCCGCCGTTAACGCGTTTCTGCCAGATGGTGGCGCCATCGGCCAAGTTGACGCAGGTGACGATGCCCTTATCCGACCAGAGGAATAGGAGTTCGCCGCGAGCGACGGGGGAGGGGACATACGGCGCTTCTTTACGCACTTCGTAAACCACCTTGGGATTTGCGCCCGGTTGCAAGGCGACCACGTAGTTACCGCCACCACCGGAGCCTGTGGTGCCGAAGATTAAACCGCCCGCTTGAAACGGCGAACTCACCGTCCGCTTATCGAAAACTTTCGAAGTCCATTTTTCTTTGCCGGTTTGAGGTTCCAGGGCAAAAAAGCCTTCGGCCGTTGTGCAGCAAACGACTTCTTCCTGACCATCTTCCCCGCGGCGCAAAAAAGGTACAGAGTACGACGTGGTATCGATTTTGCGAGGAGTCTTCCAGCGGACTGCGCCGGTCCGCTGATCCACTCCGACCACGAACGAGTCTTTGGGGTCGGGCGTGTCTTTCAACTTGGAAATTTCTTGGGAGCAGGAGAGGATGACCAGGTCACCAGACAGGATGGGCGAGGAGCCGAATCCATGCTGACTTTGCCAGGGACCGAAATCGGCGGTCCAGAGTTCTTTACCGCTATGATCGAGTGCTTTGAGCCAGGTATGGTCTGGGTCCGACCACGCTACATAAACACGCTCGGCATCGACCGTGGGAGTGCAAGATGCGTAGCTGCTACGGGCATGCAGATGATGCGGCTTGGATTCGTAGTCGCGCTGCCAGAGTGCCTTGCCGGTGCCCACATCGAGTGCGAGGACATGGCGAGTCGCAGTTTTGGGGTCGGCACTGAGCAGGAAGATTTTGTCGCCCCAGATGACGGGTGAGGAATGGCCGATTCCGGGCAACTTGGCTTTCCAGTTGTAATCGGCGTCGGTCCATTTGGCCGGAATATTTTTGACTTCGCTGACTCCCGTTCCTTCAGGACCTCGAAAGCGCGTCCATTCCTGAGCCTGAACGGCCGTGGCCGCAGCAGCTCCGATTACCAGCAAGGAAACTTTTAACGCCCGCTGCAGTTGCTGGGGGAGCGAGGCGGATCGAGCGGATCTGGTTGTCGTCCAGAAAGTTCCAAACGCGGCAGTAAATGATCGCATGATGTAGAGGCTCGCAAGGGTTATAGGCGGAGGGAAGAACCGGGAGCGGGTAAAATGCGCAAGCACGAAATTCGCCAGTACGAAATTCGTCGACGGCACCGGAACCAGGGTTCGGGGGAGCGTCAGGTGGCGTGAGTATCGTATCCGGCAACTTGCCAGTCAACAAACTCCAAGATACGCCAGTCCAGCCAGCGGCGATCCGGATCGTCGCCCGAGGCAGCTAAGAAGCCAATATGTCCCCCGTGATCCATGACCTGCAGCCGCACGCTGGAGCCAAAATCGAGCTCGGCAAACATCGAGACTGGAATGAGCGGATCATCGGCGGTGGCGAGGATCGCAGTTGGTAGATGGATCTGCTTCAGGCGAGGTGCCGAGCTGCATTGGTCGTAATAGTCTTGGGCGTCGCGAAAGCCAGACAGCGGCGCCGTGACGAGGTCATCAAATTCCCAGACGCTGCTTAAGCGCGCGGGCAAAACGATCTCCCGTAGTTCCGGGAATAACTCTTGGCGCTGGCGAAACTGCTGCATGAGTCCTCGCAGGAAGGTCCGCGAGTAGATGCGCAAACTGTGATCGCGCAGATAGCTGGAGCAATAAGCGAGGTCACACGGGGGGGATACGATCAAGGCACCGCAGAGATTTTCGGGCACGCTAGGACCGTATTCGCCGAGCATTTTCAGTAGGATGTTGCCGCCCATGGATACGCCGACAACCACGATGGGTGAGTGCGGACAGAGCTGCAGGATTTTTTCGAGTGCGGCGCGGGCGTCCTCGCTGCGTCCCGCATGACCGGGCTGGCGTGCGAGTTTCCAGGCGGTGCCATGGCCGCGTAAATCCAGTCGAAAGGCGCGTCGATTTTCGGCGTTAAGTTTGCTGGCCGCACGTACCATGTAGGGCGAAAGGTGGTTACCGCCGAGTCCATGCAAGAGCAGCACGGCCGGATCTCCGGCCTGCCACGAGTGCGGACAATCATCATGCAGCAGCGTCCGGTCGCCGTCGGGCAACAATAGTTCGTGGGTCACCGCAGCGTAGGGAATGTGCTGATGGGGCACATACAGGCCAGCAATCGTTTGAGCGTGGCCACCACTAAAAAGCGGGAAGGGTCGAAAGGTCGGAAACTCGTACGAGGGCGCGACGCCGAAGCCCTCCTCACGTTCACTCCACCCATTAGCGCTCGATTCCATACTCTTCAATTTTCCTGTAAAGCGTCGCTCGGCTGATCCCCAGCAGACCAGCCGCTTCCGGCACATTCCCCTCACTGCGCCCGAGTGCCTCGCGGATGAGCTTCTGCTCCCAGATGCTCAAGTCGAGTGTATCGAGGGGCTGGCTGCTGCCGACATCATGGAGCCCCAGATCAAGAGGCTGAATCAAGTCGCCATCGGCCAATACCACGGCACTATCGAGGACGTTTCGCAATTGACGAATGTTGCCTGGCCAGCGATAACGCCGCAGTTTCTCGCGCGCGTCTTTCGCCAATTGCAAGGTTGGTCGACCGTGCTGCGATTTGAAGTGTTCCAGAAAGAAGTCAATCAGTCGATCGATATCTTCGCCACGTTCTCGTAGCGGCGGTATCGACAATTCAAAGGCACTCAGCCGGTAATACAAATCTTGGCGAAAGCGATTTTCGCGGACCAGTTCGGCCAGATCGCGATTGGTGGCGGCGATGATCCGCACATCAACGCGAACTTCCTTGGTGCCCCCCACGGGCAGGAAGGGATGACCTTCCAGGATCCGCAGAAACTTGGCTTGGGCGTCGAGTGTCAGTTCACCAACTTCGTCGAGAAACAGCGTGCCCGAGTCGGCTTGCTGGAACCAGCCGATATGGTCCGCGTTAGCGCCGGTGAAGGCACCTTTTTTATGACCGAAGAGTTGGCTTTCCATGAGATCGCGCGGCAGGGCGGCGCAGTTGACGGCCAGAAGTGGCCGATCGGCTCGACTTCCCGCGCGATGCAATGCGCGGGCGACGAGCTCTTTACCCGCACCGCTCTCGCCCCGCACAAGGACGCAACCGGCCGCCATCGCAATGCGCGTGATGCGCGATTTCAAATCACGCATCGCTTTACTTTCCCCGATCATTTCATCGAAGTCGCCGGAGCGGGCGATGAGACGTTTGTGGGCAGCGGCAAGTGTGGCCTGTTGGCGTGCCCGGACCAGCGCGACGGATAGCAGATTCGCAATCGATACCGCAAATTCAAAATCCTGCGGTTCAAAAACAGCATCACGCAAATAAATATGCACCGCTCCGACTGTCTTGTCTTCGGCCAGCAGTGGCACGCAGATGGCATCCGCAAAGTTCACCAGAGAATCTCCCAGGCGATCGGGAGAGGCCTGAGTCTTCAGCCACACCGCTTGACCATGTCGACAGACGGACTTGGTGAGGGAGTTACTGAGGTGAACCGTGCCGGCACTTTCTGGAGGTAAACATAATTTCGGCCGTAGCTTGCCAGCTTCGTCGACCCACAGAAAGCCAACGACCGAGGCATGCAGACGCTGATGGACAACCTGTAACGATCGCTTCACGACATCATCGGGGTCCACACAGCCCAGTAGATCGAAACAGAGTCGATAGAGCGTGAGGAAATCGTGTGCACGCGGAGATTCGCGGAGGGCTTCCAGGGCCAAGGTATGGGTGTCGAGCAGCCCCATCGATTCCTGGCGAATGATCGTCTGGTTGAGGGTTTGATGAGTGAGGACATCAGCGGAGTCCTCGGACGGCTGTTCCAGATGAAACTGGATGCGAACTCGACCAATTTGTACGACATTACCATCCACGAGCTGTACTTCATCCACTTTTCGATCGTTGACGAAGGTCCCGTTGGTGCTGTCGTAGTCGCGCAGCCACCAGCTATGGTCACGATAAAAGATGACGGCATGCACGCGTGAGCAGCGCGGGTCGTCGACCAGTACCTCACAGTCGGTACCGCGCCCCAGGCGTGTTTCCTGGTGACGTTCGAGCGCGATGCGCGAGTTCAGGCGTGCGCCACCACTGATGGTTAAATATGCCAGTTCTGTCGATTCCATGTGCCTACTATACCACTCTTTTTCGCCGGTCGTTATGTTGTCCTGGATGGATACGAAATCTCGTCAAACCGCGCTGTCTGCCAGCACGGCCCAGTTGTCAAACTTCAGCCCTGCCGCTGACGGTGAGCGAATTGCCGTTTTGCTAGTCGGTCACGGTACGCGCGACCAACGTGGCCAGCAGGAGTTTACGGAATTGGTTGCCCGGTTGTCGCGTGCCCGCCCTGATTTACTGGTCGGCGGAGGTTACTTGGAAATCGCTCAGCCTTCGATCGGTGCTGCGGTTGATGAATTGGTAGCGCGCGGAGCAACCCAGCTCGTCGCCATCCCCCTGTTACTGCTTGCTGCCGGCCACGCTAAGCAGGATGTCCCCGAGGCACTCGAGTTGGCCGGGCGCCGGCATCCACGACTCACCATGCGTTTGGCGGGACATCTCGGCTTGCATCCCTCCCTGCTGCAACTGTCTCGTCGGCGCCGCCTGGCCTCACGTCCCATCGGTTTCGATTCCGGTTCCGATTCCCTCCACCCGCCAACTTGGGGCGAGGTGGCCGTGGATGCCGGGCAGAATGCGGATGAGCGGGTGTTGTTGGTGGTGGGGCGGGGAAGCGGTGATCACGCTGCACAGGCCGAACTGCGTGAGTTTGCGCGGCTCAGTGGTGAGTTGTGTGGGGAGCGTCATGTGCGCACCTGTTTCCTCGCCATGGCTCGGCCCTCCTTGGATGAGCGGATTGCGGAATTGGAGCAATCGCGATACCGCCGCATCGTGGTACAGCCTCATATTCTGTTTCAGGGCGATTTATTAGAGCGCGTACAAACTCGCATTCGGGTAGCGGCGGAGTCGGATCGGCAGCGGACTTGGTACTTGGCCGAGCACTTGGGACCCGAAGATGAATTACTCGACACCAT
>JBJSXJ010000198.1:0-5458 GCA_046086325.1 Planctomycetota bacterium | reverse complement strand
CTGAGGGGAAGACGCGGAGTGGGCGGAGGACGCGGAGGACGCGGAGGACGCGGAGGACGCGGAGTGCTCGGAGTGGGTTTCGCGCGGAGGCACGGAGACGCGGAGGCGCGGAGGACGGGGTGGAGGACGCGGAGTGGGTTTCGCACGGAGACGCGGAGGCACGGAGGGCGGGGTATTTGACAGTGAGCTTGGCATCACGTACCACTCTTACCCATGAAACACTCATTTAACCAAGCGTATTGGAATGTCATCGTGGCAAGTTTATTCGCGGTTGGATTGGGGGCAGCGGGCGGGGCCGAGGAGCCGGTACGCGCGCCTGTTCAGCCGGTGGTGGAAGATTACCACGGCGTGCGCGTTACTGATCCTTATCGGTACATGGAAGATTTTCAGCAGCCGGCGGTGCAGCAGTGGGTCAAAGCACAAGCGGATTTCGCTCAGCAGCAGCTCGAAAAATTGCCTGGCCGCAGCGAACTGTTAGCCCGCATCAAGCAACTGGATGCTGGCACTCCCTACACCATTTCCAATATCACTCGCCTGCCCTCGGGCGACCTGTTCTATTTCAAGCAGGCGGCAGGTGAAAACGTCGCCAAAATCTATGTGCGCGATGCTCGAACGGGGACTGAACAGCAATTGATTGATCCGGATACGTTTAAAAAGAGCCATCCGGCGGCTCACGTTTCGCTCGCCTTTTATCAAGTTTCTCCCACTGGTCAGAAGCTGCTCTTTGGGTTCGCTGAATCGGGTTCCGAACAGACTTCGATCCAAGTTTTTGATCGAGCGACGGGGCGTATTTTGCCGGATACGATTGATCGCATCGAGGCGGAATATGCGCTGCCGGATTGGTTGCCGGATGGTGAATCGTTTGTCTACAGTCGTCGCCGAGCGGTGGCTGCGGGCGCACCGGCTGCCGACGGCTACAAATTCACTCAGGCATTTCGGCATACGCTGGGAGCTGCGGTGGAGCAAACGGTGCCCGTGTTCGCTCAGGGGGCCCCGGGGTCACCGCCCATGGCCGAGATGGATTTTCCGGCGGTAATCGTGCCCACTGAATCGCGCTGGGTGATCGGGCAAGTACGCCATGGCGATGAAACCGACCTCACTCTTTATGTTGCTGATCGAGCGGCACTGGGGACTGCAGAGGTGACCTGGAGGAAGGTGTGTGACCGGAGCGATCAGGTGACGAGCTTTGCTGTTCATGGCGACGATATCTTTTTGGTTACTGCTCAGCGAGCACCGCGTTTTCAAGTCCTTCGGACCACGTTAGCTCAGCCGAATCTCACCACGGCGGCGGTGATTGTGCCGCCCGGCAAGTACGTTGTGAATTCGGTGGCTGTCGCTCGCGATGCACTTTATGTGGGCATTCTGGACGGGGTGCCGAATCGCATCCTGCGAGTTCCTTTTGAGGCTGGAGCGAAGCCGCAGGCGGTGACGTTGCCGGACGAGGAGCCATCGGGCACGTTGGTGGGTGTCAGCGCGGATGTCGCGGGCGCGTTCATCAGCACTCGTTCTTGGACGCGTGCCGAACGACTCTATCAATTCGATCCTCAAACTGGCGCGCTGACCGACACGCAGCTGCTGGCGCGCGGCGAATGGGACGCCCCCGATTTCATTCAGTCGACGGACGTCTTGGTGACCAGCCATGATGGCGTGCAAGTGCCGCTCTCGATCATCCATCGCCGCGACTTGCAGCGTGATGGCTCGCATCCCACGCTGCTGTCGGGTTATGGAGCTTACGGCTTTACCGCCACCATGCGTTTTCAGCCCACGGATCTGGCTTGGCTGGAACGTGGTGGGATCCTGGCCATTGCTCATGTGCGCGGTGGTGGAGCGTTTGGTAAAGAGTGGCACCATGCGGGGCGTAAACAGACGAAGCCGAACACTTGGAAAGACTTTCTGGCGTGTGCCGAGTACTTGGTGCGGGAGCGTTATACGAGTCCGGCGAAATTGACGGGGGCTGGTGGGAGTGCGGGTGGAATTCTGATTGGTCGAGCGATTACGGAACGTCCCGATCTGTTCGCCGCTGCTCATATTTCCGTCGGCTGCACGGATATGCTGCGGTTTGAAACCACGATGAATGGACCGCCCAACATTCCCGAATTTGGTACGACGACGAAACCGGACGAGTTTCGCAGTTTGCTGGCGATGAGCACGCTGCATCAGATACGTGACGGAGTGCGTTATCCGGCGGTGATTTTGACGCACGGCATCAACGATCCGCGCGTGGAACCCTGGTTATCGGCGAAGACTACGGCGCGGTTGCAAGCCGCCACGGCAAGCGGCAAACCGGTGCTGTTTCGAGTCGATTACGAGGCGGGTCATGGGATCGGTTCCACGAAGGCGCAGCGCCATCAGGAACGCGCCGACGTCTGGTCCTTCCTGCTGCACGCCTGCGCGCAACCCTGATCATTACACTTCTCGGCGGAGCTCTTGAATCGCACTTGCCGATTGCCAACAGGCAGATGAATTTGTACGATACACTTGTTCATTTTTGGTCAGGCAAATTCGGTGGCAGGCACACGGACGGCGACCGTAAATCAATTGCGGGGAAGCAACCATGGATCAAAAGCAAAAACTTGCCGACGTCACGATTTTGACGGGGGACAGTCGAACAGCGTTGCGTTCGCTGGATGTGGCTTCGATCCAGACCTGTATTACCTCGCCACCTTATTGGGGTTTGCGAGATTACGATCATCCGGACCAAATTGGAGCCGAGTCTTCGCCAGAGGATTATGTAAACAACCTAGTTGCCGTTTTTCGGGAAGTGCGCCGTGTGCTGCGCTCTGACGGGACGGTTTGGCTAAATGTTGGAGATGGATACGCACGCAACGGCGGTACGGGAAGTTGTGGTCCCAACGCCAAGGTGGGCAACACAAAAAAGCTAATTCAAAAGAGAAATTGCCGGGTGCCGGAGGTTTGGGGGCTCAAAGATCGTGATCTCATGGGGCTACCCTGGCGAGTCGCTTTTGCGCTGCAACAAGATGGCTGGATACTACGATCGAGAATTGTTTGGATTAAGAAAACTGCCATGCCAGAGAGTGTTAGAAATCGCCCAACCAATGCCACCGAAGAGGTGTTCTTGTTCGCACAACAGGCGAGTTACTACTACGACTCTCAAGGAGTTCGAGAAGATTCTGGAGCCAATTTGAGAAACTACTGGCGCCTGGGGCCCGATACGGGTGGACAAGGACATCCCGCCGCTTTTCCTCGGGAACTCGCAAGTCGCTGTATCCGCTTGGCCAGTCGCCCCGGTGATACGATTCTGGATCCTTTCGGCGGCTCGGGGACTACCGCCGCCGCAGCCCTTGAAGAAGATCGCAAGGCGGTGCTTGTCGATTTGAATCCAGAGTACAGCGAACTCGCATCAAAACGGCTGCGAAAGTTGCAATCGCAAGCGAAGCTCAAATTCACTTAGAGTGAGGACAATCCGGAGCTTCAATTACGGGGTCTGATGTCTCCGCAATTCGCCAACGATTACCCTGTAAAACCACAACTTTCGTATCAAGAGAAGTTGCAGGGGCCAGTCGAATGCTGACGAGTTCACCGCGGTTGGGGACAGGTAATTCCAACTGACTGGCGATTTGTCGGTGCTCTTCGTAATGCCCGAGTATGATGATACCTTCGGGTTTTAGTCGGCTGCGAGAGCCACCGTTTCCCCGAATTCGCTTCATGTAATCATCTTGTTGTCCGAGCGTTGCGATCACGCCTCGTCCAATTATCTTTCCCTGTGCTACGCGAAAAATCTGATCGATGCGTTGTTGACCGCTGGGCAGCGACATTACCTGATCGACAACGACCCGTGGCAATTGTAATAAAACGTTGGGCGGCAAAGCGGCATTTTTGAATAGCCAATGAATATGTTTTCGACCAGCGGCAGTGAGTGTGCGTTTGGCATCACGATTTCCACCTTGACTGACGATCGTTGGATCGATGCTCACGAGTCCCAGATTCCAGCTTGATTCGCCGTCATCGGCCGAAACCAAAAGACAGAGATTTCCCATGGACTCGGGAGGAATCATCCAGCCACCAACAGACTGCGAATACTTACAATCAACCTCGATGTCAGCAATTCGATAGTCCATCTTAAGTCCATCATCAAATCCAAATTCTCGATGTAAATTGATTTCCACCAGCGTGCCACAGTGGGTTTTCTCCGTTTTGTGTAACTGATCCCAGCGATAACGACCGGTATGAACACCGTCATACAGTTGATCCAGAGTTTGCCGTAAAACGGCCGCAGTCCTTTCACCTCGTGGATCTAGTTGATGAAAAGCTGTTGCCACTGCTGATAGTTCGCTGTCATTCGTGGGCATGTACAAACCTCTTTTCCATAAAAATCACTTGCTACACCTCGAATCTTATCCATCCGGGTTTCCCGTGGGTTGACCACCGGTGAGGCCGTCGGTGAGGCCGCCGGTGAGGCCGCCGGATTTTTTGAAGGCATCGCGCAGGTGTCCAAAGGTTTACGCCAATGAAACCGGCTACTGGCGTACGAACTCCGCCAGCGGCTGCCTGCGCCAGGGCGCACCCGCGACTGGGATATCCCTGGTTGGATTGCGTCTCCGCAGAGCCCAACTCCGTTTTTCCCGGAGGCAAAAGTCTACCTCGCTACGAAGGGTAGATCATCTGCACGCTAGGACACCTGCGCGATGCCTCCAAAAATCCTGTGGCGACAGCCACACGGAGTCGTTGCTCGACATCGACCCATAGGAAACCCGGAAGGACCCAAATTATCTGCTGACCTCAAGCAACGCGTTATCGGGTGCTCAAGCGAGCGGGACGACTCGATCGAAACTGCAGAAACCCTCGATAAAAGGCGTCGGTTTCGTGCAGCTCCTCCAATGCTGAGGACCGACCCCAGCGCCGACTCAGGGGCCAAGACCGAAGAGGCGGCAGTCCGCCAACCCGCGGACTGCCGCCCTTCCACCTTCGGGATTGGCACCAATGCGCTAAACCTTCGCGGCACGAGGCCGCGATCCGAATGGAAGGACTCCCTCAACAATTCGCTAACTCGCGGCCCCCAAAATTCCATTTGCCGGTGAACCAGGCTGCTCGCACGAATCCGCGAGATTCGGGCCAGCGAGCGCCGGTTCTACCTGAAGATCACCGACATCTACGAATAGTGCAGCATCGATTACGACAAAACGGCGGACATTACCCAGTCGTTTTTCAGAACCGTTCAAAACAAGCTGCATTGGGCCGTCACTGGAAAGACCGCTGCGGAAATTATCGCGGAGCGGATCTCGAAGAAGAAGCGACAGTCTAAGGTTCCGTCAACAGACGATTCAAAAAGACATTTTTGAATTCGTGTTTAACAGCGGAGTTGGTACGAGGTGCCTTGAGGACCAGTCGCCAACCCCCTGGGATTTTTGGAGGCATGGCGAAGGTGTTCCATGTGCTTTCTCGATGGGAACAAAAGAACGGGCGCCGCCACGGCAATTATCTTCTTGGCTATGAACGA
>JBJSXJ010000197.1:0-22719 GCA_046086325.1 Planctomycetota bacterium | reverse complement strand
TTCGGCTCGGGCTGCGCGTTAAGCTCGGGCCGCGCGGCGAGCAGTCGTTGGATGGGCCAATTGGGAAGTGCCAGGCAGAGCAGGCGTGGTAGCATTCGCATGACCAGGAACCTCTCGTACATTTCCCGAGTGGTCATCGATTTCGATGGTGAGGGGAGGTTTGGGGTGACCACCACGGCAGCGCGTTAATTCGATCGAGAGCCAGCGACTGCTGGCACCGGGTGAGGCGCGTGCTGCACCGGCAGGAGTCACTCGCCATTGCACATCGGCCCAAGAGGGTTGACCGAGATATTGATCGGGTCGGAGGAGTAGTCCGAGGGATCCGCCTTGTTCAGCGGCCAGTTGCAAACGCCGAAAATCGGGGCTTGCCAGCTCATCGCACGTCAGCCAGACGGCTCCCACGGCGGTGCTACGCAGAGCCTGATCAGCCGCCCATAACTCATCCGCCGCCGTCGACGCTCGTACGACTAGCACCTGTTCACTGGGGATTTTCCAGGGCACGAGTGCCAGGGGGTAGAAGCGACGGGAGCGATCGAGGACGACAAGTTGTCGGCCGAGGCGACAGGCGTGTCGAGCGGCCAGAATCACCAAGGCACTCGTGCCACTGGCCGGCCCCGGTTCCAGCCATTCAATCAGCGTGCCAGGCCGAAATCCGCCGGCTGGTAGGAGGCGATCGAGGATGGGAGTGCCGCTGCTGCTGCTGTCTTGGTGATCGGGGCGGCGCTGAGTTTCACAGCGGGCGATCTGCTCCCGCAACTGACTGACCTGAGCCAACCGGTTCGCAGGGGAATGCTCTGCAGAGGGCAGATTCGAGTTCCGATGAGCGGCCGATTTCATTTTCAACGCTGCTGGAAACAAGTGAACAGATTGATACGCTTGTACAGATAGCAAGAGTACAGGTTATGTATACGGCTGTCAACTAATACGGGGCAGGCCTGCGAGGAGTTTTTCTGGAGGTATTGGGGTTGTCCGATTGGCCACCATTTTTTACGATTCCCCCCAATCGGTCGTTGATGGATTCCCTGTTTCGACTCGCCGCGCTCAAGGAAGAGCACTCCATGTCGTCTGTGCCGCTGTCGTCGTTTGCCGCTCAGTCCGCTCGCCTGCCCGTAGCCTGGGCCCTCACCGCGCGTGATCTGCTGGTGATTGTGCTGGTGAGTGGGGTGGTGCTGTTCACGAATTTGGGCGGCCCGCGGCTCTGGGATCGTGACGAACCGCGGAATGCTGGTTGCGCTCGGGAAATGCTCGAACGCGGTGATTGGGTCACGCCCTATTTCAATGCCGAACTACGGACTCACAAACCAGTGCTGCTCTACTGGCTCATCATGTCCGCCTATCGGCTGTTTGGAATCCATGAATTCTCGGCTCGCTTTTGGTCTGCGGCACTCAGTATCGGCACCGCTCTGCTCACCTATCACCTGGGATGTCGCCTGAGTGATCGTCGAGTGGGATTTTGGGCGGCGCTGATTCTATCCACTACGCTCATGTTCGATGTGGCTGGCCGCGCGGCTACTCCCGATGCGCTGCTGATCTTTTGCGTGACGTTGGCGATTACCTGTTATGTGCATGGCGAGCTGACTCCGGCCACGCTGGGGCAGGCTGATTGGCGGCGTCCACTCCGACTGCGCACGGCACTGACGATGTATGCGGCGATGGGCCTGGCGATGCTCGCCAAGGGCCCTGTCGGACTGGTGCTCCCCACCGCCGTCATCGGCATGTTTTTGCTGATCATGCGCCAGGTGCACGAGGAGGTTCCGGACGCTTCCGCCGTGACGGTTGCCGAGCGACTCTGGGGCTGGTTACGGGGCGGGCTGAGCTGTTTTGCACCGCGACACTTCCTGAGTACTTGCTGGGATATGCGTCCCCTCTTGGCACTCACCGTGTCCCTCGCCATCGCCGCTCCGTGGTACCTCTGGGTCGGTCTGCGAACGGACGGCGAATTCTTGCGTGGGTTCTTTTTCGAACACAACGTAGGTCGAGCGATGCAGTCGTTTGAGGGCCATCGCGGTGGTGCCTGGTTCTATCCCGTCGCGATCCTCGTTGGATTTTTTCCCTGGTCGATTTTTGCCGCTCCCGTGCTACTCGATCTCACTCGCCGCTTGCGTGCACCGGCCGCTCACGACCGAGCTCGCACCGGTTTGATCCTGGCCATTTGCTGGGTGGTAGTGTGGGTCACGATTTTCTCGATTGCTCGTACCAAACTGCCTAGTTATGTCACTCCCTGTTATCCCGCTTTCGCTTTGCTCACCGCGGCCTTCGTAGTTCGCTGGACCGATCGTAGTAGTATGGTGAGCGAGCGGTGGAGTATGGCGGCTTTAGGAGTGTTGATTGCAGTAGGGGTGGTGCTGCTGGTCGGTCTGCCGATCGTCACGGAGCGCTACCTGCCCCAGGATGGCTGGTTAGGACTGCTGGGGCTGTTGCCGCTGGCGGGTGGAAGTGTGGCCTTGTTCTGGCGCCGCAGTGGTCGCGATCGCGCCGCGAGTGCGACCGTGTTAGGCACGGCTGTGGCCTTCACAACCATGCTCTGCGCCGTGGGTGCGCAGCGCGTCGATTACTACCAGCAGAGCGATCGGATTCTGGCAGCCATCGAACGACAAGCCGATCAGCAAGTCATCGAAGTGGGAGCACTGGGGGGGCTGGAACCGTCTTGGGTCTTCTATGGTGGCCGGGCGATTCGTGAATTGTCGGTCGACCCCACTCAGGAGCTGACCGCTGCTCAAGTGGCTCTCCAATTCTTCGCAGCGGGCCGTTCGACGACCACACCAACTGGCTCTGCTGGCGATCAGGAGCAGGCTAGCTTGACGCGGCGCTGCTTGATCACGACCGATGAACAACTTCGTGAATTGCAGCATGAGCTGCCGGGGCGCTGGGATGTGGTGGCTACAGCGCCACGATTTCTCAAGCCCGGCCGCTTGGTCCTCATCACGCTTGCTGAAAATCCTGCGCCGCTGTAACGAGTGCGCGCAGTTTGGCTTCAGCAATCTCCACCGAACTCACCGGATTGTCGGCGAAGGTCGCGAAGCCACAGTCGGGATTCAGCAGCACGCGATCACGTCCAAACAAGTTGCAAGCTCGTCGGATAGCGGCCTTCAGCTCGGCCACGCTCTCCACTTGCTCTGTTTTCGGATTCAGCATGCCGACTCCAATGCGCGCTTCTGGCGGGAGTTGCCGTAGAACTTCCCATTCTCCGGCGCGAGGTGTGCAAAGTTCGAGGAAATAACATCCCACGGGGACGCTGGCGAGCATTTCGACCAGCGGCTCGTAGCCACCCCGCAGCGCCAGTCGCTCGTCACGCGACCAGTTACCGCGGCAGACATGTAGGGCCACACGTTCACGGGGTAGATCGGCAATGACCTGCTGCAACAAGTGCGCGGCGAAGGCCAGTTCGTCAGCGATCGATCCCTTGCCACTTAAGGCACCACACATGAACGAGCGCTGTTTAACGGCTGCGCCGAAGACAACTTCCGACAGCACCGGTTCATCGAGCTGAACGAGGTTGACTCCCGCTTCCAGCAATTCGCACACCTCGGCCCGTAGCGCCGTTACCAAGTCCGCCGCTAGCTCGTCGCGTGTCGCATACACACGTTCGGCGACACACTCCAGCCACATGGTACGAGTGAGCAGGTAAGGGCCGGGCAGTGCAATCTTGATGGGCTGGTCGGTGATTTGCCGTAGAAACTGGGCTTCGCGCACGGTCCAGGGAGTGGAGCGTCGTAAGCGTCCGAGCACGGCTGGGTGACGCACACTATCGGCGGGCACATCCAAGGCTTGCAGTTCGCGCGCGAATTCCTCGGGATCATCCACGTACGGCAGCAGATCGGTGAGTGGCACGAGCTGGCAGTTATCCAGTAGTGCACCGACAAAGCTGGCGTAACTGTCCCGGCGCTGTTCACCATCCGTGACCACGGTGACTCCCGCGCGCTGCTGCGCTGACACGCAGGCTCGCACTGCTGCGTCGGCCAGTTGGTGGAAGGACTCGGATTCCAAACGTCCACTCAGGCGTTCGTGTAAGGCGACCACAAGCTGCGGTGGCCGTGGCCAACTACCGATTCCCATCACGGCCAGTGGCGGAGGTGGTGCGATGGCAGGGATGGCCGGTCGGCCGGCGGGTTGAGCCTGAAGTGGTGTCGCCAGACGCGAGTCGTTCTGGAAATTCTCTGCGGTACGATCGGCTAGTGGAGTGGAGGTTGATCCGGGGACGGCGACCATTTTTTTTCTGATCCAGTAGGTACGGCGCCGCGTGCCGGGATCTTGTTGAGTGGCCACTAGGTGGTTGTCGGTGAGTCGACACCAAGCGGGTAAATCGGATTCGACGGTTGATTCCGTGGAATGAAGTTCCAGGATGGAGCCGGGATCGAGCGGGTCGATGTGGCGACGAATGAGTAGTAGTAAGCCGCTGCCACAATCCAGATCGCCTCCATCTAACGTTGCGGCGGGGATGATCCGTGCGGGGCTGGCAGCGGCTTTTGATTCCAAGAGGTAGTGCGGGTGATCTTGGTGGACGAGATGATGACCGGTCAAACGACACCACGCCGGTAAATCCTCGCGCGCACCGGGATCGCGCACGATCAATTGCAACCGGCTGCTCGGTGGCAGACTGCGCAGTTTCTGACGTAGCTGGAGCAGCAAATCACCGCAGGCCAGATCGCCCACGTCCCACAGTTCACTCTGGCTGTTCATGGTCACTCTGCCCCCCTCCCCTGCTCCCCTGCTCCGAATGCGAGTCGTGCATTGACACGTTTTTAGGCTCTACGTAGATTGCTGCCGTTGTGATTCAGCGCTGGCTGGCAGGTGCATCGTAATGACACCCAGTAGTTCTGTTGTAGCCGAAAACTCTTTGGTGAGCTGCCCAGTCGCTGCTCCGATTGGTGCCCTGCGCCAGATCAACTCCGGCTTTACGTGAGTTTAGGATTCTAGCGGAGCTGGTCTGAGCTCCGCCGTATGTGTCGTGGAATCCCTTGGCCTGGTGCGTGTCTGGGATGTTGCGAGTTCATTCGCAGCGAATCCAGTGAAGCACTCGGCAGTCTCAGCCCAGTGACCGGAAACCAGCGCCCTACGTTCGGCGCCTTAAGCTCAGTGCCCAAAGCTCAGTGCCTTAAGTGAGCGCTCAAAGATATTCCTCGAAGCCGGTACTCGAAGACCATGATGAGGTACAACCATGCAGCTCCTGCGATTTTCTCGGCGGTCGGCAACTGTATCGCGGCTGCTGACCAGCTGGCTGCTAATCGTCTCGCTGCTGATCATCTCTCTGCTACTGCCGGGATGTCGGCGCAGCGATGAATTATTCCGCTGCGAGGCGGCCACGAAGTCGGTGGAGGCGGCGCTGGCGGCGTGGCGTCAACGGTTGGTAGCAGAGGCCGCGGTGATTCATCAAGGGGAAGTCGAGTTACATGACGAGGACGCTCAGCAGGGTGCTCAACTGATTTCTGGCTCCGTGGTGCGCAGTTACATCGATCCCGACCAAACGGTGCGTTGTGTCGCGCGTTTGGTCATTAAACAGGCGGACGGTAGACAACAAACGAAAGAGATCACGTATCAGGTCGTGGTCCGCGATGGCAAAACAATTATCGCGCCAGATCCCTTTTCCTAGTTTCGGCGTCTTACTTGTCCCTTTCATGCAAACGGCATTGCATCGGCCAATCAGTTCATTTCCGTGTCGGACTGGGAATCATGGTTAACCGCAAGATTTGAAAGCGAAGCAAATAGGATGCAAACAAAACAGACAAGGCGGACAGCCTTTACGTTAGTTGAATTATTGGTTGTGTTAGCGATCATCGGTGTTCTCACGGGCCTGTTACTGCCGGCCGTACAGGCGGCACGCGACTCCTCACGACGGACGCAGTCCAAGAATAATCTGCGGCAATTAGGATTGGCCGTACTGTCAATTCATGACACTCGCAGCATCACGCCGCCGATGTTTGGTCGTTACCCAGCGAGCTCGACACAGGGGCCAATGGGAACAATTTTCTTTCATCTATTGCCAGCGATCGAACAGATCAATCTTTATGAATTGGGTCCTGACGCTTCCCGCTCCCAGGTGATTAAAACACTGCAGGCCCCCGCGGATCCGTCGTATGGTCAAGGTAACTATGTTCTCAATACCGATGTGCCTGCCTGGGCTAATCCCACGAATAGTATTTGGGGGCTAAGTAGCTACTCGGCGAATTGGCAAGTTTTTGGCGACGAGGGAGCTCGATTGGCGGAGATTTTGGATGGTTTGTCGAACACGATTCTGTTCAACGAAAAATATGCCGTTTCTTCACGGCCGACGGGAGTCCCGAAACTGGGAGCCAATCTGTGGGGATACGGTGTTTTCCCTCCGAACGTTCCCTACGATTACTCAGTGTCTTTACCGGTGACACATCCGTATGCAAATGGCTACTGGGCGCGTAGCGGATTTGTGAATCGTGGTGGCGCGGTGCCGACCGCCTGGACAGGGACCGCGCCCTGGTTATGCCGTTGCATGCTCAAACCCGAATTTGGTGTTCCGCACACGAATGCGCATCCCTTGAAATCGCAAAGCCTGAGTGGTGGAGTGATTCATATGGTGATGGCGGATGGGGCGGTCCGCACGGTTTCTGCCTCTGTTTCTGATCCTGCTTGGTCGGCGGCTGAAACGCCGCGCGATCAAGAAACAATTTCTCCTGACAACCAATGATGAAAGGTACGAACTGATTATGGCCGGTAAATTTTGTGTCACGCTGACTCATGCCAAAGATAACTGCGACAAAGCGACGGTAGCCTTCGTGATTGCCAACGCGGCGCTTGGTTCCGAACAGGATACGCTGGTGTTTTTGAGTGTCGAGGCGGTACGACTTGCGCAGCGCGGTTACGCCGATGACATTCACGAACCCGGTTTTTCTCCCTTGAAAGATCTCATCTCCAACTTTGTTGCCGGAGGCGGAAAAATCTATGCCTGCTCACCCTGCTTCAAACGCCGCTCGCTGGATGAAAACCAGCTTATCGACGGCTGCGTCATTGTGGGTGGCGCTAAGCTCGTCGAGTTTCTCGCGGACCATGCTGCCAGTGTTAGCTTTTAATTGCTAGCGGTATTGGTCACGATTGTCTGATGGGCCCATCGTTCCTCGACTTTCTGGTTTATCCAGGTTTCCTGTGGTGACAGCTGTCCTGATTCACCCGCAACTGGAATTTCGTGGTCCGCGAGTTAGCGAATTGGTGAGGGCATCCTGCCATTCGGATCGCGGCCTCGTGCCGCGAAGGTTTAGCGCGTTGGTGCCAATCCCGAAGTGGGAAGTGCAGCAGTCCATGCGCTAGTGCACTGCCGCGACTTCGGTCTTGGCCCCTGTGTCGGCGCACGGGTTGCATCTCCGCCGAGCCCGACTCCGTTTTTTCCCAGAGGCAAAAGTCTACACCGCCACCGGGGGCAGAGCATCTGAACGCTTGGAACACCTTCGCCATGCCTCCAAAAATCCTGTGGCGACAGCCACACTGAGTCGTTGCTCGACGTGGACCCACGGGAAACCAGGAAGGACCGATTACTTGCCAATGCAGAAGCGGCTGAAGATGCGATCGAGTAAGTCGTCGGTGTAGATCTCCCCCACGACTCGGCCGAGCTCGTCGAGCGCGAGTCGCAGTTCAGCCGCGACGAGAACTTGAGCGTCCGCACGTTCGATGAGCGGAAGGGCTTGCGCGAGCGCCTCGTGGGCGGCTGCGATCGATTCCCGACAGCGGGCGGCGGTGCCAGCGACAACCGTCGACTCATCATCCTCGAGTGCGCTGAGCTGCTGCGCGATCTGCTGGCGCAATTCGGCCAGTCCCCAGTTCGTCTGGCTGCTCACGACCGACGCTGCTGCCAGCCGCTGTGCGATCTGCTGCCGTTCCTCATCGCTGTAGTCCCGCAGTTCAGCCACTCGCTGCTCGATCCAGTCCGTCGCCCGCACGGATGATTCACTGGCCCCGATAGGAGACTCTGCGGAAGTCAGTAAATCCTGTTTCGTGGCGATGATCAAACGGTTGGCGATCGGTGCCAGCAATTGCTGACATTCCCAGGATCTGAGTGGTCGGGTGGCATCCAGGCAGAGAAGTTCCAGGTTGGCCGTGGCCTGCTGCGCCTCACCTAGCTGAGCTGCCGTGCGAGCGATCGATTCCTCGGGTAAATCAAATTCAACTCCGGCCGTATCGATGAGCTGGCAGGTTCGACCTGCCACGGAAACGCTGCGCACCAGATAGTCGCGCGTCGTGCCTGCCAGGGGCGTGACAATTGCCGCCGTTTCACCGGTCAGAGCATTAAGCAGGCTGCTCTTGCCAACATTGGGTAAGCCGCGCAGTACCACTCGCGGTGCTCCGGTAGCTAGTTCGCGCTGCGGCCACTGGCGACTGATGGTGTGCAGTTCCGCGGCTGACCGTTCCAGTAATTGGCGAAGTGCCTGCGGGGCGATGAACTCGATGTCATCTTCGACAAAATCGAGTTCTGCTTCGACGTGTGCCAGGGCATCGAGCAGGTCCGAGCGTAGGCGCGTGAGCTGGTGGCCGAGGCCGCCGGATAGCTGCTGGAGGGCGACGTCGAGCTCCCGGTGGGAGCGGGCATCGATCACGCCCAAAACAGCTTCGGCCTGAGTCAGATCGATGCGACCCGCCAAGAAGGCTCGCAGCGTGAATTCGCCGGGCTCCGCCAGTCGCACTCCCTGCTGATGCAGCGTTGCCAGGAGCGCTTGGATGAGCGGCGGTGAGCCGAGCGTATGCAGTTCGGCGGTGGGCTGACGCGTGTAACTCGCCGTGCTGGGCCACCAAGCCAGCAGGATGGGAACAGCACCCAGCGGCGGCGGCAACTGGATCGTGCCGGAAAAGCTCCGAGCTACTCGACTGTCCTCCCAATCATCGGGGGAAAACAGAGCGGCGAGGCAATGGCGTGTCGCCGGGCCACTGATGCGCACAATCGAACGACCGCCGGCGCCTGGAGCGGACGCCGGAGCACAGATCGTATCATCAAGAAGTAGCGACAGTGGTCGGAACAGTGGTCTTGCCCTTACGCAAAATCTTATGCTCAGCCAAGCTCCACAAACTGGAGGCGATGAAGTAGACGCAGAGGCCGGCGGGCACTTTGAAGAACATGAAGCCCATGAAAATCGTCATGTACTTCATGATTTTCTGCTGCATTTGCGTTTGTTCATCGGTGGCCGGTGGCGTCATCAACGACTGATTGATCAAGAACAAAATCATCGTGATCACGGGCAGTAAGTTCATAAACGGACCCAGATAGCCCGTTTCATCAGACAGGAATGAGGGCAGATAATCCGACCAGCGAAACAGCATGTCGGGACCGGCTAGATTCGAGCACCATTGCCAGCTTGATACGAGTGGTGCTTGACGCAATTCGATATCAATGGACAAGCAGCGATACAGTCCGATAAAGATGGGTAACTGGCAGAATGCCAGGAGGCAGCCGCCGAGTGGATTGATGTTGTGCTTGCGGAATAGTTCCTGCTGCTTTTTAACTCGTTCCTGCGGATTGTCTTTGTAACGTTCGCCGAGCTTTTTGAGTTCCGGCTGCAAGGCTTGCATCCGCTGCGTGCTTTTGGTCGCTCGGTAGCTGATCGGCAGCATGCAACTGCGGACCAATAGCGTGAGCATGACAATCGCAATGCCGTAGTTGCCGACGATCCAGTAGAAGAGGTGCAGCACGCGGGCTAGTGGTCGTGAAACGAAGCCAAACCAGCCGTAATTGTTTAGTTCCGCGAGATTGAAAGCCGAAAGTTGTTCCGACTTGGCACCACTGTACCGCTCCAAGATGTCAGCATGTTTGGGGCCGGCAAATAAGAGATACCGATGCTTGAGCGGCGCCTCGCCGGTGATCTTGGTAACTTCACTTACCAGCTCAAAGCCGACGTTCAGGGTGCGGTTGTGTGAAGCGGGAATCTGTTTCACATCACCCAGTCCGAAAGCCGTCGCGCGACGGAAAATCCCCGGCCCGCCATCCTTCCCTTGCGGCATGAGGACGGACGCAAAATACTGCGAATCAACTCCAATGTAACGAACCGCGCGCTTGTCTTGAGGCTCGTCCTCGGTGATCAACTTGGTCCGTGGATCGCGCGGATTCGCGACCGCATGCTTGTGAATGGCCGGAGCTGTGTGCCAATCCGGGCCACCCTTAGAGGTTCGCAGGACAACGTCCCGAGCACCGCTTTTACTGATATACCACCAACCCTCCAGCGGTAAACCATTGGGACCTTCCAGTCGATACGCAACTTGGCGAGCGTCGCTGTCGATCGTGCGAATTTCAATCTCCAGTTCCAAGTGATAGCCCTGGGCTGTTTCATCGGCTAACACGTTGTCCGACAGCTTCGGCAGCGAATAACGCTTATAGATTTCCAGGGCCCCGGTTTGCCCGATGGCGGCGAGCGCTTCGTTGTCGAGTCGATAGCGAAATTCCACCGAGCCCTCGTCGGCCTGCACGATCTCCCAGCGAGCGTCCGCCAGGGAGGGCAGGTCGTCGATGACTTTGAAACCACGTTTGATCGTGGCCGATTTTGTGCCCGTGGCGATCGTGTCGAGTTCCATCGGAAACGAAAGTGGAAAGCCCTCTTCGGGATCCAGTTTGGATTGCCGTTCGGGACGAATTACTTCCAGCGGATGCCGGTCGAGGGTGACGGTGAAGTTGAGTGACTGGGAGTCGCGGAGGACACCGAGTTCGATGGTCTTTCCAGGACGCAGATGTTCCAGTTCATGTTCCAGCACCAAGTTGCTCGGGGCCGGCTGGCCGTCAATCTTCGTGATGATGTCACCCACTCGCAGGCCTGGTTCGGCCACTCCGCTGGCCGTCGCGAGAGCGGCCGGCGTACCGGGTCCAACGGCTTGAATTCGAGCTCCGCGGCCCTCGGGATCAACCGCCAGGACGAGGTGCCCCAGATAGCCCGCTGGGTTTTCCAGATCACGATAGCTAGGGCTCGATAGTTCCACTCGTTCCAGCGCGGCGCCGCGATTGTTGAGTGTTACCAGGAGCCGGTAACCGGACTTGGGATCGAGGGAGCCGAGGGTGACCCACTGCGGACGGATGGAGGCACCAGCGGGGGAGCTGGGATTCGCTGCGGAATTATCAGTGGGCTTTTCGGTAGGAGATTTTTCCGAGGGCTTTTCGGCAGTCGTGGCGTTGGGCTTTTCAGCGGGCTGCACGGCGGGATTATTTTCCGCAGGCTTGTTTTCAGCGGGAGTTTTTTCAGCGGGCTCTGTCTTACCGACGGCTGTTGTTTTGACGGTGTCGCCGGAGGGCTGCTCGTCCTGATCGCCGGGGGTGGCCGCTGGATCGGCCTGATCCGCCTCGTCGGTCTTCGCGGCGACGGGGGTCGTAGGACGCGGTGGACGCAGTTTGCTTTGGATGAAGATTTGGCCACCGATGAGCAGCATGGCGATGGCGAAGAAGGTAGCGAGTCGTTTATCCACGGGTTAGCGTCCTTCGCGAAGCCGGTCGCCCAAATAGGGATCGAGCTCGGGGATCGCATGAATTTTCGAAATGGTCGTTTCTAGCGGATAGGGCACGCGCCGGTATTCCAGGCGATTGCCATCCAGGATGACGTAACAGGAACGCCCGTCTCCGTCGCGGGGTTGCCCCACGCTTCCTACGTTGATCAGTAATTTGTCGTTGTGCAAGGTCCAGCGGCCACCGATATCACGGGGAGCGAGGAAGCGACCTTGTGGGGTAAAAATCCCCGGCACGTGCGTATGGCCTTGGAAGCAATATTGCGGCACCAGCTGAAACAGCCGCTCCATTTTGCGGCTGTTGTGAATATCATCCGGAAATAGATATTCACTCAGCGGCTGCCGCGGCGTGCCGTGTACGTAGAGCCGGTTTTCGTCGGGAAAGACCCACGGGCGTTGCATCAGGAAGTCGAAACGCCGCTTGGCCAATTCCGGATCGGCGGTCGGCTGCTCGAGCTGGGACCGAGTCCAAAAGATCGCGCGCTCGGCGCCGCTACTAAAGCCGTCGGGGCTGAAGAGTGCCGCTTCGTCGTGATTTCCCAGGATGCAGCAATCGAACGTCATGGCGATGTCGAGGCATTCGCGGGGGTTGGGACCGTAGCCGATCACATCCCCGAGGCAAACAATGCGTTCGACTGCCTGCGCAGCGATATCAGCCAGGACCGCCTCGAGGGCTTCCAGGTTTCCGTGGATGTCGCTGATGATCGCTAGCTTCACGCTAATCCTCGGCCAAGCGCCAACCTCCACTCGGTCGACCGAGCATGGTGGCGGGGAGTCGCCTGGGAAAACGAGATAAGATCGAGATTTGAAACCTGAAGTCTAGGAAGCTTAGCGGCTTTTGGTCAAGTGGCGACATCGCTGCGAGCCAGCCACTGCTCGACTTGCGCATCGACCAATTCCGGTATCTGCAACATCCGCGCGAGCGTCCCCTGCACGTCGTAGGGGACTCGCCGAAATTCGATCCCTTCGCCATCCCAAAGCACGTAAGAGGCGCGGGCGTCGCCATCGCGCGGCAAACCGACCGAGCCGGGATTGATGATCGCCTTACCCGAGTCAGGCACGAATCTCCCTGGAAATTCGGCGGCGGCTCGAAACCCGCCAGACTCCAGGAATATGCCTGCCACATGCGTGTGACCGATAAAGCACCAGTGGTCGACCAGCGGCCAGAGGCCCGCCATCTTCTGCTCCTGCGCACTATCCTCCGGATAAAGATACTCATGGATGGTCGATCGCGGCGAGGCATGGACGAGCAGCGCCCCAGCCAACTGCTGCTGCCGCGGTAACTGTGCCAGAAAATGACGACGGCGAACGTCGATCGGCCGTTCATCCGAGACGCTGCTCGTGTCGAGCAAAGCGAAGCTGGGTGGCGGATAGGCGGGACTGGCCCGCAGTGCCTGGTAGGTCCATTCCGCCGTGCGCTCGCTAGCCACCAATCCCTCTCGCTCGGTGGCTGGTACCGTGGTCCAGGATTCCGGATGAGCGTACAGGACCGCAGCGTCAAAGTTTCCCAGCAGACAGGTTGCGAATGTCATCGCCAGATCCAAACACTCCGCCGGTTCGGGGCCGTAGCCAACCACGTCGCCCAGACATAACACCTCGGTGGCACCCTGCTGGGTGGCATCTGCGAGCACGGCCAGGAGTGCGGCCAAATTGCCATGAATGTCGCTGACGATGGCGCGCATGAGACTAGCGACCGCTGATCAAGCGATCGCCAAGCATTTTATCGAGTTCGGCGGTGTTGTAGATTTTTCGAGCCGTTTTCGACGCGTCGTATTCCACTCGTCGAAACGTGATGGAAGTGTCGGTGAGAATCACATAGCAAGACCGCGGATCCTCATCACGCGGCTGGCCGACCGAACCAACGTTCACCATTAATTTCTGATTACCCAGCGGATAAGTAAATTCCGCCTCATGCTCGGGACTCACAAATTCGTAGTTGGTGTCGGCTACAAATACGCCCGGTAAATGCGTATGTCCTTGAAAGCAGTAGCGCGGGACTTTGCCGAAGAGTGCATCCATCTTTCGCTGATTGTAGGCATCTTCGGGAAACACATATTCATTCGTGAAATCACGCGGCGAACCATGCACGAACCAGAACGGATCTTCCTTTTTCAGCGCGGGCAGAGATCCGAGAAAATCCCAGCGGGCTTGGATTTGGGATTTTGACCCTCGTGTTTCCAGTTGATCTCGTGTCCAGTAAATCGCTTTCAGCGCGACTGGATTAAATCCATTGGGGTCATACATCGCGGCGACGTCGTGATTTCCTTGAATGGTCACGGTGCATTTCTTCATCACCGTTTCCACACATTCACACGGATCGGGACCATAACCGACAATATCGCCCAGGCAATAGATCTCGGTGATTCCTTGGGCACTGATATCAGCCATCACGGCAGTGAGTGCTTCCAGATTGCCATGGATGTCGCTGATTAACGCTCGCTTCACGATCACAACCTTTCCGATGTTGGCCGTCGCCGCCTGCCCCGTTCCCCGCGGCGCTTCGTCGAGTTACCCCTCGCGCGCGTTGCTCTGGAGCTACTCTGCGGTGGATCGTGCGCTCGGCGCGCACGGACGGAGGAAACTGCGGGAACGCGAAAGTTTAGGCGGAACTCGTTTATGAATCAATAGTTGGTTGCCGTTATCGAAGCGCCTCGCTGGCCCGTCATTGACGCGCCGACGGCACTCAGTACACTAAGTCAAAAATAAAATTTTGATTGATCGAAAAACCTTTTTTGTTGTCTCGAATTCGCGCTTTCGGTTGCCTGGGCACCATGAGACTATTACTCGCCGCTCTGCTTTCCACGCTGATTCTGGGAGTCGTCGGTACCTATCAGGTGCTCCGCGAGTTTCGTCCGCCAACCGCTGCTGAAATCCGCGCTCAACGACTTCTTGTCTGCTCGACGACGCAAACGGCCGATTTCGCCCGGCAGATTGTGGGTGACCGCTGGCGGGTGGTGAGCATTTTAGCGGCCGGGCAAGATCCGCATCTCTACGAGCTCAAGCCGGGTGATGCCACGCTCGTGGCACAGGCGGATCTCTGTGTCGAAAATGGCTGGAATCTGGAAGGACATGGCTGGATGGAGCGGCTGGCGCGAGGGGCCTCCAAGCCGCTGGTAACCTGCGTAACCGGCGTCGAGCCGCTCATTCTGGATGAGGAGGGCGAGGCGGTGTACGATCCGCATGCCTGGTTTGCGCCGCGGAATGCCGCGATTTATGTCCGTAATATTCTGGCGGGAGTGATCCGGGTCGACCCGGCAGAGGCGGGTTGGTACGAACGTCGTGCCGAACTCTATCTCCGCCAGCTCGACACATTCGATGCCTGGGCGCAGCGCGAACTGGAAACCGTCCCCGAGTCGCAGCGGATCTTGGTGACCAGTCACGATGCGTTTCATTATTTCTGTCGGGCGTATGGGTATCGAGCGGCGGCACCGACGGGCTGGTCGACGGGCGACGAGATGGGTGCGGGGGCGACCAATGAGCGGCGGCAGCGGGTGGTGCAATCGATTCGCGATTTCGGAGTGAAGGCGATCTTTGTCGAGACGAGTGTGAATCCGAAGCTGCTGCGCGCGATCGCGCAGGATGCCGGTGTGCAGATTGGTGGCGAACTCTATTCCGATTCGATGGGACCACCGGGTTCAGCGGGCGAAACCTATCTGGGGATGCTGCGCGAGAACGTGTTGACGATCGTCGAGGGGTTAAGATGAGCGAGCAGGTATTGGCTGCAGGCCACTCGTCGCCGCCGGCGATCCGACTGGATGGCGTCACGGTGCGCTACGGTTCACTCATCGCCCTGGACAATCTGTCGCTCAACCTTCCCACCGGGCAATTGGTGGGCATTATTGGTCCCAACGGCAGCGGCAAGTCAACACTCATCAAAACAATCCTGGGTTTTCAGCGCTGCGAGCGTGGTCGAGTGCTGATCATGGGCGAGTCGATTGCGGCGTCGCGTGGGCGAGTGGCTTATGTGCCGCAGCGGGGAACGGTCGACTGGGATTTTCCGGTGACGGTCCGCGATGTGGTGTTGATGGGACGCTATGGTCGAGTGCCGTGGTGGCGCGAACTGTCGGCCGCGGATCAGCAGTCCGTCACGCAGGCCTTGCAGCAGGTGGGCTTGGCCGATTTAGCCAGTCGCCAGATTGGACGCTTGTCGGGCGGTCAGCAGCAGCGCGTCTTTCTGGCTCGAGCACTCGCGCAAGAAGCCTCCATCTTGCTGCTTGATGAACCTTTCACGGGCGTCGATGCGGCGACCGAGCAGGCGATTCTGGAGGTGCTGCGGGGGAGTCGACAGGCGGGGCGAACGGTCGTGGTGGTGCATCACGACTTGGCCACTGCTGGTCGTTACTTCGATCATCTTGTTCTGCTCCGTCAACGACTGTTTGCGGAGGGAGGACCGGCGGCAGTGCTGAGACCGGAGCTGCTACGCGAGGTGTATGGAGGCCGCTTGCAAATCTTTGGTGACCTCGTTGTCGATCAGCGAGGTGCGACATGAGTGAGCTATGGGACAGCATCGCCCTGTGGCATGCTCAGCATTCGCATCTCGTCCGCGCCGCACTTGCTGGTTCCCTCGTGTCGATCACCTGTGGCGTGCTCGGCTGTTTTATCATTCTGCGCCGGATGGCATTTTTGGGTGATGCGATTGCGCATTCGATGCTGGCCGGTGTCGCGTTTGGCTATCTGCTGATGAAGCTGGTGTTTGGCATTGAGGCCAGTACGGCAGGAATGCTGGTCGGGTCACTAGTGGCGGGGCTCATTACGGTGGCGCTGATCGGCTTCGTCAGGCGCCTGACTCGAGTGAAGGAAGATGCGGCGATCGGCATTATTTACACCGGCGTCTTTGCCCTCGGTGGCCTCCTGGTGTCGCTCTGGAGTCGTTATGTGCAGGTCGATCTGCTGCATTTTGTGGCGGGGAATTTGCTGGCGATTGAAATGTCGGATTTGTGGGCGGTGGCGGTGATTGCTGTGATCGTGATTTCGTTCGTGACACTCGGCTATCGCGCACTGCAGCTCACCAGTTTCGATCCTGTGCTGGCGGCATCGCTGGGAGTGCCAGTCGTCGCCATCGATTATCTACTCACCACCTGCACATCGCTGGTCGTGGTCAGTGCTGTGAATGTGGTGGGCGTGATCTTGGTGGTGGGATTACTGGTAACGCCTGCCGCGACCGCTTATTTATGGAGCGACCGGTTACCGCGCATGTTAGGTCTGGCGGCGCTGTTTGCCTGGACGAGTTTCGCTGGCGGCTTGGCCATTTCGCTGGCTCTCAACGTCGCTCCCGGTTCCGCCATAGTCGTGACGAGCACAGGCCAGTTCCTGATTTCGCTCGCGCTGCAGCGATTGCTGCGGCGCGCCTAGCGGATTTTCGTCCGATATCAACGTGGCGTGGTGTGGCGATGCGAGCCGAGCCTGCCACGAGCGACATTCGGCAGGCTACTTCAGTTCGATGAGCACGTGGCGAAGTTTCCCGGTGAAGGCGTTTTTCTGGCCCTCACCGTATTCCTCATCGACTGCGGTACCGGTATCGATGCCGGTGTCAGCGGTGTCATCCAAGGAAAAAGTATTCGCGTGGGTACGCTCGATTTTTCCAACTCCAATTTTTTCGCCATCGAGATATAACGTCGCGGTTCCGCCCGCGCCACGCTTGGCACCACCCTCGTAGCTGAACGACAGCTTGACGACATGTTTGCCAGGTTTCATCACTTGCGAACCGACAATGCGTTTGAGTTCCAGGCCGAGAAAATTATAGGAGTAGGCGGGACGCCCCTTGTCGACCCAGAGTGACCAGCCACCGAAGCGACCGCCTTGGGCCAAGAGCACTCCACCATCTCGCTCGGTCTTCACTTCCACCTCGGCTGTCAGATCGAAGGAGGAATTCTTGACATTGGTAAAGGTGTTTTCGGCCAGATAGATCATGCCTGGGTAAACGGTGAGTTGCTGGCGGCCATTCATTAAATCCGGGCGACCGGCGATGCGTGGATCAAATCGTTCAATGGTGCGATCATCGATCGGCAGGACATGATGAGCGATTGCTTCTTGCGTGAAGCGCGCCTGTAATTCCTTCAGCTTGGCGGGATTACTGGCCGCCAGATTCTGACTCAGGCTGAAATCCTGGTCGACGTGATAGAGTTCCCAGACGTCATCTTGCAGGGGATGCCGTGGGCGAGCTTCCCAAGGGGCCTTATGAATCGTGCCGGCCAGCCACCCCTCATGATAGATCGCTCGATTGCCACCAATTTCAAAGTATTGAGTGCGGCGGTGATCCGGAGCCTGCGGCTGATCAAAGCTATAGGCCATGCTGACACCTTCGATCGGCTGCTGTTTGACTCCGTTTACTTCTTGCGGCGCGGGGATGCCGGCGGCCTCGAATACCGTCGGAGCGACATCGACGACGTGGTGGAACTGACTGCGCACTTCACCCTGAGCCTTGATTTTGGCGGGCCAGTGGACAACCATGCCGTTGCGAGTGCCACCGAAGTTGCTGGCGACCTGCTTGGTCCAGGTGAAGGGAGTGTTGCCAGCGACGGCCCAGCCAGCGGCGAAGTGATTAAAGCATTCCGGCCCACCCCACTGATCCAGCTTACCCAGCATGAACTCCGTCGATTCGTCCACACCGTTGAAGTAGGTTCCTTCATTGAACATTCCGAGCATGCCACCTTCGGCACTGGAACCATTGTCACCGACGATGTAGAGCAGCAAGGTGTTATCCAGTTGGCCCATCTCTTCCAGGCTCTGCACTAACCGGCCCACTTCATGGTCGGTGTGCGAGGCAAAACCGGCGAAGACTTCCATCTGTCGAGCAAACAGTTTTCGTTCATCGTCCGACAGGGCCTCCCAGTCCTTAATGTCGTTTGGTTTCGGAGCCAGTTTCGTGCCCTGGGGGACGACTCCTAATTTGATTTGTCGAGCGAGGGTTTGTTCGCGCAGCTTATCCCAGCCTTGATCGAACTTGCCTTTGTACTTGTCGATCCATTCCCGAGGTGCATGATGCGGAGCGTGAGTGGCTCCCGTGGCAAAGTACATAAAGAACGGCTTGTCGGGCGTGAGCGACTGTTCGGATTGCATCCAAGCAATGGCGCGATCAGTCATATCGGTGGTGAAGTGGTAGTCGGTGGCGTTCTCGGGCTTGCGCATGGGCGTCGTGCCGTGAACGATCAGCGGGTCCCACTGATTCGTCTCTCCGCCGATGAACCCATAGAACTCATCGAAGCCCGATCGAGTCGGCCAGCGGTCGAACGGGCCGCTGACGCTTACCTCCCACGGTGGTGTTTCGTGGTACTTGCCGAAGGCGCTGGTGGCATAGCCGTTCTGCCGGAGGACTTCGGCCATCGGGGTAATGGCTTGTGGGCGCACGCCGGTGTTGCCCGGAAAGCCGGTGGCCAGTTCCATAATGGCACCCGCGTTGTTGCTGTGGTGGTTGTAGCCGGTGAGCAGTGCGGTACGAGTGGGGCTACAAAGAGCCGTGGTGTGGAAGCGATTGTATTTGAGTCCGCGGGAAGCAAGGCGATCGAGCGTGGGCATCTCGCAGGGACCACCAAACGCGCTGGAATGGCCAAAACCGATATCGTCGAGGAGGACGACGATCACGTTCGGGGCTTTGGCGGGGGCCTTCACTTCCCAGCGGGGCGGAGCTTTAACTTGGCGGGCATCAAGTTCCGTGATCCGGGGCCGCTGAGGCTCGCGAATCGGCAGCACCGTTCGATCCAATTCACTTACCGAATTCGGCTGGGGCTCGGCTTGGCTGCCCGGCACCAGCCAGTAAAGCATCGCGAGACTGGCGCAGAGGCCACCAAGTCGAACCAGCCACCGAAGGTAATTGTTCATCATTCGTCCCCAATCGACGTTCTCGGTAACAGTGGTGCTGCGCGGTATTTTCTTACCGAACCTTTGAGCCGAGATTGTGGTCCTTGTTAAACTGAGGGGCAATCCCTCCGGCCACGAATCGGGAGAGGCGGTTGTCACGATTAGTAGTTGAGCGGTTCTAAACGGTGGTTTTGGGGGATGCAGCTCGGCGGGTCAGGCCGCGACATTTGAGAGGCAGCGGTGTATGTGGAATTGGGTACGGAGGATGAACGAGCGGTGGCAGCTATGGCTAGCTGACGTGCGCGCTTGGTTTCATCGGCCCGGTGCCGTGTTGGCTGAGGCTGCAAGCACGCGTGGGATGGCGCGTGGGAATTCGCTGGCGTTGACTGGCAGTTCGACCGTGACTGAGGCGATCAGTTCACGAATGGACCGAAAGGAGTTTGCGATGAATGCTTCGTTTGACCGCTTGATCCAGCTCTTGGATTCACGTGAAGTACGGTATCAGTCGAACAGCGAGAGTCAGTCGATTTGCGCCGAGTTTCGTTGCGATTTTGGCACGCATCGGATCATTGCCGGCGTGGACGACGGTTCGAGATTGTTCGTGGTCTATGGTCATGCCATGGTGACCGTGCCGGCGGGCGCTCGACCGGCTGTGGCCGAGACGATTGCGCGTGCCAACCACGGTCTGCAGGTGGGCAAATTCGAGTTCGACCTGGATTCGGGTGACGTTCGTTTTCAGTGCTCGCAGATCGTGACCGACGATGACTTGAGCGACGAGGTGATTGATCGATTGATTGGTACCACGGTATCGATGCTCGACCTGTATCTCCCGGCCATCATGTCCGTCATTTACGGTAACGAGTTGCCGAAGGATGCGATTAAGTTTGTGGAGGCGGGCCGTCAGTCGCGTCATGATGAGGACTGATACGGCTGCTGCTGTTGTCATCACAATCCCTGGTGTAGACTGTCGCTCTTTGATTTTTTCGAGCGACAACTACCCAGGGAGACGACAGGATGAAGCGGTCGATGAATGGTTTGCTCGCGATGTTGCTACTCGCCATCGCGCCCATGGTGCTGATGAGCCCGTTGACGGTTAGCCCACTGCTGGCGGCCGATTTCTTTTTCAAGGATGGCGATGTGGTGGTGATGATTGGCGACAGCATCACCGAGCAGCATTTGTATTCCAATTATGTCGAGATGTGGACGGTCACGCGCTTTCCGCAGTGGAAGCTTACCTTTCGCAATGTCGGCATTGGCGGAGATCGATCGGTGGGTGGCAATTCGCGATTCACTCGCGATGTCTTACTTCACAAACCGACGGCCATGACGGTTGATTTCGGCATGAACGACGGGGGCTATCGAGCGTTTGGTGACGACACGTTCAAACCCTATATGGACGGTCTGCAAGGAATGGCGGATCAAGCCAAGGCGGCCAAGATTCGTACCGCCTGGGTGACGCCTCAGCCGCTCGATAACGGCGATCAAGGTGCCACCGCACTGACCGGCTACAATCAAACCTTGGAGCAGTTTTCGGCGGGTGTGAAGACGATTGCCGAGAAGAATGCGGGGTTATTCGTCGATCAATTTCATCCCTATCTCGCGGTGCTCGACAAGGCTCGCGGTGCGGGTCCCAAGTATGACCGCATCACGGGTGGCGATGCCGTTCACCCCGGCCCGCCAGGCCAGGCACTCATGGCGGCCTCGATTCTGAAAGGACTCAGTTTCCCCTCGTTGGTATCGACCGTGGAACTGGATGGTGCGACCGGCAAGCTGGTGGCGGCCAACAACTGCCAAGTCGATCAGGTGACGCGCAAAGATGGAGGTCTGGTATTCCATCGACTGGATCGTGCCCTGCCCTTCTTTCCCAGTGAGGCGGCCAGCATTTTGTCGAACGCGCCGCTCTTGGAAGAGCTCAATGACTATCGCCTGAAAGTCACCGGCTTGGCGGCCGGGAAGTACGCGGTGAAGGTGGGAGGCGAGTTGGTTGCGACGCATACGGCGGAGGAATTGGCCCGGGGCGTGAATCTGGCTGCTAGCGTGCTGGCCAAAGGACCAATCGCCGAGCAAGTAAAAGCAGTGAAGCTGGCGATCGAGAACAAGAATCGTTATCACCACGACATGATTTTCCGCGGGATCGTGCTGAGCGGCACTCCGGAATGGATTTACAGCATTGTGCCGCGTGAGGAGCTGGAGGCGAAGAAGCAGAAGCTGATCACCGATCGGCTGGCGAAGGTCGCTGAACTGGACGCGGAGGTGGCCAAGACGTTGGCTCTGAAGCCCCAAATGTTTGAATTGCTGCCGCAGTAGGCTTCTGGTGGCACAACGTGCACGGCACTGATTTTTTCCGCACGCCGACCCGCTGACCGAGTCCAGCTAATCGAGCTGGTAACGTCGCGGGTCGGTCTTCGGGAGCAGTAGCCTTGGTCCTGCAAACAAATGTAAAAACGATCGACGAGGTGATTTGTCAGAGATTTGAGGTGCTCTACCAGGCTGAGCTACGGCGCAGTGATTTGCATCCAAGTTGCGCCGGTGGGATTTGAACCCACGACTTCCAGTTGATGTACTCCAACTCGCAGTCGATCGTTGTCTCCAAATGTTTCTATCGCAGCGGAAGACCAGGGACTCGAACCCCGAAGCGTGTTAACGCCAGCTGTTTTCAAGACAGCGTCCTCATCCGGCCGGATGTCTTCCGTTGGTAATGTTATTGTTCCGCGATCTCATTCGTTGCGGTCTACTGATATAGACGCTGTACTCCGTAAATGGTTCGCAAAAAAAAACTTGGTCGATTTGCCGATGCAAAGCAGGTGCCGATTGTTGATTCCAGGAATCCAGACGACGGTGGCTTGGGTACGTTGTACGACTACGCCCGTATGTTGAATGGGATGGTGACGCACCGAAGAATTCAAAGGTTATCGAAATGCATGCTATGGCCCATCAAGAATGCTTTCTGGCTAATTCAGTCAAGACGATTGTGTTGACCGAACCAGTTTTTAGGGAAGCATAGCTGCTGCCAACTCGCGCCATTCGCTGCTGACGATGTCGACCGACAATGTCGCCCGACTTTCCAAGTCGGTAAGCGTCCCTCTCAGAAGCCTGCGGTCAACCCACAGGAAACCCGGATGGATTTTTCTTTTGCGAGGGCAACCTCTGAAAAAATGAAAACCAGATCATAAAATTCGCCTCAGGATGTCCCCTTTGGGCGGATGAATGGGATTTACGGAGCAGCGGCTGTGCGTGGAGGCGATGATCGCTCATTGACAGCCTGCTAGCGGTCGCTTAACGATTTCTCATTCCGTTCCCAAAGGACACTTTTTATGGCTGATGTTTCTTTGCCAGCTCCAATCGTTTCAGTGATGATTCCAGTCCGATCAATAGGGGTGATCCCGAATTGAATCTGGAGAATCAATGCTTCTGGCGACTGCACGGCTGGATTGAAAGTCGCTGGACGGCGTTTCGAGCGCTCCAGCATTTGTCCGATCAAGATCCTGC
>JBJSXJ010000196.1:0-4127 GCA_046086325.1 Planctomycetota bacterium | reverse complement strand
CAGCATGCCCACTATCGCGGCTTGGTACATCGTCACATTAATCCACAGAACATTGTGATCGATGATCAGCGTCAATTGTTTGTCACCAATTTCAGTTTGTCTCGACGCAACGAGGAGCTTGAGGCTGACAATCAACTGCTGGAAAATATCGCGTACTGGAGTCCCGAGCAGGTCAATGGCGAAGGTCATCGCATCGATTACCGCTCAGATATCTTTAGCCTCGGCGCGGTCATGTATGAGTTGCTGACCGGAGTAAAACCATTCGTGGGAGACACTCATGCGGAGGTTGCTGAATGCATTGTCAAGTTGCCAGTGAAACCTCCCGCTGAATGTGATGCGACCATACCTCTGGAACTGGAACGCATCTGCCTCAGGGCACTCGCGAAACGAGCGTCTGATCGCTACGACGCCGCGTTTGATCTAGCAGAAGATCTGCGCCATTGGGCAGCAAGAAGTGATCTCTCTGTGGCCGTCAACCTGCCTCGCATCGTGCCCAAAGGATTGCGTTCCTACGATGCCAGTGACCACTCGTTCTTCTTATCACTTCTGCCGGGACCTCATGATCGCGACGGTCTCCCCGATTCGTTACGGTTCTGGAAAACGCGAATCGAGTCCACCGATGCGCAGCGATCGTTTCGAGTGGGCGTTGTGTATGGACCGAGTGGTTGTGGTAAGTCGTCGTTGATCAAGGCCGGGCTGCTGCCGCGCTTGGCGGACCATGTCCAGCGAGTGCTCGTCGAAGCGACGCCTGATCAGACGGAAGAGCAACTGCTGCGAGCAGTGCGCAAACTGGATGTCGATCTACCACAAAACTTGCCACTCGTGGCAACACTCCAGCAGTTCTGTCGGAGCAAGGATGCCCAGCCGCAGCCGCAGAAGCAGTCGCAGTCGCAGAAGCTATTAATCGTGATCGATCAATTCGAGCAGTGGTTACATGGCAACGCCGGTCAGGCTGATACGGCGCTGTCGCGGGCACTGCGTTTATGTGATGGTGAACGATTGCAGGTACTGCTACTGGTGCGGGACGACTTTTGGATGCCGATCACTCGTCTCTTCAAAGAAATTCAGGTTTCATTGGTTGAAACCCAAAATGCCAGACCAGTCGACTTGTTTGATCCCCTCCATGCTCGTCACGTGTTATCCGAGTTTGGCAGAGCTTATGGCCGACTGCCGGAACAGCCGCGTCGACTTGCTGATTTGGAAAACACGTTCTTAGATCAGGCCATCGCTGCGCTGGCTAATCAGGGCCAGGTCATCTCTGTGCAACTGGCACTGTTTGCTCACATGATGAAGGGCCGCCTTTGGCAGCCTCAGACGCTGCAGGAACTGGGAGGTATGGTGGGAGTCGGGCAGATGTTCCTCGAGGAAACATTTTGCAGTCCCCTCGCGCCACCTCGGCATCGCCAGCATCAAGCCGCCGCACTCGCCATCTTACAAACGCTCTTGCCGGACAACGGGAGTGACATCAAGGGGCAGCGCCGAACTGTCGACGAGTTGTGCAGCGTCAGTGGCCAGGCGGCGAAGTCGTCAGGTTTTCAGGAGCTGCTGGCGCTTTTGGATGGCGAGCTGCGTTTGGTCACACCGGTGATGAGCGACGGTGTCATCACCAGTTATCAATTGACGCACGATTATCTCGTGCCCGTCCTGCGCGACTGGCTCACGCGAAAACAGCAAGAGCATCGTCGCGGACGAGCCGAACTGCGACTGCAAGAACGAGCTGTTATCTGGAGGCGACGACCGGAACAGCGCTATCTGCCGTCGTTCGTCGAGTTTCTCAGCATCTGGTTGTGGACCGATCGACGACAGTGGAAAACGAGCGAGTGCGGCATGATGGCGAAGGCTGGTCGCTTCTATGCCATTCGTACCGCGCTGGGAATGCTGCTGCTACTGATCGCACTCGGCGCTGGTCTGATCTTCAGGCATCGCGTTCATCAGCAGCAGGAAGCGATTCGCCTTCAGACGCTCACGGCCAGACTCGTGACCGCTGAACCGGAACAGCTGGCCGTGATTATCGACGAGTTGCAGCGGAGTCCCAAGGAAGCGGAAGTCTGGCTGTCGCCTTTATTAGCTCAGCAGGTGCAAAGCCCAGAAGAGAAACGTGCGCAACTGCATGCTCGTATGGCTACCGTGGCAAGAAATCCTGCCTTGGTCGCGCCGCTCATCGACGATTTACTCACGGGCGACGTGCGTTATGTCGCCCCAATTGGTCGGCAGCTACAACCCTGGATGTCGACCTGGACGGAGACGCTGCGGCAATGTCTTCACGATGAACAGGCCGATTCCGCACGACGGACTCGAGCCGCCTTGGCACTCATTCACCAAGCCGGCAAGGATGAGGTGAACAACTGGACCGAATCGGAACTACAAGTAATCGCACGGCAACTGGTTCGGGAGCGTATCGAGCATCAGCTGCCGATGCGCAAGATCATGCGGCCGGTCCAAGAACGATTGGTCCCCAGGCTACAGGAAATTCACGAGTCAACGACCTGCAGTGATGACGAACGATTGAGCGCCGCGAATGCCTTGGTGGATTACGCGGAGGATGATCCGGTCGTCATGGGGCGACTAGTGGCAGAAGCCAGTACCGCGCAGTACGAAGCAATTTATACGAGTGTGAAACCGCTCGTCACCGATGAATTGCTGGGTGAACTGAGTCGAATTGCCGCGACCTCGCCACCGCGAGAGTTGAAGGCAGAAGAGCGACTTCGATTTGGTGGACGACGTGCCAATGCGGCCATAGCGTTGCTCCAACTCGGCAAATTCACCGCTGCAGCAGCCGCACTTCATTCCACCGATGATCCGGAATCACTGACACAGTTCACGATCCGGTGTCGAGCGTCTGGTGTTCAATCGCACTCGCTGATCGATGGTCTGGATGCTGTCTCAGCGCTTCCCATAGATCGTTCGTCGAACCACGCTCGTTACACTCTCATGCTGGCACTGGGCGATTACCCTTGGCAGGAAATACCTGTGGATCGGCGGGCTGCCCTGGTACAGCGATTGGCGTATTGGTACGCGAATGACCCTAGTGCGAGCGTCCATAGTGCGGCAGGTTGGTTACTGCGACAGTGGGAGCAGACGAAGCTCGCTGATCGTGTCGATCAGACGTCCGTACCGTACTCGCCCGAGCGGGAGTGGTTCACGCTGGCGATCACGGTGACCCCGCAAACTCCGCCGGCCGTAGCGCCGCCGCCCGGTGTGAAGATCGGGAACGGCGAGTTGGAGACATTACCTAAGAAAACCTTTTTCTATACGTTCATCGTTTTTCCCGCCGGAAAGTATGAGGTTAGTTTGACGGCGGAGCAGCCTGACGATAACAGTCAGCCACTGCGACGGATCGTTACGCTAACCAAGCCGTTTGCGATTTTGGATCGTGAAATAACGATGGATGAAATGATCGCCTTTAACTGGACTTTCATTAAATGGCTCCCCAGTCAGAAATCAGAGCGGCAGGATGCGGCGGCCGATATTATGTGGCGCGAAGCAATTGATTTTTGTTATTGGCTAGATCACGAAGCAGGACTGCCGAGGCCAGTTTCCGCTAATCTCATCTCCCCACAATACCGCTTGCAAAAAGGTGGTTTTCGATTGCCGACCGAAGCGGAATGGGAGATTGCTAGTCGAGCTGGTAGTTGCACGGCTTTTGGATTTGGGGGAGATAGTCAGGCGCTACTGCGGTTTGAATGGGTAAAAGAGAGTTTTTGTGGGGGAGTGAAACCACCAAAAAAACTGCGGCCGAATGTGGCTGGCATGTTTGACATGCACGGTAATGTTGCTGAATGGACCGTCGATTCCGCTCGCGATTATGCAGAGGTGCCACCGATTGATCCAAAGGTGATCGATGATAACTATATGAAAATTTACCGTGGTGGAAACAGCCAGATGTACGGCCTCGAGGGACGCTCGGCAGCCCGCCATTTTCTAAACACCGCCTCACGCATCAACCTCTTGGGCTTTCGACTGGCGCTCAGTGTCAGCGACGGGCCGCAGCCAAGCGAGTCCGCCACACAATCCAGTCCGCCAATGAAGTGATGTAAGAATACAGAAACTCTTTGGTTCATCGTGGGAATACCGCGGGTTCATCTGAGAATACCGGGTTCATCTGGGAATACCGCGGGGCGAGCTCG
>JBJSXJ010000195.1:0-12603 GCA_046086325.1 Planctomycetota bacterium | reverse complement strand
AGTATGAATCTCTTTTTCTTATCGGAATTGGTACCAGGTGCCTTGGGGACCAGTCCCCAAACCCCTGGGATTTTCGGAGGCATGGCGAAGGTGTTCCATGTGCTCGCCCGTGATCGGGATGGCACGTACTCAACCAGTCTCGTTCGAGAGTTTGCCGGAGACACAAAGAAAGAATTGCTCTCACGAGAAATCAACCACCAAAACCTGCTGGCTGGTCGGCGAGCTGCTGGCCACAATGGCCCCCTCATCCCCAGCCCTTTCTCCCCCACAGGAAAAAAAAGGTCGCTTGTTTGGCCAGTGCAACGATCACTCTTTTTTCCTGCGGGGGAGAAGGGAGCAGTCAACTAAAGAGGCGTTAGTCGCAGAAAGAAACAACACATTTGAAAGACCGGACGGCTGACGCCGTGCCGCTACTTTTTTAGGCCGAAGCGCGACTACTTGTAGCGGCCAGGGCGTGAGCCCTCCGGCGACGTTCGAAAGCGGCTAACGCTCGCGGCCGGACGGCTGACGCCGTGCCGCTACTTTTTTTAGGCCGAAGCGTGAATTCTTGTAGCGGTATGGGCGTAAGCCCTCCGGCGACGTTCGAGAGCGGCTAACGCTCGTGCCGGACGGCTGACGCCGTGCCGCTACTTTTTAGGGCGAAGCGCAACCTCTTGTAGCGGCTAGGGCGTAAGCCCTCCGGCGACGTTCGAGAGCGGCTAACGCTCGGGCCGGACGGCTGACGCCGTGCCGCTACCTCGCGGCCGCTACTCATCGAAGGTTGATTTACCGCGCAGCAGATGGTGATAGTGCTGGGCGAATCGATGGGCTTCGTCGCGCACATACTGCAGCAGCCGGAGGGCAAACGAATGTCGACTCAATTTGATCGGCTCTGATTCCCCCGGCAGAAAAATCTCTTCTTCGCGTTTCGCTAGTCCCAAAATCGCAGGCGGTGTAATTCCCAGACTCTCGAAAGCTGACAGCGCGGCGTTGAGCTGCCCTTTTCCGCCATCAATGAGCAGCAGATCGGGAAACGTTTCCTGCTGTTCATCCAGACGCTGGAAACGACGCGCGACAACTTCATGAATACTGCGAAAATCGTCGATCCCCTGTACATCGCGAATTCGGAAGCGACGATAGCCCGGTTTGAAAGGCAGCCCATCGATGAATTGCACGAGACTGGCAACCGTTTCATTGCCCTGCAGATGAGCGATATCGACTCCTTCAATCGTGCGAATTGGTTTCGCAAGCTTCAAGACTTTTCTTAATCCGGCGAGTCCCTTCTTAGGATCGATATGAAACACCTCGGGTTGCTCGTGCGTTTCCAGCTCACCACGTCGATCCAAGGTTTCCAGCAAGTGAATCTCATCGCGCAGGCGCGCTGCGGTTTCAAACTGCAGCTCTTTGGCTGCGGTCAGCATTTCCTCTCGCATCTGATTCAGCAGCTTCTGTTTTTGACCCTCTAAAAACATCTGCAGACGCTTAATGTCGCGCCGGTAATCATCCTTCGTGATGCGCAGGTTGCAGGGTGCAGTACACTGTTTGATGCTGGCCAGCAGACAAGGGCGAAACCAGCGCCAGCGCTCATCGCCATCTTCAATCTCGAGACTGCAGGTTCGAAATTGAAAGATTCGCTGCAGCACCTGCAGCGCTCCACGTAGTGCTCCCGCGTTGGCAAAAGGTCCATACAGTTTCACACCTCGATCTGGCGGTGTGCGAGTCACTTCGACACGCGGAAAATCCTCGCCCGTCGTAATCATCAAGTAGGGAAACGTCTTATCGTCCTTCAGCTCCTTGTTGAATTTCGGCTGAATGTCTTTGATGAGCCGAGCTTCGACCAGCAGAGCATCAACTTCGCTTTCACACTCAATGAAATCTGCGTCACAGATTTCCACGACCCACGTCGTACGGGGATCCGTATCCGCGCCCTTTTGAAAATAACTACCCGCGCGCGATCGCAAGCTCTTCGCCTTCCCCACATAAATCACTCGACCAACCGCATCCTTCATCAGATAGACGCCGGGTGTCGTGGGGAATTGCCGCACTTTTTTCGCAGCTTGGAGAAAACTACCGCGGCGGACTAAGTCGTCGGGCTGGTCTCCCTCGGCAGATGTTGTTTCAGACGACATGATACTTTCAGCTTCCAGCTAAGGATGATCCGCCTGCCACTTGGGTAGTGATTTCCGCAGCGTGGCGATCGCTGACGATGAAACCTGCGTGTCGGACAGATCGAGTGTTTCTAATTGCTTGAGTGATTTCAGCGCGGGGAGACCAGCGTCGGTAATCGTACAGCCCGTGAGATAAAGCTGTTTGAGTTTCTTCAGCTGAGCGAGATGAACTAGTCCGTCATCCGTGATGCTGGTGTGCGACAGATCGAGTTCTTCTAGATCTTTGCAGGTGGTGAGTCGCCGCAAGGTGTCATTGGTGATCGCCGTGCGTTCGAGGAATAACTGACGCAGCTTGGTGGCGCTGGCGAAAACGTTCCAGCCGTCATCGGTGATTGCGGTGTGAGACAGGTCCAGCCACTCCAGACGACCCACATGCTCCGTCAGCGGTTTCAAGCCCTCGTCCGTGACCGAAGTTCGCCCCAGGGAAAGCTGGCGCAGTTTGGGGATAGGCATCAGCGACGCTAAATCCTCATCGGTGACTGTCAAAAAACGCCGCTCAGCAGCCTCCAAATCACGAGCTGATTTCCCACTGATCTCGAGCAAGGAATTGGCGTTATCGCGGCGAGCATACACGCGCTGCAGATACTGCAGGAAAGCACGACGCTGGTCCGGCTGTCGCTCGTCCAAGAGGAACTGAGCAAGTCCGGCGGATTGGCTGTAGAGCGATCGGATTTGCGGGTGGCTTTGCAGAGCTTGACGACCGAGTGCAATGAGCTGAGGCAAGGGCAGGGGGGAGGCTCCGCGCAAGCCATAGTAGCGTGCGAACTGTAAGCGCGGCGCATCGAGTCCGCCGAGCGTACAGTAGCCATCGCGGCGCTGAAATGATTCACAGTACAGAGCGACTCCTTCCAGTGCCCACATGTTGGCGTCGCTGCCCACACCTTCCGCCGCATCCAGCAGCTCTTGAAAAATCTGATGAGTCGCCTCGTGGTACCAGGAGAGATGAGTAGAGTCATCGCCGTAGTAAAAAAACGCCCTGCGCTCTTTGTCCAAATAGATGCCGGTTGTGAGCGCAATTTTGGGTTCACCCATTTGCAGCTTCTCAACATACTCATCGCGACTCTTGAACAAGATCACTTCGTGAACCTTGCGCGGCCCTAGCGATTCGTCACGTCCTTGTAATCGCGCCGCAAGCGCTTCGTTGGTCGTCCAGAGTTCGAAGAAAGACTGGCGCCACACTTGATGAAAAGCTTCGAGTCGTCGGGCGGCATCAAGTCCGGCGGCAACGCTGTGATTGGTGTAAATACGAAACCGAGGCGAATCGATGCGCCAATACTGTCCTTTGCGCCAGCCGAGCTGCGGATGATCAATTTTGCCGACCGCGCTTTGCGGACTTTTGGGCTGACCACGACCCGGTCCGGGGGCTTGGGAATCATCGAGGGCTCGTCGAGCACCTTCGTGAGTTGGCTGCTCGCGTAACAATTCGTACAAGCAGCGATAGGCAAGCGCACCGTGCTGCTGCTCCATCGCTTCCCGCGCTAACTCCCACAACTCGGCGGCCCGAGCAGTTCGCAAGCGTTCCAATTTGGCATACCACTGCTGTGCCACTTGCGGAGCATCAGGCGGTGGGCGCGGTGGTTCAAAATCATCCGCCGTCGGGGAGCTCTTCGAGGTATTAGGACCTGTTCCGGCTGCGCTCGCTGACTCGCCAGCCGGCAGAACGAAGTACACCTGGCGACTGGGATCGCGAGGAATGATCCAGCGTCGAGTGGCGGCGGCAGCGGCAGGCAGATCCAGCGCGGTCGCGCGCTGCGCGAGGGCTTCTAGTTGTTCGGCATACGCGCGGTCGGAACGCTCCTTGCGCTGCGACCACGAGTCTGCCGAGGGAGCCTCGGCGGCGTCCAGCGAGCAACCGAGCGGTGCCGCGCATGCCACCAGCGCAGCACTGGCAAGGACCACTAACCAGCGGAGTAGGGCAGCGCGCAACACGCTCATTGTGCTCCTGGCGAGTGCCGAGCGGCGAGTCGCGGTAGGAAGGCTCGATGAGTTTGGCGGATGGCAGCGTGTCGTCATTTCCCTAGTGTAACGACAAACCGGTTTAGCGTTCGAACGCGGCGTCGAAAGCACGGCCGCTCGGGGCGAAATCCTTGGAACGCACGAACTGCGCTGCCTCGCGGGCTCCAAATTCGCGATCCATGCCCGAATCTTCCCATTCGACCGACAGCGGGCCTTTGTAACCCACGTCATTCAGCGCTCGAATGATCTCTTCAAAGTTAATGCCTCCCCGACCAGGACTGCGGAAGTCCCAGCCCCGGCGCGAATCACCGAAGTTCAAATGACTGGCCAGAATCCCGCTGCGGCCATTGAGCGTCACAATCGCATCTTTGATGTGGACGTGATAAATCCGGTCGGGAAACGCTCGAATGAATTCCACCGGATCAACGCCCTGCCAATGCAGATGACTGGGGTCGAAGTTGAAGCCGAAAGCCTCACGCTGGTCGAGTGCCTCGAGGGCTCGCTGAGCGGTGTAGATGTCGAAGGCGATCTCGGTGGGATGCACTTCCAGCGCAAATTTCACGCCGCATTCATCGAAAACATCGAGGATCGGGTTGAACCGATCGGCGAGCAGTTTGAAACCGTCGTCGATCATTTTCGGGGGTACGGGTGGGAACGAATAATTCAAGTGCCAGATGCTGGAACCGGTGAACCCGTTGACGACACTCACCCCCAGTTTCTTCGCCGCTCGAGCAGTATTCTTGAGCTCCTCGATGGCGCGCTGATTCACTCCGGCCGGTTTGCCATCACCCCAGACGTGCGGCGGCAGAATCGCTTGATGCCGTTCGTCGATGTTGTCGAGTATGGCTTGGCCAACGAGGTGTGCGCTGATGGCGTGGCACTGCAGGTCCAAGCTTTCCAGCAGTTCGCGTTTGCGAGCACAGTATTTGTCATCAGCGATCGCCTTATCGACTTCAAAATGATCACCCCAGCAGGCCAATTCAATTCCGTCGTAACCGAATTCCTTAGTTTTCCGAGCCATGTCTTCCAACTTCAGATCGGCCCATTGTCCGGTGAATAAGGTGACGGGACGTGCCATGAGGAGTTTCTCCGGGGAGGTGCGGCTGGGGAAAATCGGCCGTCATTGTGCCGCTCGATGGAAGGGCGTGCAACCTGCCGGTAGGCCGCTGTCTGGGGTGCCAACTGGCCGCGTTGACAGGGTGCGCCGTGGGGTCCTAAAATACGTGGTTTCCATGATTCGTTTCGGCCCTTAGTAGGCTGGCCAGCCCTCACCCAGGCTGGGGACTCCCAGGAAACCGTAGCAAGAAAGATTGAAAACGTGGAAAGTGCCATCCACAAGGCCGATATCCTGATCGAGGCGCTCGGCTGGATCCGCCGCTTCCGAGACAAAGTGGTGGTCATCAAACTGGGCGGCAGCGTGATGGAGCAGCCCGCAGCGCTGGGACACGTCCTGCTGGATATCGTCTTCATGGAAACGGTCGGGGTGCGACCAGTGCTCGTCCACGGTGGCGGTGCGGTCATTAGCCGAGCGATGGATGCCGCTGGAATCACGCCCCGCTTCATCCAGGGGCGGCGGTATACCGATGACGCGACGCTCGAAATCGTCGAGCAGAAACTGGCGTATGAAACGAACGAAATGATCGCTCAAACCATCGAACGATATGGTGGTCGAGCGATGAATCTGAACTTTCGCACCACCAATGTACTCTTTGGTGAAAGACTGACCCTGCCCGATGCCGACGGAAATCCCATTGACCTGGGACATGTCGGCCAGGTCACTCGTGTGGATCGGGATGTGATCGCGAACCTGTGCTATGCCGGACAAGTGCCAGTGATTCCGTCCATGTGTATCGATGACGCCGGACAGAAGCTCAACGTGAATGCCGACACGGCCGCCATGGCCGTCGCGCAAGCACTCGGCGCCGAAAAACTGGTTTTCATGTCCGATGTGAACGGCGTGCGTCGTGACAAGAATGACCCCAGCACCCTCATGAACTCACTCACCGCTACCGAAGCTCGACAACTCATCGCCTCCGGTGTCATCGAGTCGGGCATGATTCCCAAGGTGGAAGCCTGTCTGGAAACGTTGCAGCGCGGCGTGCGCAAGGTCCATATCATTGATGGGCGAGTGCGTCATTCGCTGCTGCTGGAAACGTATACCAGCGAAGGTGTCGGCACCGAAATACTCAGTGATTAAGCAACTTGAGTTTTCTCTATCTGGATAGGAGCATCTCATGGCGACGGCAATTGAAGGTTTGAGTTCCACGGAGACGGTCGAGCTGTTTCAGCAGTACGTCATTCCGAACTACCGTCGCTATCCGGTGAATCTGGTACGAGGCGAAGGCTCCTGGGTCTGGGACAGCGAAGGCACCCGGTACCTCGATTTCTTTCCCGGTTGGGGCTGCAATCTGATTGGACATTGTCCACCGGCAGTCGTGCAGGCCGTGCAGCAACAGGTGGCGACACTCATCCACGTTCCCAACACTTGGCACATGGACGTCCAAGGTCAATGGGCGCAGATGTTGTCCGAGCGAAGTTTTGGGGGCCAAGCGTTTTTCTGTAATTCGGGCACCGAGGCGAATGAAGCGGCCATCAAGCTCGCGCGACTGCATAGCACCAAGCCACGTTATAAGGTGATTACGTTTGAAGGTGGTTTCCATGGTCGCACCATGGGATCGCTCACCGCCACCGCTCAACCGAAGTACCACGAAGGTTTGGGCCCGATGCTGGCGGGCTTCGTCTATTCGCCCTGGAATGATTTGGAAGCTGTCGAACAGCGAATCGATAGCGAAACAGCCGCGATCATGATTGAGCCCATTCAAGGTGAAGGCGGAGTGCGGATTCCTCGAAAGGAATTCTTGCAAGGCCTGCGAAAGCTTTGCGATAAGCACCACCTGCTGCTCATCTTTGACGAAGTTCAAACCGGTTGCGGCCGTACCGGACATTGGTTCGGTTATCAGCATTTTGGAGTGACACCGGACATTCTCACGTTGGCCAAAGCGTTGTGTGGAGGCATCGCGGGCGGGGCTCTGTTGGCCAAGAAGGAAGTCGCTGCCAGCTTGCGACCCGGCATGCACGCCGCCACGTTTGGAGGCAATCCGATTGCCGCTCGAGCCGGTATCGCGACGCTTGAAACGATTGAACGCGAAGATCTGCTCCAAGCCAGCAAGAAACTGGAGCAAGTTTTCCGCCGCCGCTTCGAACAGCTACAGCGCGAATGCGAGGTGGTGAAGGATGTGCGAGTTTGTGGCGTCATGATCGGTGTAGAACTGTCGATCGATGGCGCTCCGATTGTCGAAAAGTGCCTCCAGCGCCAACTGTTGATCAACTGCACGCACAACACCGTGATTCGCTTATTACCTGCGATGAACTTGTCCGTGGAGCAGGCCGAGGAGGGCTGCGATATCTTGTGCAGCGTGATCAAGGAAGTCGCTGGTGGCGGGACGGAGTGATCAGTTATGCGCCACGTAATCGATCTACTCGAACTCACCGCCGCTGAGATTGCTCGGGTTTTTGACATCAGTCTCGATCTGAAGTCGAAGCTGGCTGCTGGCAGCCGAGAGCCGCTCCTGCCCGGTCATGTCATGGCACTGATCTTCGAGAAGCCCTCGCTACGCACTCGAGTGAGCTTCGAAACGGCGATGATGCACTTAGGTGGTAACACGTTGTTTCTCGGTGAGGATGCCGGCTTCGGTAAACGGGAATCGATCGCCGACTTCTCGCGAGTCCTCAGTAGCTATGTGGATGTCATTGTCTGCCGAGCGTTCCGGCATACGACCGTCACCACGCTAGCGGAACATGCCACGTGCCCCGTCATCAACGGACTCACGGATCTCGCTCATCCCTGCCAAGCACTGGCCGACTTGCTCACCCTGCAGGAACTATACGGTTCACTGCGCGGACTAAAGCTGGCCTTCGTAGGTGATGCCAACAACGTGGCCTCGAGCCTTGCGATCGCCTGTGCCAAAACCGGCGTTCAATTCTCAGTGGCCGCTCCGCGGGAATACCAATTCGAAGAGTCGGTCTTGCAGCAACTGCGCACGATCGATTCCGCTGCGGTGCCGTTCCAATCGACCGATCCGCGAGAAGTGGTGCAGGGTGCAGATGCCGTCTACACGGATGTCTGGACCAGTATGGGACAGGAAAGCGAACGTGCGGAGCGATTACAGGCATTTGCCAGCTATCAGGTGAACGAAGCCTTGATGCGACTTGCGCCTAACGCTCGCTTCCTCCACTGCCTGCCTGCGCACCGTGGAGAAGAAGTGACGGATGCCGTGATGGACGGTCCGCAGAGCGTGGTGGTGCAGCAAGCGGCCAACCGCATGCATCTGCAAAAAGGCCTGCTGGCCTGGCTTTTGAAGTAAGTTCCTTTCGGGTCGAACGGTACCCACTCTACCAGCATCGCCTTGTGATCGTCGCGCTTCGGATTCCGCATGGCGTCGCACGGCGAGCAGTCGCTGCTTTGTCGTGTTTTGTAACGGTCAGGGCGTGAGCCCTCCGGCAGCGTCGTTTTGTAACGGTTAGGGCGTGAGCCCTCCGGCAGCGTTCGCGAGCGGCCGGCGCCATCTGTTCGGCGTCTTAGAGCGTTCCGTAACTCCCGCCGAACCGCTGAGCGGTGTGAAACGATCTAGTGGTGCTGAACCGGACGCTAACGCGTTCCGGCTCCTCGTTCCGGCTCCTTGTTCCGTCGGAGCCGACGAGCCTTAGCTCGCGGAAGAAAGTAACCCCGGCTGCACGCGGTTTTATCTGAGCTCCCTATCTTACGCCGATTAACACGCGGTTGTCGGCAAGCTCGCTGCAATCGGCAAAATCGCTCTGCTTTGCTTAAGTTCACACGTGGCGTGTGCCGAAAACAACTTGTGCCGTACAAACGTTGCAGGGGGGCGACCGCTGTAGGCGACTTTGCCGTGACCATCAAGCTTTTATCATCGCGTGACCAATCGAAATCCAATGCCAAACGAGCTGCTGCTCGGCGTTTAAAAATGCGCCGGATGCTAGCGCTGCTGGCCCTTTTCGGTGGTCTCCATTTCACCAACAGCGGCTGGGCGCAGGGGCTGCCAACCAATCCCTTGCGAGGACAATTCGTACCGGAAGCACCGTCGTGGGAACGACCACGTCTGCAGGAACCGGGTGAACTCGAATTGAACGCACCCGAAAATGGTTCTCGCGATGCGGGTCAACCAGAGCCGCGACTGGCGAATCGTCCCAGCGCCAAAACCAATCGCGGCTCGGCGAATCTCAATTATCCGGTGGCCCGAGCGGCTTACCAAGCAGCGCCCGGTGCACCCGGTGGCAGTTCGGTTCTAAAGAAAAACAGTGCGCCACCGACAGGTCGGCCAAGTGCCAGCGGCGGCCCCGCCTCAACCGGTGCCGCTCCTGGTCGTAGTGTGCCAGCGCCGCCTGAGTTTCCACCGAATTCGAGTGGCGGGAATTCTGCTGCCGGGCGTCCCCGCTCGACAACCACCGCTCCCCCAGCTCCGCGCGGTTCACAGCCCGAATATATCGAAGGGCCGGGACGTCCCATGGGCTCTGAGTGGGTAGTTGGTCAACCGGTTTGGACGGATGAAGAGGGGCGAGTGATTGATGGTGGCGAGCCGCTGGGGCACGAATATCGTGAACCGGTGGTCAGTCATCGAGCGGTGCATCATCAGGGCCGTGCGCCGCTGCGTGGTCGACTCTATGCCAGTGGCGAAGTGCTGGCACTCTGGACTAAAGGCATGGACGTGCCGATTCTCGCCACCAGTAGTCCCTCCACGACTCCGATCAATGAAATGGGAATTTTGGGTGCCGCAGGAACAACGATTCTGCTGGGCAATCAAGGTTTGAATAACGAGGGACGCGGTGCAGGTCGAGTGGGTTTGGGAATGTGGCTCAATCCGGGCTGCGGCACGCGCGTGGAGTCTAACTACCTCTTTGCCAACGAAATGACGACGACGTTTAATGTGGTGAGTCCCGCCACGTCCGTCATTGCTCGCCCTTTCCTCAATTCGACCACGGGGCTGCAGGACGCCAACCTGCTCGCCATCCCCAATCAGCTCAGTGGCTCTTTCAATATGCAGGCGACCACCAACTTTAATTCGGTCGATGTACTCTACCGAGCTCCGGTGGCTGGTAGCTGCGATTCGTTTGTGGACTTCACGGCTGGTTATCGTCATGCCGGGCTAGACGATTCTCTGCGGATCGATGATTCCATCACGGCGCTCGTCGGTTTCCCCACAAATTCACCCGTGCTGGCCGCTGGTACGACGGTTAGCTCGACTGATCTCTTTGATACCAGCAATCAATTTGATGGTGGACAGATTGGTTTTGCCTGTGAGATGGTGCGACAGCGGTGGACGTATGAATTGCTGTTGAATCTGGCACTCGGTAATACGCATTCGACCGCCACGGTTAATGGAACCACGACGACACGGCTGGCCAACGGAACGAGCTCGACGGCCAATGGTGGCGTCCTGGCGTTGCCATCGAACAGCGGCACCTTTGAAGCGAATAACTTTTCGACCATTTCGGAACTCGGCTTGCGCATGAACTACGACTTCGCACCGCGCTGGCGTGTCTCAGTGGTCTACTCGCTCAACTACTGGTCGCATGTCGCTCGAGCTGGCAACTTGGTGAACACCGTAATTGATCCCAATCAGTTACCTGCGGCGGGTGGAGGTTCGACCGGAGTGTTACCCGAGTTCCACTTCAACTTCACGGACTTCTGGGCTCAAGGCATCGGCTTGCGGTTAGAGCATCAGTTCTAAGAGCGGGACCAGACATATCTCAGTGCCTTTGTGCCTTGGCGTGAATCTACGTTGTGCCGCAGAGATGGCTTACGTCCAAGAGCCTTCGAGTTCCAGGACGTAGTCGATGGCGCTGATGCTCGCTCGAGTGTCCGTGCCGCCCGATTTGGAAATTGCTTTCACTAATTCGAAGGCAATCGCTTCCGCTCGATAATCATCACTCGATATCACCGCTCGATTGCCGTCGGTTTCCAACTTGTCGTTCGCGGTGGAATCTTGGAAGGTGATTTGATCGCGAGTCGTGGCGACGTTGCCGTTGCCTCGGAACACAAAATTTCGCACATCGACGGCGGGGAAATCAAAGTTCACGCCGCTCACCTGCACCACGTGCTTCGTGGCATCGACCGCTTGTTGTGATTTAGCCGGCGTGAAAACAACGTTCGTGGCGGCACCGGTGGTGGTGACATCCACGTTCGCACCGATGCGGCGAACTTCAAACGACTGCCCCTGGCGCACCACATCAGCTTGAGCCGAATTGCCGGCCGCTTGCTCGCCGGCTGCAATCACATTTCGCACATAATTGGTGCCCAAGATCTGCGACGCAACAAAGAGTCGCCGTGTGACCATCGTTTGCTGCAGAGTGCCTTCGGAGAAGTTGTAGTTAATCGCCGCGGCACCCGCACTCAGCACGACATCTTTAAAGCTGTCCGCTTCAATCGTCCCGCTCGCCGTGCCACCGACGGTGCCCAATACCTCGGGGCCGTCGAGTAGTGCGGCGGGTTGAGCTTGGGTGATGCGGTACGTTCCGGCGGGCAAGTTTGTGAACCGATAGGAACCCGTCGCATCGGTGAGAGTGGTAATCTGCACGGTGCGACTGCGCACATCCGTGCCACTGAGCGTCACTCGGACGCCCGCGACACCCGCTTCACCAGCATCACGAACTTTGTCTCCATCAACATCAATCCAAACCGCACCGCTCAGCGTCGCCGTGCTCGGGTCATCCACGATCGTCACTTCGGTCGTGCTGGGTGTGCCGAGCGAAACGACGTTACTCAGACCACTCGAGGGCACTTGCAATTGCAACTGAATCGTTTCATTAGGCTCCGTGGTTGTGTCGGACACGATCGCTAGGGAAACATTTTGAGTCGCACCGCTAGTGGCACCGGCGGGAAAGACGACCGAGGTGGTGCTAAGCGAGTAATCGGCTGGTGATTGAGCGGTCCCGGTACTGGGATCGATGATGTTGACGGTCAACGATTGTCCCAAGCTGCCGCCGCCCGGAATTGTCAGTCGGACCACGACTGTGTGACTTCCCGTCTGCTCGACCACCTGACTGGTGGAGGCTGTGAAAGCGACCGTCGCCACGTCGTCATCATTGAGTTGCAACGAAAGGGCGGGTGGAGTGGTCGACTGATAAACACTATCGGCAGATGTCACTGCCGCTCCAATCGAAAGCGAACGTGACGGTTCGACCACCGTATCATTCACAGTGCCAATCGTCAGCGTTTGCGGTACGTTCCAGTTGCTGGCGGTAAAGGTCAGCGGCGAAGGAGTCAGCGTGACCTGTCCCGTGACGTTCGCCGTGAACGTGATCACCACATCGGCTGTCGGTTGAGAAGCCAGTACGACGGTGGTGCTGGTCGACGCACCTTCTGTCACCGTTAGCGAAGTTGAGCCAAACACGATGGCAGCGTTCGGACTGGTATCGTTGTTCGTCACCGAAACGTCGGCCGCGTTCAAACCGCTGTACTGCGGATCGGTACTGACGGCAGCAG
>JBJSXJ010000194.1:0-42857 GCA_046086325.1 Planctomycetota bacterium | reverse complement strand
ATCTCGCGCGACGCGACATGGAGTGGATGGCACCGCTCTACATGGGCCTGGGGCTGACGGTCGGCGCGATTCAAAGCGACATGGATGTCGATGATCGTCAAAAGGCTTATGCCTGTGATATCACGTACGGCACGAACAACGAGTTTGGTTTTGACTATTTGCGAGACAACATGCGTCCCGCGGCGCGCGGCGACGATCGCTTTGAAAAACGCTTACAGCAATCGCAGGGTCGTTTGAACTTTGCGATTGTGGACGAAGTTGACAATATCTTGATCGATGAGGCTCGTACGCCGTTGATCATTTCGGGTCCCGCTCATGAAAATGTCGCGAAGTATGCGGAAGCGGACCACATTGCTCGGCAATTAGTTCGCGATCAACATTTTGTCGTCAATGAAAAAGATCATTCGGCGCATCTCACCGATGAAGGTGTGCGGCGCGCGGAGAAGCTGGCTGGGGTGGAAAGCTTTTACACCGCCGGCAACATGGAATGGCCGCACCTGCTCGACAACTCCCTGAAAGCGCACCACCTTTACAAACGTGATGTCAATTACGTGGTGAAGGAAGGGCGAGTGGTGATTGTCGATGAATTCACCGGTCGCTTGATGGAGGGGCGACAGTGGAGTGACGGGCTGCATCAGGCGGTGGAAGCCAAAGAAGGCGTAAAGATCAAAGAGGAAACGCAAACACTCGCCACCATCACTCTGCAGAACTTCTTCAAGCTGTACAACCGCATTTGCGGTATGACCGGTACGGCGATGACCGAGGCCAACGAGTTTTGGAAAATCTATAAACTTGATGTGGTCGCCATTCCCACCAATCGCGGCTTGCAGCGGATCGAACACTCCGACGTCATCTATCGCACGGAAACGGAAAAGTACGCCGCGATCGCCGACGAGATTGAACGCCTGCATCGCTGGGATATTCTCGTCAATGCGAAGGGCGAAGAGCATTGGGGAACGATTGTCAAGGAAGACGAACAGAGTGTCGAATTTCAACCGCGCGATAGCAAGAAAACGGAGCGGATTGAAAAGAGTGCGATTAGTGAAATCGAGCGACGAGGGCGGCCGATCCTGGTGGGAACGGTATCGATCGAGAAGAGCGAACGGCTCTCGCATCTGCTCGACCGTCGTGGCGTGAAGCACAGCGTGCTCAACGCCAAACATCACAAGCGTGAAGCCGAAATCGTGGCTCAAGCGGGTCGGCTGAATGCGGTCACCATCGCTACGAATATGGCAGGCCGCGGTACCGACATTATCCTTGGCGGTAATCCCGAGACACTGGCTTGGGCTTTGCTCCAAGACAAATACACCACGCGTCTCGATGTGCCTCCCGAGGAATGGAATCGCTTGGTGCAGGAGATTGATCAGCGCGAAGGGATGCGCGAGCAAGGCAAGTACGTCAAGGAAATCGGCGGCTTGCACGTCATCGGCACTGAGCGCCACGAGGCGCGTCGTATTGATTTGCAGCTACGTGGACGCTGCGGTCGCCAAGGTGATCCCGGCAGCAGCCGCTTTTTCTTGTCGCTTGAAGACGATTTGATGCGCATCTTCGCTGGACCCTGGGTGAAGACCATTTTGGATCGACTGGGGATGCAAGAGGGTGAGCGGATCGAGAGCCGGATGGTGTCGCGGCGCATTGAAGCGGCCCAGAAGAAGGTCGAAGAACGCAACTTCGAGGTGCGGAAAAACCTGCTGGAATATGACGAATTGATGGATCGGCAACGACGGCGAGTGTATGGATTCCGTCAAGACATTTTGGAAGGTGTCAATTGCCGCGACGTCGTCATCAAAATGGCGCGCGAGCAAGTGCAGAAGGAGATTGGCGAGTTTTTACAGCGGGGGTATGGCGCGGAAATGTTCGCGAAATTTGCCGGCAGCCAGCTCCAATGCACGCTGGACCCGCGTGATTTTCGCGGCATCGATTTCACGCAGGCCGAGATCGTGGCGCGGACCGAGGCCGAACGACAGGCACAAACGGCGGTGCAAGACGCGATCGACGAAAATGTGCCCGATGAAGTGGATGAGGATGGTGAGCCGGAGGAAGGCAACTGGGAAGCACTGGCCAAGTTCGCCAACGTCCGCTGGCAGACGAATTTCAAAGATCGCGATATGAAGCGAGTCGGTCGCGACGGCATGGCTGACTTTCTGCTCCAAGAGGCTCACAAAGCGATTAGCAAAGCCGATCTTACCGAGGGCAAGGCGTATCTGGACGAAGGGTTTTCACAGCGTGCCGTGATTGCTTGGACGCATTACAAATTCGGCGTCACGCTGACTGAAGAGCAATTGGCGGGACTCGATGTCGACGCCGTTAAACAACTGGTCGAACAACAGGCGATTCAAGTCTACGAATCGCGTGAAGCCGATTATCCCGTCCTGGCAGGTTGCTATCGCTTTGGGGTTAAGGTCGACGGGCAAAATGTGATCCAGGGCGACAATCTGCTCCAGTGGGCCGAGTCCCGGTTTCATACGAGTATCGATCGCGCTGCAGTCTCCTCCCTCGACGGCAATCAGCTCTACGATCTGCTACGTAATCTGAGTCAACAAACTTCGCAAAAGTCGCGGCAGATTCAACAGCAGTTGCGGGGCCGAGTGGATCAACTGTTTGGCGGTTCTGGCGCGGATGTAACCCTCGCTTCCACAGGTCGAGCGAATCAGTTAGATGCCTTGCTGGAATGGCTCGATGAACAACTCGCCGCAGAGTTACCATCGGCACTCGACGAAACGCAGCTCAGCGAACTGAACCGCAATCAGCTCTTTCAGCGACTGGATCGTGTGCTGCAAGATCGCTTCCATCCGGAAATGCGGCGCATGGAACGGATGGTACTACTGCAAGTCGTGGACACGGCCTGGAAAGATCACCTGCTCGTCATGGACCGCCTGCGGAGCTCCGTGGGCTTGGTCGGTTATGCCCAAGTCGATCCGAAGGTGGAGTATAAGCGCGAGGGGATGCGGACGTTTGATGCGATGTGGGAAAACATCGGTGAACAGACCATCAACTTGATTTATCGCATGGAGCAATTGGACGAGGATTTTGTCGGTTCCACCTGGGTCGAAACCTCCGCCCGACACGATAGTCCTCCTCAACCCACCAGTGAAATTGCTCGGCAGCAGCAAAGCGCGATCGAGGCGAGTCAGAACAAGGGGGGAGACCAGCGCGTCGAGCCGATTCGCAACCGCGGTCAACGTGTGGGACGGAACGATCCCTGTCCTTGCGGCAGTGGCAAGAAGTACAAGCAGTGCTGTATGAAAAAGAGTCCGCTGAATTAGTCGCTGGCCAAAGGATAGGCGAGTGACCGGTGGCTCTGGAGAGTGACGATGCGGTATCTGCTGAACATCCTCTATCTGCTGCTGCTGGTTCTTGCGCTTCCGCGCCTGATCTATGCGGCGCTGCGCTACGGTAAATATCGGGATGGCTGGGGCGCCAAATTCCTCGGTCGCTTGCCGATCCGCACGGGCCCGCGCCGTTGCATCTGGTTGCATGCCGTAAGTGTGGGCGAGGTAAATTTGCTGCGGCCGCTTTTGACGGCGATCGAAGCGGCCTATCCCGATTGGGATTGTGTCATCACGACGACCACTCTGCCCGCCTACGAACTCGCTAAAACGAAATATGCACCCCGCACGGTCGCCTATTGCCCGCTCGACTTCAGCTGGGCTGTGTCACGTGCCCTGCGTCATGTTCGCCCCGACGTGCTGATTCTGACCGAACTGGAACTGTGGCCCAACTTGATCACAACCGCTCGGCGGAAAGGTGTGCGACTGGCGATTGTGAACGGTCGCATGAGTGATCGAAGTTGGCGACGCTATGCCCACATTCAGACATTCATGCGTTCGCTGTTTCAGCACATCGATCTGTTAGCCGTTCAGAATGAGGAATATGCCCAGCGTTTTCGAGATCTCGGTGCGCCGGCCGATCGAGTTCATGTCACGGGCTCAATCAAATTCGATGGAGCTCAAACGGATCGCGACAATCCGCTTACCAAAAGACTCAGTTCCTTAGCCAATATTACCGCCCGTGATGTGGTGTTTTTGGCTGGTAGTACGCAGCATCCCGAAGAGAAGCTCGCATTGGACACGTATCGGCGACTGGTTTCGCAGTTCCCACAGTTACGTCTGATCCTGGTTCCTCGACATCCCAAGCATTTTGATGAAGTATCCGAGCTGCTGAAAAAAACGGGTTTACCCTGGGCTAAACGCAGCGAATTGGAGCAGGTTACCGACGACGCGGCGCGGCGCGTACTGCTCGTCGACACGATTGGCGAACTGGGAGGCTGGTGGGGGGCCGCACAGATCGCCTATGTCGGTGGCAGTATGGGAAGCCGTGGTGGACAGAACATGATTGAACCTGCGGCCTACGGTGCCGCTGTCGCATTTGGTCCCAACACACAAAATTTTCGGGACGTGGTGAGTCTCATGATGAGCCATGAGGCAGCGGCCGAGGTGCACAATGGCAAAGAGTTGACGGCTTGGGTGGAACGTTGCTTGCGCGATCCAGCTTACGCGCAGGACTTGGGAGCCCGCGCTCGATCACTCGTCGCCACACAAGTGGGAGCGACGGATCGTACCTTAGACCTGCTGCGGGCACTGCTGGAGCCGCCCAGCTGCTCGACGACCGGTGAATCCTTGGCGGCCTGATTGTTAGTTGTTAGTTGTCCTGCGTTTATCGGCCCTTAGATCATCGCTGGAGCGATTCCTTGGCTCGCGCGCTGCTCTACCCAAATTGAGGAATAGTCGATGCTCATGCGATTATGGATTCCGCTACTGACGACCGCTGTACTGTGCACGGAGATCAGCTTCACGACGCCGGTATGGGCTCAGGCAAACGCCACTCAGACAGCTCCTGTGGGCACCGATTTGCAGGCAGCGCCAGCCGTTGTGGGAGCGAAGAATAAGGGTGCGTGGTCCGAGTTTTTAGGTCCCCAGCGGGACGGTGTTTCTGCTGAGACCGGCTTACTGAAAAAGTGGCCTGCGGGCGGTGTGCCGGAAGTCTGGCGCGTGGCAGGAGGTGTGGGGATGTCGGGGATTGCCGTCGACAGCCAACGCGCTGTCACACTGGTACAGCGTGAGGAGCGGCAATGGCTGTTAGCGCTGGATCCGCGAACCGGTAAAACACTTTGGAAAACAGACTTGGCTCCCGAGTACTCCAATCCGATGGGCAATGGCCCCCGGGGCACTCCGGCGATTGCGGGTGAATTTGTGTTGGCTTACACGGGCGAGGGAATTCTCAATTGCGTTTCTGCCGACACGGGAAAAAAAATCTGGTCGCAGCATGTGATCAAGCAGTTGCAGGGGAAAGAGGCCGAGTATGGCATGGCCTGCTCGCCTTTGGTTGTCGCTGACCGAGTCATCGTGTTTGCCTCGGGGCCTCAAGCCACACTTGCCGCCTACGAACTTGCTACGGGCAAATTAGTGTGGAAAGTGGGCGACGATCCCATTGGTTATTCCTCCCCCACGCGACTTCGCTTGGCTGGTAAAGATCAGATTGTCGCCTTTGCGGGGACAGCTGCCTTGGGTGTCGATCCACAACAGGGAACTCTGCTGTGGCGTTATCCGTTCGAGACAAGTTTTAACTGCAACATTGCCGCACCACTCGCGATTGCCGGTAAGCTGCTGTTGTCCGCTGGCGAGAATCACGGCTCGGTACTGCTGGATCTCAAGTCTTCCGGCCAAGGGTTTGAAACCGAGGAGGTCTGGAGCTCGCTCGGTCCGAAGAGCGTGCTGCGCAGCGAGTGGCAAACCCCGATCTTGCTGAATGGCTATCTCTATGGAATGGACAATGTTGGCGGAGCGGGCCCGGTTACTCATCTGACCTGTATCGAGGCGGCAACGGGGAAGCGAATGTGGCAAGTCCCACGTTATGGCAAAGGAAATTTGATTGCCGCGGATGGGAAACTACTGCTTTCTACGATGAATGGTGAATTCGTGGTGGCGCAGGCCTCACCGGAAAAGTATCAGGAACTCGGTCGTCAAACCGTGCTCGGCTCTACTCGGCAGGCACCCTCTTTAGCGCGAGGTTTTGTTTATCTGCGCGACGATCGAGAAATCGTCTGTCTCGATGTGCGTGGTGAGGCGAAGAGCGAATGAAAAGTGGCGGCTTCTGGCGCGACAAACATGTCATCGTGACGGGCGCCAGTAGTGGACTGGGAGCTGCTCTGGGAACACTGGCAGCGCAATGCGGTGCCCGCGTCAGTCTCTTGGCGCGGCGCGCTGAATGCTTGGCTGAGGTTGCCGATCAGATTCGGCAGTCGGGCGGACAAGTCACGTGGCAGTCGGTGGATGTCAGTCAGCGCGAGGCTTTACGAACCGCTGTTACGCAGTGCGAAGAGTCACTTGGGCCGTGCCAGGTCGCGATTGCCAACGCTGGTGTCTACCGCATCACCGATGGTGCTGATTACGACGGCGAGCGTGCCGAGCAGGTCTTGCAAATCAATCTGTTGGGGGTGAGTCACCTGTTAAGTGCCGTGTTGCCGGGGATGGTCGCGCGCCGCTCGGGAAACTTCTGCGGCATCAGTAGTCTTGGCGGACTGCTGTCGCTACCGGGCGGTGGAGCCTACTGCGCAAGTAAAGCGGCGCTGGCGGTGCTGCTGAAGAGCGTTCGCCTTGATGTTGATCCGCATGGTGTGTCCATCACAACGGTGTTTCCCGGCTTCATTGACACACCCATGATTACTCCCGCCGAGCGTCGGACGGTGCCGGGATTGATGTCGGCCGATGAGGTGGCAGAACGAACGTTGCGTGCGATCGCTCAAGGTCGCCGCGAGTGCTACTTTCCCTGGCGACTGTGGTGTGAATGTCGCTTGGGAGGATTGCTTCCCTGGCCTATTTATCGCCGGGTGATGAGTTGGGTGAAACCGCTGGAGGAGACGTAAGCGAATCTGCCGACGAAGCTTCTCGATGACTGATGCGAAGTCCGCAGACACCGGTGATGATCAAGAGCAGCCAGATAGCGGTGCGTGGTTCAAACGATTCACCGTAGATCAAGATTCCGCCGAGCATCGCTCCGATCGTGGCAATGCCTGTCCAGATGGCGTAGCACATTCCCAGCGGCAAGTCTCGTAAGGCTCGGGAGAGCAGGAGAAAGCCGCCGATGGAAATGGCACCTACCAGGAGTAATGGCCACCAGCGCGGGTGTCGTGAGGCCCATTTAAGACCGATAACCCACGTCGTCTCACACAGGCTTGCTAGAAACAAATACAACCAAGCCATCGGTCGCTCACTTCTCTAGTTGGCTCAGCGCACGAGCGCCGCCGAATGATCCATACGAGGCAGAGGCATGTGCGACTGCAGTTCTCCCATGGCGTCGATGAGTGCTTGCATGTCTGCCGACGAGTGATTCGCGTTGACTTGAATTCGCAGCAGACCTTCTTGAATGGGTACAGCCGGATACGTTGCCGACTGCACGTAAAAGCCGCGATCAAACAACCACTTACCGGCGGCAAATGTCTTTTCAATGTCACCTACTACTACCGAAACGATAGCTCCTTGATCGCTGAGCACCCGCAGGTTCCACGATCGCAGTCCCGTGGCCAGTTGATTGATACGCTCTCGGAGTGTGGCCAGGAGCTGCTCTCCCTCGGCGGAATCCAGAATCTCACAAACCGTCCAAATAGCAGCGAGGTAGGGGGGAGGGATCGGTCCCCCAAAAATGAACGTGCTGGACTTGATCTTGAGCAACTCCTGCAGCTCATCATCACACGTAATGAAGGAACCAAGGCAGGAAAATGCCTTCGACAGAGAACCCACCATCAGGATGTTTTTCAGGGAGCCCAGGGTATCAAACGCGGCCCCTCGGCCACGGCTACCGACGACGCCCGTGCCGTGGGCATCATCGACATAGAGTGTGCCGCCGAACTCCTGCATCACCTCTTGCAGTTCGACGAGCGGTGCAACTTTCCCCGTCATGCTGTAGATGCCATCGACCGTCAGGAGCGAACCACGATGGCGAGCGGAGGTGGTTTCGCGTTCGAGTAATTCGCGCAAAACCGCTCCTTGGCAGGGAAAAAGTTCGCGCACGACTGCTCCATTGGCTTGAGCAATCTTCACTCCCTGATGGATGCTGTCATGAGACTGTCGATCGACGATCAGAAGATCACCTTTACCGGCCAGGGCTGGGATCAAGCCTACGTTGGCCAAGGTGACACTCGCGAACAACAGGGTTTGTGGCACACCCAGCCAGCGCGCCAGTCGACGCTCGACTTCCTGTGTCAGGGACAAACTCCAAAATGCTCGCGATGCGCCATTGTGGGAGCCGAATCGCGGAGTTGCCTCGCGCATCGCCGCATGCACGCGGGGATCGCGATCCAACCCGAGGAAGCTATCGGAACCAAAATTAATGAAGGTCTGAGAGCCGATCTTCATTCGCCGCTGATCGTCGATTTCGTCAACCTGTAGATCTTTCAGGTGCTGATCACGATACCGATCGAAAAAGCCGAGCGCAATGCGCGTGACCTTGTCACCACGCAGCCGCTGCTTCAGATTTGTCCAGCCAAAGTCATCCACGGTGGAAGATGGGTCAGGAAGGGTAGGGGCCAGGGACGAGGAGGGAGTAGGCAAGGAGTTGGAGGGATTCATGGCGTTGCTCAGTAATAGGTAACCGCCTAATCTAGTTGCTCAGGGAAAAAATGAAAGCAGATCGTGCCAGTTCCGAGCAAAACCTTAAACCAGCGAAATCTTCTCAGAGACCGGCCTGGAACGAGGCCGCGATCTGGATGGGGGCGAGTTTGCCTGCGCTGCTGGGGCTCTATCGGCGGCATCGCTGGGCGATCGAGCCGCGCTACTGGCTGGATGCGGCCATCGATTTAGGATTCGCCACAATCAATAGCGGGCTAGGCGGTTTTGTAGAGACTGTGTGGGGTGGTCGAAGCGTCGCTCCACCGATCGTGGCACCGCTGTTTATTCTCGGTCATTGGCGTACGGGAACGACTTGGCTTCACGAGCTCTTAAGTTGCGATCCGCAGCTGCGATGTCCGACGACCTACGAATGTTTTGTCCCTCATCATTTTTTGCTCACCCAGCGCTGGGTGCAGCGTTGGGCACGGTTTGCGATTCCGCGGACGCGGTCGGTCGATCAGGTCACCGTCGGTTGGGATCGTCCTCAAGAAGATGAATTCGCACTTTTAAATTTAGGCATCCCCGGGCCGTATGCTCGCTTGGCCTTTCCCAACCAAGCGGAGGAGGATGATAGATGGCTCGATCTGGAGCAGCTTGGCGAACTTGAGCAGCGACGGTGGCGCACCACTTGGCTCTGGTTCTTACGGCATCTGCTGGCGGCTCGCGCGGGTCAGCTCTGTTTGAAATCACCTCCCCATACCTGTCGCGTACCTACCATTCTGGAGCTGTTTCCGGACAGCCGTTTCATCTACTTAGTGCGTAATCCGTCGGAGGTTATTCCGTCGACGATTCGGCTTTGGAGTTCCCTTTCCCAGGTTTATGGCTATCAGCGCGGTGATCCCCAACGATGGCGTACGGAAGTGCCGCAGATGTTTGCCCACTTTCATCAACGATTTGAAGCGACGCGAGCACGGATTCCGGCTGATCGGTTGCTGGTTGTGCATTACGAGGAGTTGATTGCCGATCCTCTGGACACTCTGAAACGCTTGTATGACGGGCTGAAATTGGGGGATTTCGCGCAGATTCAAGAGCGAGTAATTAGTCTGGTCAAAAGTCGCTCGAGTTATCAGCGCAATCAGCATGGGGCGGATTCGGATCTACAGGTTGCTATCCGCGATTCGGTGCGTGACTATGAGCAATGCCACGGCTATTGAGCGTCACTGATAGGAGAGGGAGTTGTACCTTGAGCAGATCGATTTACTGCTGGGCTCGATTGCTGTTAGCGATCGTAATTAGCGGTAGCGCGGATGGAACGATGGATGGCATGTGCAGTTGGCCAGGCGGACGTTGTCTTGCGGCTGAGCCTGCTGAACTCGCGGAGCCTACTTCCCGTGACGTTCTGCGATTGAACCAAATCCAACTCATCGGCACTCACAACTCCTATCACGTCGCCCCCGATCCCGTCGCTCGACGCTTGATTCAAACATTTGCGGCGCGCGAAGCGGAGGCGAATGATTATTCCCATCGACCGCTGGTGGAACAGCTGGAGGATCTCGGGATTCGGCAATTGGAGTTGGATCTTTACTGGGATCCACAAGGTCGCCTTTATTCTCAGCCCTGGGCGCTGCGCTTGGCGGCACAAACGCAAACGGAAGTCCCAGAGTTTGATCCGCAGCGGCAAATGCAGCAGCCCGGGATCAAGATTCTGCACAGTCCGGATGTCGATTTTCGAACCACTGTCAGCACGCTCCAAGCGGCGTTACAGCAAATCAAAGCCTGGTCTGCGTCTCGGCCCAACCATCTGCCAGTATTTATTTTGTTGGAGCTGAAATCCGATTCCTTCTCGCCGTTTGTGAAACCGTTGGCGTGGGACGACGTCGCGCTGGAGGGATTAAGGCGCGAGATTCTGGCTGTTTGGGAGCTGGAACGGATACTCACCCCCGATGATGTTCGTGGGGACTTTGCGACGCTTCGAGAGGCGATTGAGGGGCTTGGCTGGCCGGCAATTTCGCAGTGCCGCGGCAAGGTGGTCTTCCTGCTCGATAACGAAGATGCGGTGCGGAGTCGATATTTGGCAGCTAGCCCGCAGCTGGCAGGCTCCCTGCTATTTGCCAGTGTCGATCGGCATCACCCGGCAGCAGCCTGGATGAAACGCAACGATCCAGTGGGTGGCTTGGCTGAGATTCAATCATTGGTAAAAGCTGGTTTTCTCGTGCGCACGCGAGCGGATGCTGGCACTCAAGCGGCTCGCAACCATGATGTGCGGCAGCGGGATGCCGCGCTGGCCAGTGGAGCACAGCTGATCAGCACCGATTTTCCCGAACCGGATCAACGCTTTTCCGAGTACTGCGTTCGCTGGCAGCCCGCCGCAGTAGCGCGCCTCAATCCAATTTCAGGTGGCGTGTTACCCGCCCCGATGGAGCTGCTGGACGCTGTTGAGCAGCCCGAAAAAAATCAACCCGTACCGCCTAGCTCAGCGGTCGGTGGTTGCCGATGGAGACGGCGGAGTCGTATACTAACGAACCTCATGATTGGTCCCTAGTGACATCCTTGGAATATTAGAGGAGCTTGAACGTGGCGAGTGGCAAGTATTTGTTCACCAGTGAATCCGTTAGTATGGGGCATCCGGACAAGCTGGCTGACCAGATTTCCGATGGAGTGCTCGACGCTATTTTTGCTCAAGACCCCTACAGTCGAGTGGCTTGCGAGACGATGGTGACAACTGGCGTCGCCTTTGTCGCTGGTGAAATTACCACCAAAGCGCAAGTTGACTATCAGCAGGTGGTACGTGGCGTGATTCGCGATGTCGGCTATACCGACGATGAAATGGGAATCTGCGCCGATACCTGTGCGGTTGGCATCTATTTGGATCGTCAGAGCCCCGATATTGCTCAAGGCGTGAATGATGACGCCGCCAAGGGGAAAGACATTGGCGCTGGCGATCAGGGACTCATGTTCGGGTATGCCTGCAACGACACTCCTGAATTGATGCCGCTGCCGATCGCGTTGTCGCATCGCATCATCAATCGACTCACCGAAGCTCGATTTAACAAGGATGTCAATTGGCTGCGTCCGGACAGCAAGAGTCAGGTGACGGTGGAGTACGACGGTTACAAGCCGGTGCGAATTGACACGGTCGTTGTATCGACTCAGCACTGTCCCGACGTGACTCACGCCGAGATCAAGAAGTACGTGATCGAGAAGATCATTCAGCCTGTGTTGCCGCCCGAATTGATTCAGGGTGAGATCAAGTATCACATCAATCCCACGGGACGATTCGTGGTCGGTGGTCCGCACGGTGACTGCGGGCTAACGGGCCGCAAGATCATCGTCGATACGTATGGCGGTTGGGGCCGTCATGGCGGTGGGGCGTTTAGCGGAAAGGATCCCACGAAGGTCGATCGCAGTGCCGCCTACATGGCGCGCTACGTAGCTAAAAATATCGTGGCCAGTAAGCTAGCCGACCGCTGTGAAGTCCAACTGGCGTATGCAATCGGCGTCTCGGATCCGGTAAGCGTTTGCGTTGACACGCAAGGCACCGGGAAGATTGCGGACGCGAAGCTCTGTGACTTGGTACGAGCTCACTTCAAACTCAACCCCAGCGGCATCATCCAGTATCTGGATCTGCGTCGTCCGATTTATCGCAAGACAGCAGCCGGTGGTCACTTTGGCCGTAATGAGCCTGAGTTTACGTGGGAGAAGACGGACATGGCGGACAAGCTGGCCGCCGCCGCTCGCTCCTAAGAAGGTGTCGATTGCGACGAAATGAATTAAATGCGGCCATGGTCGGAACATTTCTGGTTTCGTTCATGGCCGTTTCTTTGCTGCTGCTGATTCGCAAGCTGCAGGGGCAGACTGCTTCACCAGCGACATGGGGGTGGCTGCTGACCACCCTGTTCGTTGTGGGATCGGTCTTCTTGATTCGTCGCTGGTGGTATTTGAAAGACGGTTGGCGTCTGTTAACCGCTCCGCAATCAACCGCTAGTGGTCCTGGGCGATCGCTCCAGACCGCACTGTTGTGGTGGGCTCCTACCGTTGGCCAGTTGGCCATCGGCATTTCGCTCACCAGTCCCGCTGCGGTCCGATCAGGCTTAGTTGTGTGGTGGAGTGCGGTGATTGCCGGTGAAGTTTGGTGGTGGAATCGGCTCGTCCAGTCTCGGAAGCAACCGGTTGGTCGCGAACCGGCAATGCAAAACACCGCACCGGATTCAGTCGAGTGCTTGGATGAACAGGAGGAATTGCTGTTGCCTCCCGATGTCGAGCAGCAGGTGGCGTATTATCGTTCACTGCAGGGCGATGCCAGGATCGAGGGGCTCTATCGCGTACGATTTACGGGTAAGCAAAAGATAGCCGAAGTTCATTTGGCTTTCTGTCCACCACTTCAGCGTGCGCCGCGGATTGATGTGCAGTGGTTAAGCGGCGGAGTGAATGAACGGTCGGTGGAGTTTCAGGTGGTGCAAGCTGAGCCGTATGGAGGCCGCGTTGATGTTCGTCGGCGCGATGCAACGAGTGCGGATCTGGAAGTCATTCTCATGATTACGGCCAAGCCTGGCCGCTGAGGCTTCATCGTGGCAAATGTTGACAGAGGAGCTGGTTGAAGATGGCACGCTGGCCTCGACATGCTTGGACGACGATCTATACCTACGGGATTGTCTTCCTGTTATTCCCGCTGCTCTGCTGGCTGGCCTATCGCTTCGTACGCGGTGAGTAACCTAGCGGTGACTGACCAGACCGCGCGGTCAATTGACGCGTGATTGCTCGCTGGAAATCAGTCGCAAAGCCAGCGCATCCAGGATTCGATGGTGGGCCAGTTGCGTCGTTCCCACCAGCGCAAGCCCAAGTAGCAGACGATCAGAAAAATCAATCCGATCAATGCGGCAATCGGTTTCGATGTTGCTTGCTGCCAATAGGCGGTGGCGTCGTCACCCACGATACTTCCCCAGATCCAAAGCGGCCACAGATGCACGACATGGTGCAGTAAGTAGATCGTTAAGGAATGACTGCTAAATGTTTTGGCCCACTGCGCATGCCAAGATTGTGGACCGGTTTGTGGTCGATCGGTCAACAACGGCAAAAGAGATAAGGCGGTGAGTGCGACCCCGAGCGTTCCCAGTTGATAGATCAGCGATGGAGGAAACATGGTCCAACCGTTAAGGAAAATCGTTTGTAGCTGAGTGGACGCGTAGGGTTGGAGCAGACGAGCGAGGATACTGAGGCCGATCAGTGTTAGTCCACAAGAAGCGACAAGCCGTCGTTGGGACGGTGTCTCAGCTTTTGCGGGAAAGATTTTCTCCGCCACTAGAAAACCGATCACGGGATAAATAATCCAGGGAAAAAGTGGAAAGTAACCACAGACCAAAAATCCAATCCAAAACTCGGACATCGTCATATCGGCATGATAGAAGCCGTTGGTCCAGTAGCTCGCATATCCCGCCTCGGCGCGTAAAACGGGTGCCATGAGCCAGGATAAACCGGCGATGAGTAAGAACAGAGGTGGTGGCAAGTCTCGAATCATCGCTAACAGCAGAAAGGCAACGCCAATGAAGGTCAGCACGTCCCAGTTGTACACATCTTCTGGCATCCAAACGAAGATGTTGAAGGCAAAGCCCAGACCGACCAAAAACAGTCCGCGCCGCACTGAGCGCTGAGTGACTCGTTTCTGATCGACACCTTTGGCCCTTTGGCTTCGTAGCCAGATCTGATAGCTCACCCCGGTCAGCATCGTAAACATCGGAGCTGCTAATCCGGTCGGCAGCAGATAGTTGTCGTAGATCCCGGCCAGGTTTTCGACAAAGTGCACCGACGCCATCATCACGATGGCGATCGCTCGCAGATAATCAATCGACAGGTAACGCACAGATTAACTCGTCTTTAACACTAAGTGTTCCAGCAGCAAGAGCACCGTTTGAAACGACAGCAAGATAATGATCACCCACTCCAGGTGATGTCCGCGCTGCGCTACAACAAATTCGCTGACACGCTGCGCGCACTGATCGTAGACTCGATCAAACAGGTCCAGCTGTGTACCGACAAAATCCACTCGATCTGCCAAGCGAGTGCGTTCGCGCAAACGTTCCGAAATCTGGCTGGCGAGAGTGGGTGGATAGAGTGGTGGTTGGTGAGCATCCGGTACGAGTCGTCCCCAGCGTGCTCGCCAGTTGATGGACTGCTGGAACTGTTGGCTTAACTCCGTACGTCGAGCGATCGTTGATGAATCAATCTCGAAAGCCAGCGGCGAGTCACTCGAAAGCTGCTGCCAGTTCGTGGCGATCCAGCATTCCAAGGCCTGTAGTTCCAGTTCCTGAATGCTGAATCGAGCGACGGCCACTACTAGTTTCTCGAGCTGCGTGGCACTGGCGATGATCACGGCGCGTCGCGGCTGCCACAGGATGGTGGCATGCTGCAAGCTGATGGTATGAACGATAATTTCGGCTGGCCCTTCCGTGACCTCTGTCCAATGTCGTGCCCGCAGGAATAAATCATCCGAGTGGGGGCCGTCGTGGGGAATTAGTAAAATAGCGGTCGTTTGTGCCGCATCGTGAGCGGTAGCTAGTCGAGTACCTTCAGGAAATCCGGGGCCAATGGCGGGACTATGAGAAGCGGAATTGGTCCGCTCCTGGCTGGACGGTACGGTGGTCGTCGTTGTCTGGTTCATGATGTGCGTCCGTGAGATTCGGTAATCAAGCGGTTAAGCCAGTCCGCAACATACTGCGCGGAATCTAGTACACCGTTCAAGGTCGAATCGAAAAGGTAATCTCCCACGAGGAAGAGTCGTGACGAGGGATCGTGTGCGACTGGTTGATGACGCTCGGCGAGTGGTCGCGGTGCAACGCCGCCCGGCATGGCACTGACGGCATCGATCCAGCGATGAACTCGGCTGGCGATCAATTGCTGGCGGCCCTCCGCCAGGAACTCGGGCAAGGAGTTCAGCGCAGCCGACACGATTTCGTCGTTGGTCCTGCGAGCCATTTCAACGGCCGCTTGTCCACCTAACAGCCAGCCGAGGATTCCATGTTTGCAGCCCGGAATCCGCGACGACTCATCGTATAAACAGCAGCCCTCGAATTGGTCGAGCATCCAGAAGGAATCCTGCAAATGCGTGCGCCAAAAGGGCTGTTCAAATAATAAGGTGACGCGCAGGTAATGAGCGGGATGGTCGTAGTATTCAAAGTGCGCACGCAAGGAGTCTTGCACTGGTTCCGGTGCAAACTCAATCTTCGGCAAACAGCGATTGGGTAGCGCGACGACTACCGCGTCGAATGAATCCTCGCGACAGCCGGTGGGCGACTGCGACGTCACTCGATATCCAGCTTCAGCGGTCGCCACGATCCGCGTGACTTGATGTTCCAGGTTCACATTCGCTCGAAGGCGTGCCGCCAGCGCTTTGGGCAGTTGTTCATTACCACCTACGATGCTGTACAGTCGCATGTATGCGGGGTGGTTCATGAGGTAGTTTTGCAAGCCATAAGAGACCGTTGTCTGAGGACTCTCCGTAGCCAGGTCACTATGAATCAGGTGGTCAATGTAGCGGCGAGTCGCACGGTTCGTGATTTCAGTGGTGAGGAGCGAGTCGAAGCGCGAACTCGTATCGGCAGATGATTTCAGCCCAGGCTCATCCGATTGATAGAACTCCCAGGGACTCATGGCATCACGTGACCGTCGATCAAAACGCTCTAAGCAATACCGTGCTGCTGCGCCTAAATGCAGCTCGACATCATCCAAATTAGAGATGATCGATTGATCCTGAATAACGGCCGATCCACCCATGCTGTTGATCGACAAGCCTAATTCGTAAATCAATTCCTTCAGAGGATCTTCATCGATCGTCGAGTAGTCGTAGATCTCTGCTGCCCCCACTTCGTACGGCTCTCCCACCTCGGGGAACAGGCAGGTCTGCACCTTGCCACCGAGTCGCGAACTGGCTTCGAACAGGGTGATCTCCACCGGTTGATACCAAGATTTTTGCAGCCAATAGGCTGTCATCAGCCCACCTGGTCCACCTCCTACGATCGCCAAGTTTCGCAGTGGTTTCAGGTGATGCGTCATGCGTAGCTCAAAGGGCCTTCGGCGAAAACAGTCGTGAACACAAATCAACCTAATGAGCGGCTGAACGCTGACTAACTTTAAAGTTCAAGTCGTTAACCCCGCGAGCGCGAAAAGGTTTTACTGATTTTCCTAAAAAGATTTTCCTTACCGCTGCGGAGCAGCGGCCACCATCCGCTGAAACTTCACGGCTACGTCGTCAAGCCATCAACAGCCTCGAGTAAACGCGATTTGATCTGTGACAGTAGTTCTTCGTCGACCACCTTGCGGCCTTCCAAATCGGTCACGTAAAACACGTCCACCACTTGGTCCAGATGAGTACCGATCTTGGCAATGTTCACGGACAAACCAAGCTCAAACAGAGTGCGAGTGATGGTGTAGAGTAGTCCGCGTCGATCCAGTGTAAAAACGTCAATGATCGTATGCACCTCCGAGGTGTTCGTATCGACGTTCACGACCGTTGGTAATTGACCTGCGAGTGGCAGTTGACTGGCGCTGGTTGCCCCCCAGACTTTTCGAAACGCCGGCGGTCTACCGGTCTTGTCTTTGAGCACGTCGACGAGTGCTTGGCAGATTTCACGTCGTCGCTCCGCAGGCGGTTCCTCGCGAAAGTCAGGATCACTCACCACAAACTGGTCGATGACTCGACCATCGCCGAGCGTGTTGATTTCCGCTGACAGAATCTGCAATCCTTTGCTTGTCAACGCACCGGTCAGTTTATGGAAAACACCGGGAGTGATATCTTCGAAGGTTCCAATGGTGAACTCGGTGGTATTCGCTTCGCGATTGTAGTCATGCCAGGCAATGGCTTCGGTACGATCGAGGGTTCTCAGGCGTTCCAGTTCGGCGACAATCTGTTGCGCTGGCCGAGACAGCAAATAGGCTCTGGGTAGTGACTGCACCATTTCCGACCACCAGTGAGGATCGGCCAAGGGGAGGACCAGTGCTCGTATCGCACTGCGTTTGGCCTCCATGCGATTCCGTTCCGTTAAATCATGCGGATCGCCCGCCAAGTGTCGAGCAGTTCGCTGATAGAGATCGGTAAGCAGGCCTAGTTTCCAGTCGGTGAGTACTCCGGGACCCACGCCGGCCATATCAGCACAGGTGAGTGTGTAGAGTAATTGCAGTCGATCGGGTGTACCCACTTCCAGGGCAAACCGAATGACAACTTGATCGTCATTAATGTCTCGCCACTGGGCGAGGTGTGCCATTGTGAGGTGCTTATGCACGAGGAACTTGATGGTTTCCACATCTTCGGTGGGCAGCAGCAAGAACAGGCCCACCTCTTCCGCCAGCCGTCGACCCACTTCGCTGTGATCCTCGGGAAAACCCTTGCCCAGATCATGCAGCAGCAGCGCCAAATGCAATAGATCTTTGCGGCGCAGCGATCGGTAAGCCTCACCCAGCGTACCACTGCGCTGACGAAACTCGGCCGCGCATTCGATCGTCCGAATCGAATGCTCATCCACGGTGTATTTGTGAAAGTTATTAAATTGGAGCAGATGTCGAGCATGCACCAGCGGTGGCACGATCTTCTCCAATACTCGCAATTCATGGAGACGCCGCAGTTGTTCTCCGAGCCGAGCGGGCTCGGAAAGTAGTGTCAAGAAGCGCTTGGCGATGAGCGGGGTCATCGTGATCGATTCGCAGGAGAGCATCGTGGTGCGGATTGCGTCCCAAGTGCGATGTTCAATACGTCGATCGGTAAGGCTCGACAACTCCATCAAACGCAGAATCTCAGCAGGATCACGACAGACTCGTTCTAAGCCTTTTTTCGACACGCTGATGGTGCGTGGGCCGACTCGGAAGTCACGATCGAGACGAAACGTAACGAGCGGGGCCAAGAAATTCAGTGGACTGCGAGCGGGCCGGGCGTTGGCAAGAAAGTTGGAGGCTATGTAACGCACATTGCTGGTGTGCCGAAAGTAATCGCGCATGAACTGTTCGACCGGCAACATTCCCTCGTAGGCCACGTATCCGCGCTGTTCGGCAATTCTCACCTGCTCCGACCGCGTCAGTACATCACTCGACTTGCCAGCCGTGAAATGCAACTCATTTCGCAACTGCAGTAGAAACTCATGGGCATCTCGTAAGCTGCGCCAGTCTTCCGTCCCCAGCAGTCCGCCGCGCATCAGATTTTCGGGTTCAACATCACCCGCACGAATGCAACCAATCCAGCGCACGAGCTGTAAGTCTCGCAAGCCACCGCGCGAGCGTTTGATATGCGGCTCCAGCAGATAGTTTGTTTCCCCGAATTGCTTTCGTTCATCGAGTCGCGCCTGATCGATCATCGCCAGCACTCGTCGCCCACGCCGCCGTACCAACTTGGTAAAGCGGAAGCGAAAGTAGTCGTACAGCATCTCGCTGCCAAAGAGTAAACGCGAATCCGCGAGCGAGGTGAAGATTGTGGCGTCGGTCATCGCCAACTGGCAAGCTTCATCCGGCGTACGAAGGCTGAACCCCAGTTGCAAACCCACATCATAAATCTGTTGCGTGAAGCGGCGAATGAAGCGGGACACCTCATCCTCGATTCCGGGCGCCTGCAAGAGCATCAAATCGATGTCTGAGTAGGGCGCCATATCGCGCCGACCAAATCCGCCGTAGCCGACGAAGGCCAGTTTGGCTTCCAGTTGAGCTGGATCAATGTTGATTTCGGCGAGCGTGCCGAGGTACAAATCGCGCAGGACGTTTTCCAGCAATTCAGTCAGGGCGGCACAGACCTGGATTCCCAGTGAGCCCGACCGATGTTGCTGGTGAATGCGCTCGCGACCGCTCTCCAGACGCCGTCGCGCGGTTACCACCGCTGTGGACATTCCTGTGCTACTCATGGCGGAGCACCCCAGCGGCTAGCGTTCGTACGCCCCAGCTTTGCCTTGGGCAATGCTTATAACGCATCGTCACCCGTTTCACCGGTTCGAATTCGGATGACGTCGTGCAGGTCGGCAATGAAGATTTTGCCATCACCAATCTGTCCCGTTTGCGCGGCCTTCATGATGGTGTCAACGACGGACTTGAGGCCGGTGTCGGAGCAGACGACTTCGATTTTTACCTTCGGCACAAAATCGACCGCGTATTCCGTGCCACGATACATTTCAGTGTGGCCCTTTTGGCGTCCGAACCCACGCACCTCCGTAATCGTCATGCCATGAATGCCGTGTTCCGTGAGGGCATTCTTGATGTCTTCCAATTTGAAATGTCGAACGATGGCTTCAATCTTTTTCATATCCGTTAAACTCCCTCAATTACGTTGAGCAGACCTTTGATTTCTTGATTCTTCTAACTGCGATACTGCTTGCTTCGATACTGCTTGCTTCGATACTGCTGCGTGCTGTCGCCAGCTGGGCCAGCAACAGGACTGGTTACAGGAAAATATAACCTTCTTCGCCATGCTCACTGAGATCCAAACCTTGTCGTTCCGCATCGCGCGAAACTCGTAATCCCATCGTCAGATCGAGAATCTTCAGCAGGACGAAGGTGACGACGGCGCTGAAGACGATCGTGATCAGCACGGCGACCATTTGACCTACGAACAAACTGGTGTTGCCATCGACAAACCCGAGAGGATTGCCTTTGGAGATGGCTTTATCGGCCACCGCACGTGTGGCATAGACACCGGTCAAGATGGCTCCTAAGGTGCCACCGACGCCATGAACGCCGAAGGCATCCAGAGAGTCGTCATACCCGAATTTGGCCTTGAGCTTCGAGCAAGCGTAGCAGCAGACGGCGCCCGCGATGACTCCCATCAGCATGGCCGGCAGCGGATTGACGAAACCAGCCGCCGGTGTGATGCAGACCAAGCCCGCGACCGCGCCCGAGCAGGCACCTAAAATGCTCGGTTTTCCCCGCGTGAGCCATTCCAAGCCGGCCCAGGATAAGGTGCCCGCCGCTGCGGAAAAATGCGTCGCCGCAAAGGCACTGGCGGTCAGGCCATCCGAGGCCAACTGACTACCCGCATTGAAGCCAAACCAACCGACCCAGAGCATCGCCGCCCCGAGAGCCGTATAGGTCAAATTGTGAGGCGGCATCGGCTCGCTGCCATATCCCAAGCGCTTGCCCATCACCAGCGCACAGACCAGCGCCGAGATGCCCGAGCTGATATGGACTACCGTGCCACCGGCATAGTCTAGTGCGCCACCGGCCAACCCCGTCGATCCGTAAGCCAGAATACCTCCATCCCAAACCCAGTGGCAGAGCGGACAGTAAACCAATGTCCCCCAAAGAATCACAAAAACGACCAGCGTGGGAAATCGCATCCGCTCCGCAAAGGCTCCGCAAATCAGAGCCGGTGTGATAATGAAAAACATTCCTTGAAACAACATGTGCGTGAAACGTGGAATGGCACCTTCTTGTGGAGTCTCCGGTTCCTGCTTTTCAACATTCCACGTACGTTCGACATTCTTCATACCGAGAAACTGACCGTTCCCGATATACGGACTGTATCCGGTTTCCTCAGCTGCCGTCGGATCACCGCCGAATGACAACGAGTATCCATACAAGCCCCAGATGACCGTCATCAAGCCCATTAAAAAAATGCATTGCATCATAACGCCGAGCACGTTCTTTTTTCGGACTAAACCGCTGTAGAACATGGCCAGCCCAGGTGCCGTCATGAAAAGCACTAAAGCACTGGATGTCAGCATCCAGGAATTGTGAGCTGCCAAGCTGGCCGTGTCGGCCTTGGCGTTCACGGAATCGAGCGTGACGGGCGGAGGACCTGCCGGTTGCTCCTCACCTGCGGGCGGCGGTAAGGCGGGCACGGGAGGAGCGGTCGGCCCACCACCTCCTGACTGCCCATAGGCCGCAGTCGCGTAGCAGCCTACGCCGACAAGACCGGCCAATAACACGGCGCCGATCAGCACCTGCCTGCTCATTAACTTCAGATTCAGTCCGTGCGTGCCCATAAGATTCAGCCCTTTCTCGGGGACCCGATATTCTGATAGAGGTTTCGAATTTTTCTTTGCTGGTATGAACGCCTAAATGAAATGCCAACTGGCGGTCGAAAGGATGCGCACCAAAGTAGCCTTTGACTGTTGCTTAGGAGCTCGCAGAGGTTGGTTTTTGCCAAGCCACGTCCGGCACTCCCGATTCCGCATTGGCGGCTCGCGCCAGTACAAACAGTAAATCACCTAAGCGATTCAAATACTGAACAATCCTGCCTCCAGCCGGATTGCTGGGCGCGAACAACAGCGCTACGACATGACGCTCCGCCCGTCGACAAACTGTGCGCGCCAGATGGAGGTGAGCGGCTAGCGGGGAGCCACCCGGAATGATGAAATTCATGAGTGGTGTGAGTCGTTCCTCCCACCGATCGATCGCTCGTTCTAGCGCCTCGATGTGGCGGTCTTCGATCAATTGCGTTACTCCGGCAACTGGATCGGGAGTTGCCAGTTCGGCTCCCAGTGCGAATAGTTCGTGTTGGATGGCATCGAGGAGCGGATCAAACGGGCCACAACCAGGCTGCACTCGCGCCAGTCCCAGGACGGAATTGAGCTCATCGACCGTCCCGTAGGCTTCGATGCGAGCGTGATCTTTTCGCACCCGAGGCCCAGCAAATAGGCCCGTTTCCCCCAGGTCGCCTGTCTTCGTATAGATCTTCATGCTCACATCCCATCTCGACGGTTACCGCAGTGCGGTGTGTATAATAGCGGTCTCGCTGCGAATCGCCTATGACACGGAGCGACTTCCAGTGGGAGAAAAACGAGCCCGGCCTCTTCCGCTTAGGCCTGCTTCTGCCGTCGGGCTAAGCAGCCTTCGCCGAGGCGTTCCGTCGTTGTTTCCGTCGGTCCCAATCGCGGCACTTGTTGTCAGGAGAATTTCGTGAAAAAGCTTCAAAAATATCTAGTGACTGGAGATGTGGTTTGGCCCGTGGCGAGTTCCTGGCTGTGGCCGCTGCTGGTGACGTTGATCCTAGCTGCTCAGCACCCCGCCGCTGTGCTGTCACAAACACCGCCGCTGTCCGAACTGGAAGCGAAGTATTTGAAAAACGTGCGTCAAGTAACCCGTGGCATGGAGAAGGCGGGCGAGGGCTACTTTTCGCCCGACGGCAAGTCGATCATCTACCAAGCCGTACCGCCTGGTTACCCGTTCTACCAGATCTTTACTCAACCATTGCCCAGTGGTGAACCGCAGCGAATCAGTACGGGTCGCGGTCGCACCACCTGCAGCTTTTTCTCACCCGATGGCAAGAAAGTACTCTTCGCCTCCAGTCACCTCGACCCCGCCATGGATCGTACGGAGGCGGATGCACGACGTCGGCAGGAGGAGGATCGCAAAGCGAAGAATCAGCGTCGTTACGAGTGGGACTTTGATCCTTACATGGATATTTTCGAGGCTGATCTCGATGGTAAGAATCTGCGTCCATTGACGAAGTCTTACGGGTATGACGCGGAGGGGGCGTATTCGCGGGATGGAAAGCTGATCGCATTTTGTCGAGACAGCGAGGCGGATAGTCAAAACCCCACCACCTCCGCCCGTCCCAAAAATCCCGACATCTATTTGATGAACAGCGACGGCTCGAATGTACGGCGACTCACGACGGCTCCTGGATATGACGGCGGTCCTTTTATCTCGCCCGACAGCAAATGGATTCTCTATCGCAGCGATCGCAAAAAAGAGAGTTATCTGCAGATCCATGTCATGGGAATCGATGGGCAGAACGATACGGCGCTGACCGATAATCAGGGCGTGAATTGGGGGCCCTACTGGCACCCGACGCTGCCCTACATCATCTGGTCCGGAGCGGACCATTCGGACCCCAACGCGCGTCCCAACTATGACCTGTGGCTGGTTCGCTATGAGGTGAAAGATGGCAAATTCACGGTCGGTAAGCCGACGCGGATAACTGATTCGCCGAATGCGGACGTGCTGCCGGTGTTTTCGCCCGACGGCCGCCAGCTGATGTGGACGAGTACTCGTACCAGTGATCGCAGCAGTCAGCTATTCATGGCGGACCTGGAACTGCCACAGCCGTAGCCGCCGTCACAGCCGTAGCTGGAGTTACCGTTATGGCCGCAGTCACAGCCACCGCTGGGACTCTTATTTTGCGGGCTCTTCTAGCCATGTAAGCTGCAATTGCCCCAGCACTCGAAACACGGGTAAGAGTGCTGCGTAGGCGTCGTAGCCGTCGAGGTTGGAAGTGAGCAGTTTGAGATGGGTGGCTTGAATTCCGCCAAGTCCCAAGGTCGCATCGAGCGGAACCCAGCGATCGTGAATCCAAACCTCGTTCCACATGTGGTAACCGAGCCCCTGGAGATTGGGAACATACAGGAGGCCGATGGCAACTCGGGCGGGAATCTCGCGTGCGCGACACAGAGCGGCGAGCAAAACGGCATGTTCGGTACAATCGCCTTCGCCTGACTGCGCCACTTCGGCCGCTGTCGCAAACGCCTGCGTGAAATTCTTGGATTGAATGCGGCGATGGACCAGTTGCTCCAGGCCGACCGCTAACTTCCAGCTGTCCCGCTCTTCCGGCAGGATACTCTTGGCCAGCTGTTGCACGAGTTTGTCATCGCTTTGAATGAGAGCATTCGGCTGGCGATCAGCCGCCATGGGGGGACGCGTCAGATTGCCATCGGCCAACTCAGGGGGCAGAGGACTGTCAGGGCGTACCGCGCTAACATGGATTTCGGCCGAGCGTTCACCAGTCACTCGAACTTGCTGGCTGATTCCCGCTTCAAACAGCTCCGCGATCGTGCCAGTCGTCAGTTCAGCACGGAACCGTGCTTGTTTACGTTGAGCTAAATCAGCGGGGGCGTCACGGAGTTGCACAACGGTGGACTGTCCCAAATCCAAGGCCGCTCTGCGCTCACCCGACAGTGCGGCTGCACGATCGGCGCGAACGTAGGTCATGCCGGGCGCCGGCAAGGGCATGAACTGCTGGCGAATCTCGCCCTGGGAGTTCATCCAGAGCGTCGATTCCAGGGCAAATGTGCCGATGCGATCGGTGCGCTGAATCTTCAGGAGCTGCTCAGACTCGTCTCCGATGCGGACCGCTTCAAAACCAATCGCTTGCAGGTCACTCCGTACGACTTGGTGCAAAATGGGTGCAAGTGAGGCAATCGTGCGTTTCTCGCCAGCTCGCAGTGGCTCGCCACGCAAGCTCTCTTCGACCGCAAAAAAACCTCCGGTCTTTGGTTTCCAGGCGACGGTCGCGGTTTCGGTTTTACCGGGCGTGGTGGTGACGATGGTCAGCTTTTCTCCGGTGACATTTCCCTTGGCGATCGTCGCTTCGCGCCCCGCAGTTACGCGGCTCTCAAACCGTAATAACTCACCTGCTTTCGTTTGCCAGCAGACGAGCCAGATTTGCTGCTGCACCGACTGTCCAAATCGTTCCATTTCCAGTAATTGTTCGAGTTCTCCGCGAATCACGGGGCCTGATTCCTCGTTTAGTTCCGTGAACTTGGAGTGCACGTAGCCCGCTGTCGCTGACCGAATGAGGCAGAGGTCCCAGTACTCGCGCTGCCCAGAGCGTTCGGTCGCCACGGCAGTTTCCTCGGGTACTGCTCGCGGTGTGGACGAGAGGGGCGCAGCTTTCGGAGCAGCTTTCGGTGGCTTGGTCGAGTTCGATTTTTCGTCGTGGGAACTTGTCTGAGATGTGCCTGGAGATGGCGCAGAAGGATCGGCACAGCCGATGGCCAGGGTGACGACCCCCAGGCACGCCAGACGCGCCACTCGGGCTGGCCAAAACCACGGCGCATGACTCACGGAACTACTCATGTAAGGCACCTCAGAAGACTTGAATGATTTTTCCGGCAAATCATTTTTCGAATGCTACACTTCCAGAGGAAATCGGGGACCGGCGTTAAGGACGGAACATTCGTTACTCTTTGACGTCTGATCTCACCGATCTTCTTCGTTCTTTTTCCCCGGAACGATGTTGTCACCACCCATTACTCACCAAAAAACCCAGCAACGGCGGAGCCGTCCCTCGTCATCCCTTTTACGAGATAGAAGGTCTACGATGGGATTCCTGAAGCGAAATCCTGGCAATTCCAACTCAACTACAAACTCCATGGCGTCGACTCAACCGAGAACCAATTACGAGCAGCTGACGGAGGCCGACCTGGAGGCACACTTGCAAGTCGCTCGCTACGGTGACTTTCAACTAACGGACGCCGTGCGACCATCCTACAAACTCGATGTCGTCCCTCAACAGGGCTATCGCCGTGATTCCTATCGGGATTCCCATTCCCGGGCTCGTATCCCGGTGCTGATGGCAGCCGCCAGCGCAGAAATACTATTTGAGCTCTTTCTGGATTTGCTCGATCCACTGGGAGACGAAGTCGACGTCGTGCTGGATTCAAGTCATGCCTCAAGTTGCGCCGAACAGCGTGATCTGTATCGCGAAAACATTGATCTACCGGTACTCAAAAGTCTGCTCTACGACTTTGAAGATCTCTTACTGAATGACGGCTGTACCGGGATTGCGGTGTTGAATCCGCATCTCCCGCAAGAGATTCAGTTCGACGAACACAAGCTGCTGATCGTCTATGGACAGCCGCTGGTTTCCTTTGAACGCATTTTGCGCGGGTATGGCTTAGATCATTCCGACTCCCTGAAGTTCATCACGGAAGCAGAGCATGTGCATTCTTCGCAGGAAGAGTATGCGCGTCAATTTGAGGAACTGAAATTGCAACTGGGAATCGACGAACAATGTCACAGAAACACTTCTTTTTCATGAACGGGTGATTCCGGCGTCTGCTCCGAACGAATGGCCGCTTCTACGATTCCTTCTCCGGCTCCGCGCTGAGTGAATTTGGCTTCGCCGGGACTGACGTTTAGATTCCAATGTTTCTGAAACATCGCCACCAGCCGCTGGTTTTTGGCCAATGCGGTGGGCACCGCATGCCACATGACTCGTTCCGCTTGGCGGCGTTTGAGCGGCTCAATGAAGGGTTGGGCGATCCGCGGTAGCCAAGCGCCCAAGGTGCGCGAGAGAAACGTTTCCTGTACGCGCACGATTTGCCTTGGGATGACGTACCGCGGCTGACCGAGTGGAGCCAGAGTTTCTTGTAAGGACTCGGTAAAGAGCTGATTGTCCTGCGGCGTTCCCTGTTCGAGAAAGAGTCGCACAAACCCGCCACCACGATCATTGGCGGCAATCGTTTTGGCCGTAGGTGGAATGAGCTCGGCTTCGCGCAAGGCACCCAGAATGGCATTCCCAATGGCTAATGCCAACGAGTTGTCGTTCCAAGGCTGCTTGGCTCCTTTGAAGGGCGGAAATCCACCTCGTTCACGTCGAGATACGGGGCGGGCTTCGATCGTCCGTTTCGGCTCGCCACGATAAGGCTCCCCAATCTTCCAGCGTGTTCGCATCTCCGCGCGTCGGGCCGCACGCAACAACATCTCCTGGTTCAAGACATCGACGGAATCTTCGACGCCCTCGGGCTTCAATTCGGTAAAGGTGGGATGGACATGTCCGACACCCTTTTCGACCGCTCCATCATCGGTGACACCGTACAACGTCTCGTGCTTCGCCATGAATCGTTTGTAGTCATCCAGGCCTTTCGTGAACTCCGGTGCCAAGCAGATGATGTCCCAGTTGTTGGCAACTTTCTGAGGCTCAGCGGGGTCGAGACGAATCGAGCGACCGCGCAACTGGTTCACGGTCATCGAAGTGGTAACAGTGGTTAAATCCACCAGCACGTTGACTTTGTTGGCGTCCCAGCCTTCCCCCAGAAGACCTCGAGTGCCGACCAGGCACTGCGTGAGTCCCTGTTGAAATAGCTCCGTGATCATTTCCACATAGACGCGCGGACACCAATCGCTGCCTTGGCCGTTCAATACATGAAAGCCATCCGCCTCCAAGTACTGCAGCTCAACTTCCAAGCTGCGTTGTTTCAGCCAGGCCAAGGCTGCAACATGTAGCGAATCTTTCAAATCATCATCTACCAGAACACTGGAACCGGTCACGAGAATCGGATTGAGCAGATCTGTTTCCGGTTGCTTTAGTAACGTCTTGAAGGCGGCCACGGCACCACCCGCCTCTTCATCCAGCAGATGCGAAATCTCGGCTGTAGTTGCGGATGACTTCTCGTAGTCGGCGACCACGATGGCACGCAAGCGCGAGCCCAATACGGCGTGTTCGGTGGCCAGGATCAGTGGCACTGCCGTGACCTTGCTGCGCGAATAGGCCATCACTCGCCCCACCGGCGATGCACACGCCTGACAACCGGTCTCGGTAATCTGTACACCCAGCATGCGCAATCGCTGTACGGCCGTGTCGGCTAAATCACGATCCTCTGCTCGTGGTGAACGACGCAATTGATGACGCACATAGCGATCCAGCACCGGAACCAAAACATTCATCGTTGGAAATGCTTCCGGAGCCATCTGCAGTGCTGGCTCTGGTACATCCGCCGGTAAGTCCCAGCCTTTTCTGAGTAGGAATAGTCGAGCGGCCAGTGCAAAGTCGGGATCGCGCCGCTCAAAGGTCGACCAATCTTTAGCCTGTCCCAGCGGCAGGCGACGCTCGGCGAGTACCTGCAGCAACCAATTTGGCAAATTGGTTGTCGGCAATTGATGCGACGAGGGATCCGTATCGACTTCAGCCGTTTCCTTCTTCAAGCTCGGAGTTGAAGCTGGCTGCCATGTTGGTTGCTCACTGCCCCCTAGGTCGTGTACGAGCTGCTGGAGCTGTTCATCGGAACGCGCTACGAACGTCAATTCATCGGCGGTTGGACGAACAAAATAAGCGAGGTCCTGATAGGGCGCGAGAAAGCCATCTTTGACCACGGCGGGAACGGGCACTTCATAATCGATCGGACCAAAGAACTCGTCATACCGTTTAACGTCCTCGGGATTCTTGCCGTCACGATCCGGTGGAGTGGCTGTGAGGCCGACGATCATCGGCGTGCCCAACTCATCATGAGCCGCAGCTAGCACTCGTCCCCAATGCTCCATTAAATGATGACATTCATCAAAAATGATGAGCCCCAAGCCGTTGTCGCGCAGACGTTCCAAGGTTGCACGTGCGCTGTCATGCAAGGTGCCGAGTGCTTCGCCGGCCAGAGCAGCTTGATCGCGGACCTGTTTGCGATAGGACGATAAACGCTGCTGATAGTAATTCGGGTTGTGCTGCAGCAAGTCCGCGATCCAGACCTCCGCTTCGGTCGGATCCTGAGCCTGGCCTTTGGCGATGAGTGCCTCTTTCCAGAGCGACTTCGCTTGTTCATCCAGATCTTCACCCGCGCGCTTGGGTAGCGTTACGGACTGATAGGTAAGCGACGTGAGTAGAGCGGGCCGGCGCGGGTCCGTGCTGACCAGTGCTGCCGGATCTGTGGCACCAGTAAACATGGACGTTTTAGCCGCCCATTGCGCTTGGATGGCTGAATTTGGTGCGAGCACCAAGGTGGGGACGCGAACGCATTCCGCCCACAAATAGAGTCCCAGGATCGTTTTGCCAGAGCCGGGTGGGGCGACGATATGCAGTCGCTTCTGGCCCGCTTGCAGCTTCTTACGCGCGATGTCGATGACATCCGCCTGAGAAGGACGTAGTTGGCCCTGCAATTTGAGAGTGGGAAATGAATCCGTCATGGGCAGAGAATTCCTAATCGCACGAATCCCGCTAGTGTTGATTAGCGACGAGCAGCTTTGGTGCGCAAATAAAGACCCTGAACATCGGCCAGGCAACTGCGGCCACTCGGTGCCGTCTCCTCACAGCGAGCCTCGCTGGATTGCGCACGTTTTACACAAGCGCGCGTGCGCGTCGGTGCACCCTCCGTTAAATCCAGCTCGACGTCATCGGCCGTCAATCCAAAACAACTACAGATCGGCGCCGAAGGATCTTTAGGGTAGATGCTACGCTTCAGCGCACTCGTAAGTATTGTCCGCTCAAATTGATCGAAATAGACAACGTCACAGGTCGGTGTTAGGCAGATGTTCGCGTTATCCGCTAACAGCAGGCTGGCTGGATCGCGCAGCTGATTGAGCATCACGGCACGCGATACGGGCTGGCCAGTCCCGCCACATCGAGGACAATACTCTTCCCAGGAATCCGCCTCGCGTACGAACGCTTTGTTCATGCTCGCTTTCCTATTCCGCGCGCCCGCTGGGCCGGTAACGTCAGCACCCTCGACACGCAGCGCTCCACGCTCTCCGGCGATACAAACGAAAGATTGGCGATGAGCATCGCTAGTCCAAATGTGGGCATTCCCAGACACAAGGCGATGCCACCGTGAACAGCGACGGCCATGATCAGCATGACGGGGCGTGTCAGCCGCGGCCAAATCAAAACCGGATAAAACGTCTCCCAAAAGACCGTGAGATGGGTGAGCAGAGCGATTAGCCACGGCCACTGTCCCAGCCAGAGCAAGTCCCAGGTTTGATACTCTTGATTAGCCAGCGCAAACCAAACGGCACTGCCATCCCACCACATCGTCCCCTTGAGCTTGGAGATACCACCAAACAAGTAGACGATGCAGAGATGTACTTGAATCAGACGAATGACCAAATTGGTACTCAAGCGAGGAGCTGCGTCGGCAACTGTCGTGGCCCCAGGTGTCCGTCTACGCCGCCACCAAGCATCCCAGGAATAGACCGCCCCGCTCGGTCCCAGCATCACGTACATCGATAGCATGGCGTTGACTTGATCCAGTCCGAACAACGCACCCGGCAAACGATGACAGTAGGCCAGTGTCAATAAAAAAGACAGTAACGCAGTGAAACGCGTAGCGCACCCGATCATCAGCAGAAAGAAAATTGATAGCGCGAGCAGATGGAGCGTCCAGATGAGGGTGGGGGATTCCACCCACCACCAGAAACTCCATGCCCAGGGACTTCGATTCATCGCTCGGGCTGCTTCGCGACTAAGCCAACCCTGAGGTCCGAGAAAGGCCAGTAAATCCAGCGACCACACCGCATGGGTATAAAGCAGCATGGCGCCCGACAGAATCCGGATGAGTGCCAGCGTGTGCGGTCTGGTGGGATGAAACCAGAATTGATTCCAAACCGCTGCTACTTCACTCAGCCACTGCCGTGCTGCTAAGACAATTCCCTTCATGGTCGCGACTCCCGCCGCTGATCCTCGGGATTCTCGTCAAACAGTTCCGGGGCATCGGGGCGACGACCTTGCTCATGCAATTCATCGGGGTAGAGCAAGCGATGCTCCAGCCGCACGATCGTTACTCGCCGCGCTCCATACCGCTGACGCAAATGCTCGCGATAAGAATTCGACACTCGTTCGAAGTACGTTTCATAATCCCAGCGCCCTTGGCGATAGACGGCGAGCTGAGCAGCATCCTGTGCCACCGCTGGCGGCGCTACCGGCGGCCGATAACCATCATTGAGCCGCTCGCTCAGCATGAAATGTCGATGGTACAGCAATCGCGGCCACTGCCGACTACGATCGGGAAACAACAGCTCCTGCGGCTCACGATCGTCGTCGAACTCTAACCGAGCTCGAAATAAATGTGACGGACCAGGATCAGGTGCGAAAAACGCATAGCCATGATCTAAAAACAGGGCGTCGATGTAGGGCTGAAATAAGCCGATGAAGAGCCTCGCCAACGGGGAAGGTGGTGCAGCACCCGGCTGCGGTGAACTGGCGAAGGTAAACGGAGCGAGAAAAACGGCCAGTAGATGCAGGCTAATCAAGGCACTGAGGACGCGCCGCCACCGCGGCGTAAGTCCCGTTAACGTGTGGGACGTGGAATCAATGGCGACGGATGCGGAGTTTTCCTGGGTGACCATAGTTCCTTCATCGACCCAGACGAGCTTCCAAGCGATAGCCATTCGCCGCTTGTGGCCTAATCGCTGCCAGCGTCATAAAAAGAAAACCCTTCGTGATCGCCGTAGCCATCACGAAGGGTGCTGAATCATTACCGAGTCAGTCGGCACTCATCCCCGAGTGCTCCCCGATCAACTATCGCAACTTGGCGACTTTCTCCTGTTGGGCGGGAGCCTCAGGCGTCTCTGGACCGAGTTCGCTATCCAGCGAAACCGTTCGCTGATCGCCGGACTTGAGTACGATCACTTCTTCGCGAGTGACCAATTGTCCGTCGCGTTCGTAGACAGCCTTGATGCGATAGTTGGACCATTCCTGGCCCTCTGCCAGCGACGTGGTGCGGAAGACTCGCTCGGTGCCTGTCGCGTTCGTCTCGTTTCCGCCCAGGTAGACCTTCGCATCCCGTGGCACTCGCACAACTAGCACCGTTTCCAGATCGGCCGTGGCATTCGAGAAGGCCAAGTCAGTCGTGTTACCGGCGCGCATTTGCACCGTTTTTGTTTCCCGTACGATACGGTCACCACGCGTCGTCTCGACCACCACTTCGTACGTATAGTCGAAGCCTTCCATGAGACCACGCGACACGTATTTACGCTGATTTCCGACGCTGGTGGTTGCGACACCATTGACGAATACCTTCGCATCGGTCGGCACGCTTACCGTCAAAATAGCCTTTCCTGTCGTGTAAGAAGAATTGCCATCTGGCTTCGGCAATTCGCTCGATTCCGCTGGCGTCCCTGGCACCTGGGCTGGATCAATCGCTTTGCTGCGAATCTGCGGAGTCGCTCCCGCTGGTGCTCCGCTACCGGGCACGGTAGTACCTGGTGCTTGCTGGTAATACGTGCCGCCGGTGCTGCCCCCCGAGCTGCCGCCGACCGCCTTCCAGCTGCCGCCGGATGATCCACCTGAGGAACCGCCGGACGATCCACCCGAAGAGCCGCCGGAGGAGTGATAAACTCGGTAACAGGCTTTCCACGACGAGTGATGATGAATGGCATCGTGGAGCCAGCCGAAGAGGCCGCGATGACCGCCGGAGCTGCCGCCGCTGCTGCCCCAGCCACCGCTGGAACCGCCGCCGCTACTGCCCCAACCACCGCTGGAACCACCGCCACTGCTGCCCCAGCCGCCACTCGATCCACCGCCGCTAGAATTCCAACCGGCATGGACCGAGGAACCGGAAAACAGCACGAATCCACTCATGACCGTCGCCAAGACGAACGTCTTTCGAACCAATGCCCGTGACATGTTCGGAAATCCTTTGCTCACAAAGCTCGTGACAGACCGCGCAGAACCGACCGGGGTCCGTAAGTCTCTTGACTGTAATCAACCATCCTGGAGATTCAAGAGCTTTGGGAAGAATTTAGCGATCGAGTGATTTGCGTATTCTGGGTGGTTTGAGGCCGGGAGAGTCCGCCACAATGGTTTGTCACAATCGTCCGCCACAATCGTCTGCCACAGGGCGCCGCCAGATGCGATGTGCCCGCGATCAGGAGAATTGCCGCTGTGAGCGCCAAGCCGAGAGGGCAGCAAGTAGCTGCTGGAGGTGCTCGGGCTGATGGGAAACGCTCAGGCTAATGCGCAGCAGTGATTCCCCAACAGGAACCGTTGGGGGACGAATGCCGGGCACGAGTAACCCTCGTTCCAGGAGCCACTGCATGGCCTGCATGGTGAGTGCCGCGTCGTTGAGCTGCAGGGGGATGATCTGGCTGAATCCGGGTGTCAATTGCCAGCCTTGCTGTTGTAATTCGCGGCGCAGCCAAGCGGCTTGCTGGAGTAGCGTGCGACGTCGCTCCGGTTCGGTGCGAACGATTTCCAGTGCAGTCAGGCCGGCAGCAGCGAGTGCCGCTGGTGGCGCGGTAGAGAAGACGTAGGGGCGAGCTCGATTGGCCAGCCAGTCGATGAGCTGATGGGAACCGACGACGAACCCGCCGATTGAACCAAGCGCTTTGCTGATTGTGCCGATGCGAATGGGCACTCGATCTTCAACTTGAAAATGCTCACAAAGCCCGCGTCCCTGCTCGCCAAAAACTCCGGTTGCATGAGCTTCATCAACCAGTAGCATCGCATCATAACGGTCAGCGATATCGACCAACTCCACGAGTGGTGCGCAGTCTCCATCCATGCTGAAGAGGCTGTCGGTGACAATGAGTCGGCGGCGAAAGCCTTGGGCTTGCGCCAGATATTTTTCGAGTGTGGCAGGATCGGCATGCGGGTAGACTTGCACGCGAGCACCGGACAGTCGACAGCCGTCGATGAGGCTGGCATGGTTTTTGGCGTCACTGAGGATCAGGTCACCACGACTAGCCAGTGCCGGAATCGTCCCGAGGTTGGCGGCAAACCCGGTGGGAAAGAGGATGGCAGCCTCGGTCTGTTCGAAATCCGCTAGCGCACGTTCCAGTTCGACTTGTAGTACATCCCGACCCGTGATGAGTGGACTGGCTCCGCTGCCCCAGCCTTGCGTGTCGAGCACATCGCGGATTCTTTCCAGCGGCATCGAGGCGGCCAAGCCGAGGTAGTCGTTGGAACCAAAATTGATCAACGTGCGTCCGTTGTATTCGATCGTGGCGCCTTGAGCGGTGCCGCGCGTGGCGCGCGTACGACGCAGCGCTAGCGACTCCAGGGTTGCCAATTCTTCGCTCAGCCAAGCCAGTGGTTCGAGTGACATGGAGGATGGGTTCAAGACGGGATTCAAGATGGTGGCAATTGCAGTTCTTGGCCGTCGACACCACCGGTAGCGGCAAACAGCAGCAAGGCTTGCCGCACTGGTTCGATGTCATGCACACGGATGATCTGAACGCCTTGTCGAGCCAGGCTCAAGGCTACGCCGATGGTACCGGCGGTCCGATCAGCGGTTTTATCGGCGAGAACTTTGGCGATGAATCCTTTCCGAGAGTGACCGACGAGCACGGGGCAGCCGAGCGCGTGCATTTGATGCGTGTGCGCGAGCAGGGTGAGGTTGTGCTGATGGGATTTTCCGAAGCCGATGCCAGGATCAAGGCAAATGCGTTCGTGGGCAATCCCTGCCGTCAGTAGTGCATCGCGCCTCTGGCGCAGATACGACGCGACATCGCGAACGACATCGGCATAGCGCGGATCGTCCTGCATGGTGGCGGGCGTGCCTTGCATGTGCATAACACACAGACCGGCCGCGGATTGTTGGGCGAGCGTCAACATGGCGGGATCGCCGGCCAGACCGGTGACGTCATTAATGATTTCCGCTCCGGCTGCGAGCGCCTCCTGTGCCACTTGAGCTTTGGAGGAATCGATCGAGATCGGCACGGAGGTGCGGCCAGCGAGAGCCGTGATCACGGGGATCACTCGCCGTAGTTCCTCGGCCGCGGACACGGGTGAGGAGTAGGGACGAGTGCTTTCGCCGCCGATGTCGAGGATCGCGGCGCCTTGATCGACAAGTCGCAGTGCATGATCGACAGCGGCCTGCGTGGTGAAGTTTCGCCCGCCGTCTGAAAAACTATCGGGCGTCACATTAATGATCGCCATCAGCAGCGGGTGTGAGGGCAGGTCGAGAGAACGAGTCCGCAGTTGCCAGCGGGAGGCGCGAGCGGGGAGTGGTTCAGTCCAGAGGCGGTCGGTCATGTTGTCCACTTCCGGCCACTTACCAAGCGGCCTCCATCTGCTCCACGATTTGTCGCGCGAGGGCGTCGAGTGCTGCTTGCTGAGTGCTAGCGACTGATTGCCCGGTTTCCGCGATCATCGTCTTGGACTGGGCGATCGTCAACAGGCTGGAGGGCAAGGGCAGCTCGGTGCGCTGCAGCAGGGATTGATTACGACGATCCATCCACTCCATTTGCACTTGAAAGGAGAGTGCGGTGGCACGCATTTCATCGGTGCGAGTTTCCGCGAGTACTCGCTTTTGATCGCCGATGAGACGGCAGCGGAGGACGCTGTCGGCGGCGTCTGCTGATCCGACAACTTTATAAGATGAGTTTAATTCCAGTTGTTTGACGATGGCTTCGGTGAGTCGTTCGCCGAGTTGACGTCGCAAGCTGTCGGATTCCACGATGGGCACTTGGACGGTGCGGACATCTTGTCGGTAGAGCGTACGATTTCCCACTTGATAGCCCGCGCAGCCGGCGCCGGTCCAGACGCAGGCCAGCAGGCCCGTGAACAAGATGACGATCGACCGCCTGGGGCGAGTTGATCTGGTGTTAGCGTTTACCCACGTTCGATGTGGCAGTTGGTTCATCGTTGGGAAACAGGGGGCGAGCGGTTTCGCGTTTGGGGAACATATCCACCAGCCACTGCATGGTTTGCGGTGGCACGGGAGGTTTATTGGAGTTGGCGGCAATCTGATCCTGGGCTTGTTTGGCGAAGGGGGTTTCTTCGTATTCGCGGGCAATCTGATCGTAGTAGAACTGGGCGGCTCGATATTCCTGCCGCAATTCGTGATAACGACCTCGAGTCCAGAGTCGTTCGGCTTTGCGGAAGCGGATTTCGGCCAAGGCATCGATCAGGTATTTACGCTCCTGTTCGGCTTGCTGAGGAAACTGTCGGCGAATCTGTTTGATCAGTTGCTCCGCTTGATCCAGCGCATCGCCACTGTAGTCGGGTCCTTCATAGCAGAGCAATTTGGATTTCAGGCCAAAGAAGTGTGCGAGGAATTGATGTTCGCTGCTGGGGAAGGTTTTGCGTAAATCGGTGTAGAGCGAATCAGCTTTGAAATAGTCACCTGCGGCAAAGTGGGCGTTGGCGGCGGACAACGTGGCATCATCGGACAGCTTGCCGGTGGGATCGTCGACTCGGATCCGATCAAACACTCGAAATGCATGTCCCCGCGTGTCACGCCAGGGACGTCGTTGATCGAGGATGTTGACGGAGTAGAAGTGATCGGGCGATTCTTTGTCCAGTTTCAGCCAATACTCGGCGATCGAAAATCGATGGGCATCGACGATGTCCATGTGGCGAGTATTGGGATGTTGCTTGACGAGTCGTTCGTACATTTCGTTTGCTGGCGGGTATTGGTCGGCGAAGAAGAAACCTTCGCCAGCCATGAAGAGGGCATCTTCTTCGAGGAGCGAGTTGGGCCAGCGTTCAGCAGCTTCGCGATATTTCGTCGCGGCTTCGGCAAACTTTGGGCCTCGGAGATCACCGCTTAGTTGACTGGCTTGGGAGTAGAGTTCTTCCGCTTCCACGAAGAGCTGTCGAGCGAGGGCGGTATTACGGCCTTTGCCGCTGAGTTTTTTGAGATTGGCTTGGATGTTTTCGGGCGAGATGGATTCCAGGCCTTGGGGCTGTTTAGCGGGTAGCGGATCGTATTCGTCTCGATAACGTTCTTCGATGTACGAAGTGCGCTGGATGGTTTTGGGGGTGGTGGGAGCGGCGCTGGCTGCTGTGACGCCGGCGGATTTTCCGCTGGTTGGGCTGGAATTGGTTGGGCTGGAATTGGTTGGGCTGGTAGCTGTGGGGCTGGGAGAGCGAAGTTGTTGACCGCGCAGGGTCGAGCAACCAGCTTGGCTGGAGATGCTGAAGACGAGGAAACCGAGGAGCAGTTGGGGCAGGGGAGGGCAGGAGCGTGGGCGATTGGGGCGAATGGTGAAGCGGGGCGCTGTCGGGATGAGACGGGGGCGGTGGAGGAGGCCTGATTTGTCTCCCGAACTGGCACCTGTTTCGTGGCCTATTGCGTCGCCTATTTCGTGACCTATTCCGTGGCCTAGTGGTTGGTATTCGCGCATCGTCGATATGCCCTTCCGTGGCAGCTCGTTCAACTCGTATCGCTCGCTAAAGCCTGCAAAAAGGGTGTGAGGCGAGGGCGATATCCGAGCAGGTGAGTCACATACTGATTCAATACTCCCCGCAATTCACCGCGCAGACGTCGTTCAATGACAATTGCTGATTGGCATTGGTCGTCGTCGGCGAGTTGTCGGAGGACGTCGAGCGACGGGGTCGTCAGACTAACCACTTGCCGTTGTCCGCTGCGGCAATTTGGGCAGAGCACGCCACCGGCGAGATGTCCAAAAGCCACTCGAGTTGTCGTCGGCAGTTCCAGGCCGCAGCCGGCGCATTCAAACAGCGTCGGCATGTGACCGAGGAGTCGTAGTAGTCCAAGTTCAAATCGCAAGACCGTGGGAAATAGTTCCTCTGCCCCATCGATGGCCTGCAGAGTTTGGTTGGCCAAGTCGAACAAGCTGGGGTCTGGATCACCTTGATCGGTGAGTTCCCGCAGTAATTCGGCCACATAAAACCCGGCGTACAATCGATTCAAACTGCGACTGGCGGCCCGAAAGCGACGTTCGAGTTTCGCTTCGGTGAGCAAGTCGAGGGCATCGGTCGATTTCCGGAGGAACACTACGCGACACACGGCTAACAGGTCAAGAGCAGACTCGAAGGGACTTTTCGGGCGTCTGGCGCCCTTCGCCAAAGCGCCGATTTTGCCAAATTCGCGAGTAAACAACGTAGTGATGACGCTCGTCTCGCTGAATTCCACCACGCGCAAGACAATCGCCATGCTCTTTTCGGCTGACATGGCGTGGCAGGTCCTTTAGTAACGGGGCTGGAGACCGAACGATTGTAAGTGACGGCGTTCTTGACGGCGCATGCGTGCCAGGTCTCGTGGCTGGTGGTCATCGTAACCGACGAGGTGGAGGGTGCCGTGGATGACGTAGAGGAGTAGTTCGTCGGCGAGCTGCCAGCCATATTCTCGTGCAGCTCGGGCGGCCGTGTCGGCGCTGACGATAATTTCCCCTTCGATCGGTTGGCTGGGATCGGACAGGAGGAAACTGAGTACGTCGGTGGGGTAGTCGTGTTGGAGGAAGCGGACGTTGAGTTGATGGATGGTGGGGTCATCGACGATCGCGACGCTGATGGCTGCTTGGTCGCAGTGAGCGTCAGCGAGCACTTGCCGAATGGCGGTGCGGAGGCGACGGAGGGCGAGGGAGCGGCGAGTTTGGCGATTGGCGATGTCGATATGAATCATGATGCGGGACGGTTACGACGGATCGTTAAGATCGCCCATGGGCTGTGGACCTTGGGGACGCTGCCAATCGAGCCACACTTTCCAGAAAGCGGGCAGCGAGTCACCGTAGGTTTGCACGGCTAGGTCAGCGATTTGATGGTGGGAGAGAAATTCCATGTGAGCGAGTGTTTGTCCTGTTTGTTCGCACAGGGCCTGGACGGCGTCCAGAAAAGGGCGTCCCACTTCGTCACGCTGAAAACGCTCATCATCTGCAGGATAAATCGACATGCGCAGCTTACTCCGGCGGTGCCTCAGGATACTTCACTCGACCGTGATAGACGGCGGTGAGGGATTTTACCAAACTTTGTTCGATCAGGTGGAGTTCAGCGAGGGTCAGTCCACAGTCGGAGAACTGGCCGTCGAGCAATCGTTTCATGACGAGTTCATGCACGAGGTTTTCGATACGTGCGGGGGTTGGGTCGACGAGTGTTCGGCTGGCGCTTTCGACGGCATCGGCGAGCATCATGACACCGGTTTCGCGGGTTTGCGGCTTGGGGCCTGGGTACCGAAAACTGGCCTCATCGATTTCGGGGCTATCGGGATCGGATTCCTGCTGTTGTTTGGCGGCTTGTCGAAAGAAGTATTCGACCAGGGTGGTACCGTGATGCTGTTCGATGAAATCGATGATGGAGTGAGGCAGGTGATGTTGGCGAGCGAGATTGGCTCCATCTTTTACGTGAGCGATGATCACCAGGGTGCTCATGGCGGGGGCGAGCGACTGATGTTTGCTGGCCTCTTGTCCTTGATTCTCGATGAAATACTGTGGCTTGAGCATTTTTCCAATGTCATGGAAGTAGGCTCCGACGCGGACGAGTAGGCCGTTGGCTCCGATCGCTTCGGCAGCAGCTTCACCGATCGAGGCGACGTTGATGGAGTGGTTATAGGTGCCGGGGGCGCGACGCACGAGTTCTTGCAGGAGTGGGTGTCGAGCATCGCCGAGTTCGAGCAGGCTGATTCCGGTTTGCACGTCGAAAAGTCGTTCGATGAAGGGCAGCAAGCCGGTCATGAAGACGCTGGCGGCGAGGGTACAGATGGCGGTCCACAAGGCACCGGCGACGAGGCTTGTCAGGTAATGGGAGGTTTGTTCTTCCAGGGCATCGGGTAGGGGAATCCGCAGCAGTTGAGGGGCACCGTGAGCTTCACCGGCCATGCCGCAGACACAGAGCGACATGAATAAGCAGACACCGCTTACGGCCAAGCCGACGTACATGAGTCGAGTGCGACTGCGAATCCGTCCGAGCAGTTGGATAGCGGAGGCGATCGTGGCGACGGTGACGATGAGTTGGGCGAGGTCGTGACCGAGAATGAGGGTGACCAGGAGTGCGACGGCGGTGGAGAGGAGCAGTGCGAGTTCACGGCGATAGGCGATCGTGCTGGTCATACTGAAGAGGAGTAGGGGTACGATTTCGGCACGCCATTGATCTTGAGCGGTGAGCCAGCAGGCGATCACGGTCAGCAGGACGATGGCCAGCAGGATGATGAACCGCCGTAGGTCGGCGATGAGGTCCGGTTCGAGGTAATTGATATAGAGTCCGCAGAGGATACAGAGGGCGGCGTTGAGCCCAAAATAGGTTAGGGAGCGGCCGACCCGCTCGGTCCAGGTACGCGTGGCGACGTAAGCTTGGTGTTCTTTACGGAGCAGTTCGAGTTCTGCGGCGTCGATCGGATGCCCTCCTGGGACCAAGCGGGATTGACCGGGAAAGTAGGGCGTTTCGTCGGGAGCGGCATCGACCGCTGCGATGGCCTTGCTGCGGGCTTCTTTGGTGAGTGCATCGTCAAATCTAAGCGTGACGGGCAGTTTCGGTTTAAGCCAGTCGGCCAAGGGAGGAGCGATTAGATCGACAGCTTCTGGCGGCAGTCCTTCCCGCAGCAATTCTTCCTGGAAGCGGCTGAGCAACGCGTCGCGCCATTTGAGTAGGCTGACGGTTTTGAACGGGATAGTCTGGGCTTGTTCTAACGCCTCCGAGGTCGTTGGGGAGGCGGCGAGGACGACGCGCACGCTTGAGGGGGAGCCAGCGATTAACGATTCACGCTCTTCCAAGTTATCGAGTAGTCCGAGGCGCTCGGCTTCGCTCAACAGTTGATTGATGGCAAGTTCGAGTTTGCGGCGAGCCTCGGCGCCGGGGATTACCCCCCGCAGTTTGCTGAGCTTCTCATAAGGATCGTCGGCGGCGGTAGATTCGGGCGGAAAGAATTCTTGGACCAATTCTTCGGGCAATTGTCCAACTGGGTCGGTACCGAGGAGGGAGTCAAGTTTACTGACGAGTTTGAGTCGGACGTCGCGCAGGGGAGTGGGGTCGTGGCGATAATAGGCGGGGGTGGCCAGAGAAGCCGTAAGCTTGCGCTGGCGAGTGCGTTCTTCGTCGCGAGTGTTGAAGCGCACGCGAGAAATGATATCGCGTGGGGGGATTGTGCCGGAGCGAAAAGCGAAGGGGGGAGACCAGCCTCGAGTCACGGTCCATAGGACGACAACGGCGACTAAGCAGAGGGCGATTCGAATCAAAACGTCGGGGCGAGTGGCCTTCGTCCAGATGGCCGACCAGGAGTCGGAGCCGACGGTGAAGCCGGCGACTCGGTCTGCTCGTGTGCGTCTGGAAGATCCACTGGCCATGGTTGGGATATCGTTAACGAGTGGAATGTGGGGGCTGTGGAGGGCTCATCGGTTCGTCGTATGCATCGACGATTTGCTGTACAAGTGGATGGCGGACGATATCAGCTCGACCTAATTCTACGACGGACACGCCGCGTACGGACTGTAAGCGTCGCACGGCGTCCAGTAAGCCGCTTTTGGTTGACGTGGGCAGGTCTACTTGTGTGACATCGCCGGAGACGATGATTTTCGAGCCATGACCCATACGAGTGAGGAACATTTTCATTTGCGAAATGGTTGCGTTCTGGCCCTCATCTAAAATAATCACGGCCTCGTTCAAAGTGCGACCACGCATGTAGGCGAGCGGAATCACTTCGATTACATCTTGCTCCAGTAGACGCTTAGCTTGCTCGAAATCGATCATGTCGTGGAGCGAGTCGAGTAGAGGGCGCAAGTAGGGATTGATTTTGGCACGCAAATCACCGGGCAGGTAGCCGAGGCTTTCGCCAGCTTCAACGGCGGGGCGACAAAGCACAATTTTGCGCACCTGACGAGCTTTCAGAGCTTCAATTGCCATGGCCACGGCGAGGTATGTTTTGCCTGTGCCTGCCGGACCGATGGCAAACACGACATCATGTTCACGCATGGCTTGCACGTAGCGGGCTTGGCCTTCCGTTCGAGGCTTGACACGCGCAAGCGTATGGGCGATTTCATTGGGGGTGCCGTTCCCCAGGGTGGGGCCACCGAATTGCTTGAGAAGAATTCCTTGCACATCGTCGTGGGAAAGATTCCGACGGCGTTCCCCGAGAGCTTTGAGTTGCTCGAGCACAGAGGTGGCTCGCGCAACGGCGGGATCGTCACCCGAGACGTACATGGTATCGCCTCGGTGGGTGATACTGACTCCCAGCGACTCACGAATGGTGCGTAGATGTTGATCACGCGTCCCGAATAGAATCAGCGCTAGTTCCGGATCGGCCAGTGCGATAGTAGCTTCAGCCATAGATATGCGACAGCCGTTTTGCTCTCACTCTCGGGGACTCGGCGGGGCGCTCAACCACGTTATGAATATAGCGAATTACCAAACGAGGGCGAAGAGAAGGGGCACATGCGGAGCGGAACTTTAGTAGTAAAAACGGTTCGGGGCCCTTTGCACTTCGCGATAGCGGAGGCAGCGTTTTCACGACTGGACAATGCTCTTATCGAAAACCCTCTTACTGTGCAGTTATAACGCTTTGTTAATGTTAGGCTGCCCCCGTGCCAGTTAATTCCGAAGTCACCCTTTACATACATTGCGACGCCGAAATTTTTTGTATGCGAAACGGCCTTCTACTGACTCTTCCACGAGGGCAACCGTCGCTGGAAATCAAAAACTAGTCCCGAAGGCGCTCCGACGAGGCCCAGTTGGGCTTTTCAAACCCTCAACTTTGGCCCCCAGCGCGCACCGCCCACCCAGCTCGATGCTCATCGAGCAAAAAAATTGACTCCAGCGGCTTACATTCGACGGCCTAGCCGGTCTCGCCTCTGCCCCTCACCCGCCTCACCAGCCAAACCCCCGCACCCGCCGGCGCCAACCGCCATCAACCCGATCGGCTGGAACCGCCACCCCGCTCCTTCGTCCGCCGATGAGCCTCCGCAAACATCGCCGCCATAATCTCCAGCTCCCGATTAAAACGACGACTCGTCACCCGCATCGCAAAATCCCACTCCTCGGCGTTCAACCCCAAACGCTCCAGCACCGGCGGCAACGCCAGCGGACGCTCCACCACCATCTCGCCCGCCTGCAGCTCACGCCGCACCTCCTGCTGCCGCTGCTCATGCGTCGCCACCGCATCCGCCAACTCCAACTGCTGCCCAAACGGCACATTCAAGTAACCCTTGTTCGACGCTCGACGGCCCGCCGCCACTCCGTCGTAACCGTCCCCGTCCACATGCACCGGAGCCAACCAGCCCGACAGCGGCCGAGCCGGATCCTGCGACAACTGGTCC
>JBJSXJ010000193.1:0-12748 GCA_046086325.1 Planctomycetota bacterium | reverse complement strand
CTATCATGGCTCGATAATTCTGCTGTTCGCACGAAAGGTGATGTCCCACGGTCGTCGTGGTACTCGATCGGACGCTCGCTGTTCTGCCTGGCAGCTACGCTGTGCCTGACCGCGACGTGGCTGACCGCGTCGGTAGTGTCCCCGGCGATGGCGGCGGATCCCGTGTTTCCGCTGCAAAAAGGTGATCGCATCAGCGTGATCGGCAACACGATGGCCGATCGCATGCAGCATTCCGGTTGGCTGGAAACCTACATCCATACGCTCTACCCCGAACTTGACATCAGTGTTCGTCACTTGGGTTATTCCGGTGATGAGCTGAAGGTGCGGCAGCGCGAAGAGAATTTCGGTAGTCCCGACCAATGGCTGGAGAAGACGAAGGCGAGCGTCGTCTTCAGCTTCTTCGGTTACAACGAAGCGCTGCGTGGACCGGCTGGTTTGGATGGCTTCCGCAAAGATTTGGCCGACGTCATCGACGGCATGCAAAAGCAGAAGTACGACGGCAAGAACGCTCCGCGACTCGTCTTCTTCTCTCCGATCGCTCATGAGAACCTGCGTAGTCCGCACCTACCTGATGGTTCGGCCAACAATGCAAATCTGGCGCTCTACACCAAAGCGATGCGCGAGGTATGCGAGGCGAAGAAAGTTCAGTTCGTCGACCTCTTCACACCGAGTCAGCAGCTTTATTCGCAGGTCACCAAGCCACTCACCATGAATGGCGTGCACTTGCTGGAGCATGGTGATCGAGCGATCGCAGATGTGATCGCAAGGCAACTGTTCGGAGTGGAAAAGATTTCCAAGGATGAGGCCGAACTGGAGCGACTCCGCCAAGCCGTGCTGGATCGCAACTACTACTGGTACAGTCGTTACCGAGTGGTCGATGGTTACAACGTGTTCGGTGGACGATCGAAGCTGGCGTGGTTCGGTCAATCGAACGCCGACGTGATGATGCGGGAAATGGAAATCTTTGATGTGATGACCGAGAATCGCGATCGCCGAGTGTGGGCGGTGGCACGCGGTGGTGACCTCAAGGTGAAGGATGACAACCTGCCAGCGCAGTTGGCCGTGAAGACGAACATTCCCGGCAAGCTCGAAGGCGGCAAGCATCAGTATTTGGGCGGTAAGGAAGCGATCGGCCAGATGAAGATCGCCGAGGGCATGCAGGTCAATCTGTTTGCCTCCGAAGAGATGTTCCCCGAACTCATTAATCCGGTGCAGATGGCGGTCGACACGAACGGGCGTCTCTTCGCCTCGGTATGGCCTTCGTATCCGCACTGGAATCCGACGGAGCCGCGTCGTGACAAGATCATCTGCTTGCCCGATGACGATGGTGACGGTGTGGCCGATCGCTGCGTCACCTTCGCCGATGAACTCAACAGCGTCACCGGTTTTGAATTCTGGGGTGGTGGCATGCTCGTCGCTGCTTTACCCGAGATCTGGTTCCTCAAGGATACCGATGGTGATGACAAGGCGGACGTGAAGATCCGCATGCTGCAGGGTGTCTGCAGCGCCGACTCGCATCACTCCGCCAACGCCATGCTGATTGGCCCCGACGGCTGGCTCTACTGGTCGCGTGGTATTTTCAATGTGGCCGCGATGGAGACTCCGACGCAGACCGTACGTTCGGGAGCCAGCGGAGTGCATCGCTTCAACCCACGTACGTTTGAGATGGAGTTTCACTTCCCCATCGGACCCAATCCGCACGGAGACGTGTTTGATCAGTGGGGTTATCAGTTTGCTAACGATGGCACCAGCGGTACGGGGTCGTACGTCAACATCGGTAAAGGACTGGGCAATAAGCAGTGGTTTGATAAGCGAGTTCGACCGGTGGCGGCTACGGGCATTCTCTCCAGTAGCCAATTTCCGGAGAAGAATCAGGGCAATTTCCTGATTTGTAACTGCATCGGTTTCCTGGGCGTGTTGCAGCATGAAGTGAAGTACAACGGCGCCGACATTCGTGCGGTTGAAATCGAACCGATTCTGGTGTCGAGCGATCCCAATTTCCGGCCTTCGGATATCGAGGTGGGCGGGGACGGTGCGTTGTACGTGTCCGATTGGTCGAATGCGATCATTGGGCATATGCAGCACAACATGCGCGATCCCAATCGTGATCGAAATCACGGACGCATTTATCGCGTGACGGCCAAGGGCCGGCCAGCGCTCAAGCCAGTCAAGCTGAAAGGCAAACCCATTCCAGAAGTGCTCGCCGCCTTGTTCTCGAAAGAGAACGGCGTTCGCTATCGAGCTCGCTTGGAACTCTCCGGTCGCGATTCGAAGGAAGTGATCTCGGAACTGGCGAAGTTCACCGCGACACTCGACGTCAAGAAGGCTGATCACGCACAGGCGCTGCTCGAGTCGCTTTGGGTGCTGGAAGAACATCGAGTGCCGCAGCTGGATCTGGTGAAGACGGTATTCCAAGCGGCCGAGCCACGCGTGCGCGCAGCCGCGATTCGCACGCTAGGACATTGGAGTAGCCGTATCAGTAACTGGGAGTCAACGCTGCTCTCGGGAGCTCGTGACGATTCGGCGCTGGTTCGCGCGGAGGCGGTGAAGTCGGCGGTGAATTTTGGTGGCGAAACGGCCGCCGAAGTGCTGTTCGAGGTATCGGGTCGTCCGATTGATCCAGAACTGGACGCGGTGCTGAAGTATGCCCGTGGCCAAATCAATGTCGACAAGTTGATTCAAGATGCTTTGGCGGCGAAAAAGCCGCTTTCGAAGGCCGCTCAGATTTACGCTCTGCGCAATTCCAGCGTGGAGGATCTGCTGAAGATGCCCGCGAGTGAAGCGATTTACGAAGCGGTGATCAGTCGTCCGAACGCTTCGGCGGCAGCCCTGCGCAGTGCGCTGACGGGGCTGGCCAAGTTGCGTCAGGCGAGTACCTTGCCGCTGCTGGTGTCGATGATCGAGCAGCGTGATGCAGCGGGAAATCCTGAGTCGCTGGGTTCGCTGGGGCAACTCCTGGCTGAGCAACCGATGGCGGATCTGAAGAAGGTGCGCACGCAACTGGAGAAGTTTGCGACGAAGGGCCGTGAGCTCGCGACTCGGCAGCTCGGCTACGCCGCTTGGATTGCCGCGGATGGTTCGGGTGATGCAGCGTTCTTGGCCGCCTCGGCCAGCAAGAATAGTTTGCGCGATTTGCTCACGTCGCTGGCAATGGTGCCCAATGTGGAGCTGCGCGGAAAGCTGTACGGCTCGGTGCGCTCACTCATGTTCGAATTGCCACCGAATCTGCAGGCGGAGTCGGGGGGCGCGTCGCTGGCTCGCAGCGGCGTGCTGGTCGATTTCTTCGCACCCAATCCGCCCAATGTGGCACTGGAGACGCTTGCGAAATTGAAGCCGAACGCGAGTGGGATGGCGCCCGAGATTGTCATGAACGTGGAACCGAAGAAAGCGGATGATGCTTTTGCTTTGCGGTTCACCACGGATCTGGCAATTGCCAAAGCCGGAAAGTACACGTTCTATTTGAACTCGGATGACGGTTCGCGCTGTTACCTCGACGGCAAGCTTCTCATCGACAACGATGGATTGCACGGGCCGACCGAGAAGACCGCAACGGTGGATCTGGCCGCCGGAAGTCATCCGCTCGTGGTCACCTATTTTGATAATGGTGGCGGTGACGCCTTCGGTTTTGCGTGGTCAGGACCGGGGATTAACAAGCAAAAGTTGCCGACGAACGTGCTGTCGGTTGGTGGAGGTGAGGAGACGGTTCATGACGTAGCGATTCGTTCGCTCTCTGCCATACCAGGTAACGAGGCGGCGAAGTTTCAGGATCTCGTGACGCTGGTGAAGGCTGGCAAGAATCGGCCGGCTGCGATCAGCGTGCTCAAGACGATCGATGCGAAGTTCTGGGCCGAGAAGGAAGTGCCCGGGCTGGCTGATAACCTTGTGAGTTACCTAAGTGGCATCCCTGCGCGACTACGAACGACCGGTTCGGCTGTGGAAGCGGTAACGCTGGCCAAGTCGCTGGCGGGTAAGTTGCCGCCGGAACGCGCCAAGGCGGTTCTCGATCGGCTCGAAAACCTCGACGTGCCCGTGATCGCGATTGGCACGGTAGTCGAACGCATGATCTACGACAAGGAGTTGATTGTTGTGCAGGCTGGCAAACCAGTGGAGTTCCGGATTACCAATACGGACAACATGCCACACAACTTTGCCATCGTGCAGCCTGGCTCTTTGGAGGAAGTGGGCTTACTGGCGGAAGCGACGGCACGTGATGCCGACGCAAAAGAGCGTCAGTATGTGCCGAAGTCGGACAAGATCCTGCTGGCTAGTAAGTTGATCGAATCGGGACAGAGTCAGTCGATTTCGTTTGAAGTTCCGAAGACGCCGGGAATTTATCCTTACGTCTGCACCTATCCCGGTCACTGGCGTCGCATGTACGGGGCGCTCTATGTGGTGGAAAGCCTGGAGGAATATCAGGCGAACCCGACCGGTTACTTGGCGGCCAAGAAGTTACCGCTCAAGGACGAATTGCTGCAGACGATTGGTCGTAATACGGAATGGAAGTACGACGATTTGATTGCCGATGTAAAGAAGCTCGAGCATGGTCGTTCGTTTGACGTCGGTCGCAACTTGTTCAAGGCCGCGAACTGCGTGGGCTGTCACAAGCTGAACAATGAAGGACGCGAATTGGGTCCTGACCTCACGAAGATCGAACCCAACAAGCGGACGGCGGATCATCTTCTGCGATCGATTGTAGAGCCTTCCAAGGAGATTGCTGAGAAGTATCAATCGAACACGTTCGTATTGAATTCCGGCAAAGTGATGACGGGCATGATCGTAAAGGAGTCGGCGACGGAGATTCAGGTGCTGGTCGATCCACTGGCCAAGGGTGATCCAGCGGTGATCGCGGTCGCGGACATCGACGAGCGTAGCAAGTCGCCGGTATCGATCATGCCAATGGGACTGCTGAACAAGTTGTCTCGCGAAGAGATCCTCGACTTGCTCGCCTATGTACTCGCGGGTGGCGACAAGAAGAACGCGTTGTTTGGTGAACATCATCACTAGGCTGCCATGACAGCGCAACTGAGTCCTGAGTCGGCCTCCGCGACTGGCCTCAGCAAGCCTCGGTTTTCCGTCATCATTTGCACCTACAATCGAGCAACGTACTTAACCGGTTTGCTCGATTCGTGGTTAGCAGTTGAAGTGCCATCGGGTGGTTACGAACTGATACTGGCAGACGATGGAAGCGACGAGTCGCCTGAGGCCATCGTTCGGTCGTATCAAGACAAACTACCGATTAAGTTTGTGCGTTTTCCCCATGCTGGATTATCTCCGACTCGCCAAGCTGCATTGCAGGTGGCGAGCGGAGATGTTGCGCTCTTCACCGATGATGACTGCCGCCCTTGTCGAGATCTATTGATCAGCTATGAGAAAGCTGTCGAGGAGTTTCCTGATCGCGCGTTGGGTGGGCCCGTAGTAAATCTGCTCACCGACAATATTTACTCGGAAACGACTCAGGCGATCATGACCTATATCGTCGAGACTTGGAACTCGACTCCCACTGGTGCCAAGTTTTTTACAGGCAGCAACCTGTTGTTTCCCCGCGAAACGTTGCTGCAGATCGGTGGTTTTGACACGAGTTGGTCGGGTGCAGGAGAGGAACGCGACGCTTGTCGAAGGTGGGCTGAAGCTGGTTTGAAAATGGAACACGTTCCTGCTGCTCGTGTGGGCCATATGCACCACTTAACGCTGCGAGGATTTCTGCGGCAGCATTACCATTATGGACGGGGTAGTTGGTGGTGCGAAAGACGCCGCCGTGTACCAGATTCGGGCGCTCCAGGTTGGAGCGGGATACTCTTTTACATCAAGCTTGTGCTCTATCCGATCGGGCGTTACCCGCTCATGAAATCGTTGGGAATCTGCGGCCTGACGATAGGTTCTCAAATTGCCACCGTTTGTGGATCGCTCAAAGCTAGGATCGCACATCGACATGGAAGATAGTGATTTTATTATCGTCGGTGCGGGGGCCGCAGGTTGTGTCATTGCTCGGCGACTGATCGATCATACTCAGGCCCGAGTTCTGCTTGTTGAAGCGGGACCTTCCTATCGCCCTGCGATTCACAATCCGCCATTGCCAAGCATGAGATTAGGTCGCCGCTACTCGTGGGGGCAACCAAGCGTTCCCCAAGAACGGCTCAAGAATCGACAAATCGAATGGCCCATGGGAAAAGTCATCGGCGGCTCTTCTACCGTCAATGCCATGATCGCCTATCTGGGGCATCCCTCGAATTACGATTCGTGGGAAGAGTCGGGAAATCCAGGTTGGTCCGCTCAAGCCCTGGCTCCTTATTTTCAAAAAGCCTTTGGATTCGCACCGGGAGATTCCTTCTGCGAAGCACACGAAGGGACCATGGGCCTTTCGTTGCCTCGGTATCAATCCGAATTCTCGGCGGCATTTCTTGAAGCCTGCGAGCAGTCTGGACTGCAGTTAGAGTCTCCGCTGCTAGGTTTCCAATCGCAGCGATGTGGATATTACCCGGTAATGCAGCGGAATGGGGAGCGATTTGAATCGGCGCGCGCTTACCTTCTGCCAACGATCCGCCATCCAAGACTCAAAACCAAGACGTCGGCCCATGTGCTTCGGGTCTTGATGAAGGGTCAACAAGCCGTCGGAATTGAAACGATCGAACATGGTGTGCGCAAACAATATCATGCATCCACTGGAGTGGTGCTCTGCGCGGGGGCATTTCAAACACCACGCATCTTGCAGTGCAGCGGACTCGGACCCGCTCCAGTCCTCGAAGCGGCCGGCATTAAACCGCTTATGGATTTGCCAGCAATCGGCTCAAATTTTCACGATCACCTGCGCATGGAAATGGTATTCGAGACCAGTCGAGTATCGCCGGGAAGCCTCCGATGGTGGATCCCGGAATCGTTTCGCTACCTGCTTGGTCGAAAAGGAGTCATGGTTTCGAATTGCTGTGAAACCGGTGCATTCTTGTGCTCACAAGCAACCTTGGAACTACCGGATATCCAACTCGTTACTCACTTTCAAACTTCTGGTGCCAAGGGGAATGTGGGAGTCGAAATCTGCCTTGTTGCTCCGTTCAGTCGAGGGAGCGTCTATCTTTCTCCCGCGGACCCCTACGGTTTGCCCTGTGTCGATCCGAAATGCCTGAATGACGTTCGAGATCTGAATGCCATGCTTGCCGGGATTGAGCGCATGCGCTCAATCGCCGCGCAGCCTTCCCTGCGAGCGTTTCCGTTGATCCAAGAAATACGGCCTGGCCTGGTGCGGCAGCGCCACGAGGATGTGATCGATTCGATCGCTCAATACGCCACGACGGCCTATCATCCCGGTGGTTCCTGCGCGATGGGACCGACCGGTGCCTTGGACCACCAGCTTCTCGTTCGTGGTACCAGCGCCTTATGGGTTGCTGATGCCTCAGCCATGCCGACGATGCCGTTTGGTAATAGCACGTGCCCGGTGATCGTCTTGGCTGAAAAAGCTGCTGATTTGATTCGCCAAGCGACTCGCTGACGGCCTCTATCGTGGCCGCAAACACGCTCGTTCCAGCACTTCCAAATTGGCCAGGAACGGTAGTCGGCCAGCAAACGCCTGACGCAGCGATCTCAATACCCAAGCGGAGGCGCGATTCTCGATTGCTGGAGCGAAGAGCGGATGAAGTCGGAAACGCAAGTGGTAAGGTTCTTCGATGAACCCTGCATGGCGTTTGAAGCTACTTAAACTTGGATTGAAGGGAATGCTCTGACGTCCTACACAGACCTTGGTAATCTCAGGCTGGGTGATCAGCGCTTTGGTAAAATGAAAGTAAACCAGATGCGAGGCGTATTTGGCTGATGAGTCCAGAGAATCATTACGACGATGGATCATCAGCCCCTCACAAACGGATCCCATCGTCAGGTGAACGAGATAAGCCACCATCTCGCGGCCAAAAAAACAGGCCTGAATTCGAAAATCCGGAATGGTCGCGGCAATCTTGGCAATGGTTTGGCGTCGAGCTTGGTCGAGTAAGGGACTGCTGGCGACGTCCGCTGTTCCTCGCCTGGCCAGTGTATCTTCATCGCACGTTTGCGCCGCTACGATCCACTCATTCCAGGAACACTCGCGTACTTCGAGGTGTTTGGACGCCTTGACGACATGCTGTCGAAACTGCCTTTGCAAGTGGTTCATGTCGTAGGTTTTGTCGGAGAGAACGTAGGCCGACACACTGGTTCCCTCGGTCTGTGTGGAGCCATAGATGGCAGCCAGCCTGCGGGTTTCCCACAACAGCCTGCGAGCCGCCGGGTCCTCGAGCTGAGGAATAACAACCGTGGGACTCGATACCATGCAGAACGATCCCGCGTTAAACCATACCGCTCCGCCCGCCACGACAGCTTGGTGCCCCCACGCTTCATAGAAGTCACGTAACGCGTACAAGGTACTCGCTGGAATAAACGGTGCGGTTCCCGTTTCAACTGACATGGTTATCGTTCTAGCGTCTTGTTCGTAAGGCTTGGGGAAGTGCGGCAGCTCACTCGCCGGTGGACTGCCGCGACTTCGGTCTTGGTCCCTGAGTCGGCGCACGGATTGCTCCTCTGCGTCGCCCTATCCTCCGCTCAGGCCAGTGGCCTTTGTAATCCCAAGTTGTTCCTCAGACAACCGCGTTCACGGCGCAGCGGCTTGTTGGTCCTTCCAGGTTTCCTGTGGACCGACAAGTAACTGGTGTATAGCACCAGTTTTATGTATTGCCTCAATGACGATCAGAAATTAGATGCCGGCCAGGCTTTTCAGGAACTTACGTAACGCCATTCCGGAGAGGAAAATGTCGGCACTAGCGCTACCGGTGAAATCTTTACCAGCTGTGGTTCTTCCTGACAGGGATAAGGTGGCGCGCTGCTTTGTGGAAACTCCAGGGTCTAATTTTTTATCGTCAATCGTATCGGCGATCGCCAATCGAGCTCCGTAAATAGGTAACAGGTTCAGATTCTTGGTTTTAAACTTGTACACGGCATCGAGGCGACCATCTTGATCAATATCTTGATATGACACGCCGATGCTCCGGGCGCCTTCAAAACGAAGACTTGAACTATCGATCGACTTGGCATCGATGATTCGCGATCCGTAGATGGTGATGGTTGTTATTCCGAGACTATTGATCCGTATGGTTGGTGTTAGTCCGTTGGATGGCATGATATCCATACGTACTGTAGGAATGAGTCCCGATTGGTAGCGGCTGATCGCCATGTCGACATTGCCTGGAGCGGTCACAGCGTAACCAGCCGCCAGGATAAGTCCCTCCTCTGTCAGTCGCACGTCGTTTCCTTGACTACCATTTCCACTCCACGTTTCAACCACAATTCCCCCAGTACCAAATGTGGTGTCTAAGGAACCCGAAGCGGTGCTACGTATCAGTCCGAAATCCTCGGTTGAGTTACTGTTTAATTTGGTGCCCAGTCCCACTAGCTTTCCGTCGGGTTGGACTACAAGGCTGGTGATTCCATAGATCGACGTAGCAACCGGGAATTCACTCATACCGCCGTTACCAAAACTGGAGACAATTTGACCGACGGCGGATATTTTCATGAGCATGAACTGATTGCTTCCCGAGCGGTTCGAGTTACCACCGACGACGATACTGCCGTCTGGAAGAATGGCCACAGCATTCGCGCCGTCGTCTCCGGCAAAGTCCGGCGTGAGGATGCCGGTGCCATTAAAGTTGGTGTCCAGGCTGCCATTACTATTCAGGCGAACGACGCAGACTGAATTCGATGCGAATAGTCCACCGGTACGACCGGCGACGACGATTTTCCCATCGGCTTGCAAGGCGAGTGCCCAGGCCACATCCGAGACTCCAATATTCAACTTAACCGCTCCGCCCGTTCCAAACTGGTCGCCGGGTGTTGAATCATTTGCAGAGCCATCGTCGAGGCTTCCATTCGAGTTGATTCTCACGGTGACAAAATCATAGGAACCCAAGCTGGCACCATAATATCCCGTCGCTACGATCTTGCCGTCGGATTGGATTGCCATATCAAAAAACGTTTCATACGTGTTCCCATAATCCAGGGTAACAATTCCTGATGAACCAAAGCTGGTGTCGATTTGACCGGTTGTGGTAAAGCGAGCAAAAAGGAGTGAGCAGTTCGTGCTACCGGTAAGGCAGGATCCACCAGCTATCACGATGCGGCCATCGGACTGAACGGCAACTTGCCCTGCTCCGAGCGACCGTCCGGCCATCGAGAACGTCATTCGGCCCTGATTGCCAAAGCTTGGATCCAGTTGCCCTTGGTCGTTGGTGCGAGCGAGGGCCACCGAGTCGTTTGGAGCCGAACTTCCAGCCATGATGACTTTGCCGTCGGGTTGAATAGCCATGGACGCAGCGACATCCGTTCCTCCAAAGTCAAGGGTTAATCGGCCATTTCCATTCCAAGAACTGTCTAGCACCCCTGCAGCACACATGGATTTCACTTCGAGAAACTCAAATGACAAAGTTCTCGGCTGAGCCTTTTGTGATCTGGAGACCATTGGTCGTGGTGATCCACTCATGAATTGTTCAACACAGTTCGCGAACCATACGATTGATCGTCGTAGCATACGTTTGATCCCCAAAAAATAGGAAGTTGTTTCGACAGCATCGAGCTGAGGCTCAAGCTGGGCATGGTTTTCGTATGCTTCGCTCGAAAGCTCAATTAGCGTTTGACTGGAACTTGTGATCGCCACAAGTTGGTCTGTGATGGTCACAAGAAGTTAGAAATAAAATATTGCAATTCAATCACGGTCGTATTAGGTTCCCGCTTTTGCTTGACGGGACTGGTTCGCTGAGAGTGGATTGTGAAACGACCATCGAAACTGATTGCTCTGCTACAGGATGAGTCGCTACCGACGTCGGAGCTTGAAAAGATCACGACGGAGATGCTGCAGTCCATGCGTGCCGATCGGCAGTTTGTGCGCAAGGTTCGCGAACGTGCTTTTCTGGCAATTCAGCGATGTTGCGAGCGACCTCTGTGGGAAAAGCTGCTCACCTTAGCCGCCAAGCAATTGAACCAGGCAGCGGCGAAACAGGCGTTGCAAGCTGGCGAGGCAGTGCCGCGGCCACGAACCTTCCATGACTGGACACAACATCAATTGCGGTCGGTTATGGCCCGGATCGATGAAAGTTTAATATCCAATGCAATTTCAATTGTGACACTCGATGCCACAGACAAGGTCGCCTCATTGTCCTTGCCGACTCTCCTGGCCATCCTCATCGATGCCGGTGGCAACTGGCCCGATTTGGGCTCCTTACCTAGTTACGCTCAATTACGATCAGTGGCTTATTGTGCGGCGATTGGTGTCGCCCAAGTTCGATTTTGTGAGTTTCATGGACGGGCATGTCCCAAAGAAGAGCTGCCGACAGATGAAGAGTTAGTGCAACTGGATCGATGGTTTCGACAGGATTCAACCACTCGTGGATCGGAACACGAAGTTGCCAGCAGTCAACATACCCTCCGCCGCTGGGGCGCTGGCTGGCTACTCGCACGCTCCATTCTCGGAATGAATCAACGAGGAGTAGACCAACGAGGAGTAGACCAACGATGAGCCTCACCCAACAAGAACGATTTTTCTTCCTCGCGGGGCTGGCATCACCCGAAGTAGATCAGGCCGCTCGACAGGAACTGAGTGATGAGCGTAGTTCATTGAGTCTCGCGGTGAAGGAACTGGGCGAAGAAAATGACTCTCGATCTGTGATACGAAACCTTGTCTTGCAAGCCACGGAAACGAAAACCGCAACAGATGGTCCGAGGAGGCAGGCACCGAACGTTACGCTCGGGCGTGCGGCAAGTCTGGTGATCGCAGCTTGTCTATTAACGCTGGGCAGTTACACCGCGTGGGCGATCATCACCACGCCACTGCTAAGCGATCCACTCAATCGTGGCTGGTTTAACTCCAAGGTATGGCTTCCACCTACCGACAAAATTGAGGGCTCGGGTGTGCGGGCAGAAGAGGGGTTTTTGCGATTGGTTAACCGTGGCTATCTGCGACCACGTCAAGAAATGCCGGCGGCCTATGAACTGGAGTTTGATTGGAAGTGGTCGCAATTGGGGTTAAATCCTGAATATGCGGAACATCTAACGATCGTGGTTCGAACGAACGCAGAGCCTTCGGAAAACCGTCCGTACGAGGCCACGAATGGCGTTCTCATTAAGCTCAATGCTTGGGGCGGCTATATCAACGTCGCCGATCCTGATGGGAATGAATTTGCTCGTACACCCTCAGCCAGTACGCCGTTCCCCGCTGAAAAATGGCATCGAATACGCATCCGGGATGATGGAGAAAGAATTTCGATCGATGTTACAGGGCCACTCATCCCAGAATCCAAAGATGGCCAGCCGCTCCTGGAATGTCGCCATGTATCAAAGCAACTGGGGCCACGCTTCGCCATCTACAATCGCGAATTGGTCGGCTTTCCTCACGAGTCCATGATCCGGAACCTCGTTGTGCGCGAGTTAAAGAAAGCAGCCCCAGTTCGGTAGCCGGGACCTTTTTTTTGACCGAGGGTAGACGGTCGGACTGAAAAACAGCCTTGGACCCTTGGCGAGCTTGGACCCTTGGCGAGCTTGGTGCGTTGGCGTGAGTTCAAGGGGATGGAGTGCAGCCGTGGGGAGATTCACGCAAAGGCACTAAGGCACGAAGAATTCGATAGGGCTTCGGGACCTTGGCGAGGTTGTCTGTGGTTGCGATCGATCACTAGCTACTAGGCCTCACGCAGCTTCTTCGACTCGGCTTCCAGTACCGCGATTTCGGCTTCTAGTTTTTTCACTTCGC
>JBJSXJ010000192.1:0-13078 GCA_046086325.1 Planctomycetota bacterium | reverse complement strand
CTGACAGGTCGGTTCGACTCCGACATGGCACTCTCGGGCGTTGCCCTGTAAGACGGACTTCCAGTCCGTCTTCGTGTCTCGGACGACGGACGGCCCTGTAGGACGGACTTCCAGTCCGTCTTCGTGTCTCGCCGACGGACTACCCTGTAAGACGGACTTCCAATCCGTCTTCGTGTCTCGGACGACAACCTACCGCGTAAGACGGACTTCCAGTCCGTCTTCGTGTCTCGCCGACGGACCACCCTGTAAGACGGACTTCCAGTCCGTCTTCGTGTCTCGCCGACGGACTACCGCGTAAGACGGACTTCCAGTCCGTCTTCGTGTCTCGGACGACGGACTGCCGCGTAAGACGGACTTCCAGTCCGTCTTCGTGTCTCGGACGACGGACGGCCGCGTAAGACGGACTTCCAGTCCGTCTTCGTGTCTCGCCGACGGACTACCCTGTAAGACGGACTTCCAATCCGTCTTCGTGTCTCGGACGACGGACGGCCGCGTAAGACGGACTTCCAATCCGTCTTCGTGTCTCGGACGACGGACTGCCGCGTAAGACGGACTTCCAGTCCGTCTTCGTGTCTCGGACGACCGACGGCCCTGTAAGACGGACTTCCAGTCCGTCTTCGTGTCTCGGCGACGGACTACCGCGTAAGACGGACTTCCAGTCCGTCTTCGTGTCGAGTAGGCCCGGGGGATTACTCCCCCAGGCATCTCACAGAAAGCTCCGCTCTCGCGTTCTTGTTTCTGATTACCTACTTGCTCGCTACTGGAGGCTCCAACGGACTCTGGGCCAGCTGCCACCGAATCGACCGCTTGCGCAATCACCACCCGTCTCGCGATTTCCGACCACTTCCGTTTCGACATTCGTGTTATTCGCGCCATTCGTGGTTCATTGACTGTGAGCCGTTATTCAGGGAACCACGAATGGCACGAATGGCACGAATGGGCGGACAGTCTTAAATAACACGTCGGTCAACTCTCCGAGTTGACTTGTCTGGCTTGAGTTCAAGGGTTTCCCGCCAGCTGGGCATCGATCGGCCTGCAGCAGTTAGTTATGATAGGAGCTTGATTCCGCACCTGTAGCTGCTCCCTTATGGCACCATCCCTTTCAACTCGCTGGTCCGTGATTGTCGCCGTGGCACTTGCTGCTACGGTTGCTGCCAGCGTTCTCACGGCAGAAGAAAAGGCGAAGGGAGCACCGCCTGGGACGCCTGAGCGGACTTTACGCCGTACAGCGGCTGGCCCTGCTGGTGACATGGCGGATGAACGTCAGCAGTTGCCGGAGCGTTTGTCTGCCGTTCGCACGCGCCTGCAGGCCAAGGACACGAGTGCCGCGACGCAGGCCGATCAAAAGGCCATCGTCACCTTGTTTGACCGACTCATCCTGGCCAGTCAGCGAGCCGAGCAAGGACAGGGTGGTGGCGGTGGCAGTAGCAACTCCCCGCGTCCTTCATCGAGTCGCACTCAGTCGCCGGACGATCCGGCCGCGAAGAATGCCGAGAGCGAAGACAAACCGGAGGAGAAGCCTGAGGAAAAGCCCGCAGACAAGCCGGACCAGCAGGACGAAGATAAGCCTGCGGAGTCGATGGCCGACGACGATTCAGCCGGTGGCGGAGGCCCGGGAACTCGCACCGGACGAGCGGCGGGAGATTGGGGCCGACTACGCCCTGAAGAGCGTGAGCCGGTGCTGCGGGCCTTACGCGAAAAGTTTCCGCCGCGTTATCGCACTCTGGTCGATCAGTATTTTCAAAGTTTTCCCCATGCCAAACCCTGATTCGATGCGAAGGATGAGCTGGGAATTGGCATCTAGGCTAGCGGCCAAGCGAGCGAACTGCTGGTGGCGATGGCTAGCGTTCGCCGGCCTGCTATTTGTGCCCTGCATCGCTGGTGCCGATCCGCCGACAAACTATGAGCTGCGCACACTCGACGGCGTCACGCATCTCGCCCAAATCACTGCTTGGTCCCAGACCCAAGGCCTGAAACTACGGGTCTCACCAGCACCGCGCAAACCGAAACCGGGGGATTTCGCCACTCGTACAGCTCCGTCGCTTCCTGCCGATGCGCGTGAAATGGAATTGGATTGGCAGCAGGTTCGCTGGCTCGAGCGAACGGATCTGCCGCAGACCAACGACGGTCCGGCCGCTCTCTCCCCCGCCGCAGCCTCACAGCCAGCAGGTCCCACCCAGCAGTCCAACTGGCTTGTAGAACTGCGGGCAGGTGGTCGCCTGAGGGCCACACGTTTGCAACTGCGGGAGGAAAAAGTGCAGGGGGTGCTGGCTAGCGGCGGTCGTTTTCATCTGCCTCTCGAACAGGTCATTCGCCTCGGTCCCAGTACCCCTTCGAGCCCACATCCGAATTGGCCGGCAGCGGCCGTGGATCAAGATCGCTTGCGCCTGCGTGTGGAGGACCGTGAGCAGGTGGTCGATGGACTGGTGTCGGAACTAGTAGATGGGCAGTTGACGTTTACTTTCGAGGGACGGGAAACACGGCTTCCTCAGGAACGAATCCTAGCTTTAGTGCTGGCTACTGGAGCGGGGCAGGGCGGCAATGACAGCGTTCAGCCAGCAGCTTCTGGCCCAGAACTTTCCGGCCAAAAAGGAAACTCACCGGTACGAACGCCAACGGCTGCGCCCATCAGGTTTGCTATTACGCTGGCCGGTGGTCAGCGTTTCACCGCTCAATCATGGCGGTGGATCTCATCTGAACCGAAAGCGGCGGAAACGGCTCCGGCAAATCAGCTCGGTAAATCTGTTGATCCTGTTAATCGACGCGCTGCCGCTGCACCCGATCTACATCTGGAACTTGTGGGTGGTGGTGAAGTTGAACTTGCCTGGCATGAAATCCAGCGTCTGGATGTATTGGGAGGCCGCATCACGTATCTGAGCGAACTTAAACCGTCAGCGTATGAGCATCGTCCTTTGATCACGACAAAACGTAGTTGGCGACCGGATGCCAGTGTGAGTGGCGAACTCCAGCGCATCGACGGCATCTCCTTTCAGCGTGGCCTCGGTATGCCCAGCCCCGCTCGTTTGACCTTCGAGCTACAAGGTAAATATGAAACGTTAGTGGCCGAGATTGGTATCGACGATGAGACCAAGGGGCGGGGAGATGCCGTTTGGGTCGTCTGGCTCGACGAGCGTGAAGCATTTCGGCAACGATGTCGCGCTGGCGAAGCAGCCAGGTCCCTCCGTTTGCCGCTCCAGGGCGTCCAGCGGTTAACGCTGGCCATTGAGGCGGGGGAGAATCTGGATTTAGCCGACCATGCCGATTGGGCCGATGCCCACCTGCTCGCACCGCATTCTCCTTAAAGCCTATTGTCGATTACATTCATCCTTGAACGACTCGTGGAACGACATTCCACTTACCCATCCACTTAGCTCCTTGTGACCTTGAATAGCGAAACGAATATGACAGCGGATTGGCGTAAACTTTACCCTTTTGAATCTCATTTCGTTCCGCAAGATGGCCAGCGTCAGCATTTCCTTGACGAGGGACATGGTGCGCCACTGGTGATGGTTCATGGTAACCCGACATGGTCTTTTTATTGGCGAAATCTGGTCCTTGGGCTGCGCGATGAGTATCGCTGTGTCGTGCCGGACCACATGGGATGTGGGTTAAGTGATAAACCACAGTCTTATTCTTATACACTCGCTCAACACACCCAGAATCTCATTCAATTAATCGATCGGCTCGATCTACGTGGCGCGACGTTGCTGGCCCATGATTGGGGTGGTGCAATTGGACTAGGAGCCGCCGTGGCGCGACCCGAACGCTTCGCCCGCATGATCCTGTTCAACACCGGGGCCTTTCCGCCGCCGTATGTGCCGCATCGGATTCGAGCTTGCCGCTGGCCACTGCTCGGTCCCTGGGCGCTGCGCCAGCTGAATTTGTTTGCTCGAGCAGCACTCACGATGGCGGTGGAAAAGCCCGAGCGGATGACGCCCGAGGTGCGAGCTGGACTGTTAGCTCCGTATGATTCGTGGGAGCATCGAGTCGCGATTTGGCGGTTCGTGGCTGATATTCCGCTTTCCAAACGTCATCCCACGTATCAGACGTTGGTGGATTTGGAAGCACAGTTACCGACGCTGGCGAATCGTCCCGTGCAGCTCATTTGGGGTATGAAAGACTGGTGCTTCACGGATGTCTGCTGCCGGCGTTTGCAGGTCAGCTTTCCCCAGGCCACCGTGACGCGACTACCCGATGCCGGGCATTATGTCATCGAAGACGCGCACGAACGAATCATACCACTCGTGAAACAGTTCTTAACTTCTTGATCCTATGAGTGATGCTTTCCCCTAGTCTGTCCGAAATCGATGGTGTCTGCTGGGTTTCCTGTGGGGCGACGTCGAGCAACGACTCAGTGTGGCGGTCACCACAGAAAACCCGGATGGACCTGTAATTTTAGGGAATGGCTTAGGTGCTTACAGCACCCAGTAGCGCGAGCCGCAGTTTAGCCGCCAGGTGCTGCGCGTGCGGTGGTTGTAAGATGGTTTCATGATTTCCGGGAACCTCATAGGCATCGACTTGTTCGGCTCGTGTGCTCCAGCCCAGGTCACTCGTGCAGCTCTCTCCCAGCGGTCGGACGGCAGCTCGAAATAACGTGATCTTTCCAGGATACGGTGCTGGATCATGATTCCGCAGAGCATCCAGGGCCATTTGCATCAGGTCGACGGTTAAATGGGGAATCCGCTGCGCCTCGAGCACTGCCTCGAGTTCCTCGGCATCACGCTGATGGACTAATTTCGCTTTTACTCGATGCATCGTCTTCATGATCATGCTGCGAAACAGATTCCCGTTTGACATAAATCGTCGCTCTTCGTGGTACCACTGGGGCAATTGACGCATGGCCTGCCATAGCCGCCGTGTCACATGGACGATGGTGGACGAACTGCGAGGTTTTTCAAAGCCAGTGTCGATCAATCCTAAAAACTCCACGGTCGAACCCGCTTGCTGCAGTTCACGTGCTACCTCGACTGCCAGCCAACCACCGTAGGAATAGCCGAGCAGGTAATAAGGGCCGTGCGGCTGTTCGGCACGAATGATTTCGGCGAACTTTTTCGCTGTGGTTTTGATGTCTCGTAAATGCTCCACCTGGCCCAGCGATAGGTTGGGTTGTAAACCAACCACCCGGATGTCGGTACCCAGCTGCTCAACTAATTGCTTCGCAAAGATCAGTTCTCCGGCCAAACTTGGCATGAGAATCACAGGTGGGTTTGTGCCCAGCGGCTGCAAGTCAATCAAACTCCCGAGCGACACAGACTTGATGGGTAGGTGAGCAGCCAACTGTGCGATCGTGCTATGCTCAAAGAGCAAAGCGATTGGCAGGCGTTTTCCTAATCGCTGTTCAATGATGGCGAAGAGTCTGATAGCCATCAGCGAGTGACCACCGAGGTCAAAGAAATCATCATGTATTCCAACACGATCCAGGCCGAGCAGTTCTTGCCAGATGTTTGCTAATTGATGCTCAGTGGCGCTGCGTGGTTCATTCCCCGCAGCAACCATTTCCGGCAGAAGAGTCGGCGGTGTGGGCAGTGATTGACGATCCAGTTTGCCACTCGGCAGACGAGGCAGATCTGGTAGCGCGATGAGTGCCGTGGGAATCATGTAAACCGGCAAGCGTTCGTGCAGTATTTGAAGCAGTGACTGATGATCGACGGATTGACCTGCTGGCGGTACATAGTAACCGACCAGTCTTTTCTCTCCGGGCCGATCTTCCCGCAACACGACGACCGCCAAGCGGACTTGGGGATGCTCTAGCAGCGCTGCTTCGATTTCACCGAGTTCAATGCGAAAGCCGCGTAATTTTACCTGAGCATCCATTCGGTTCAGGTATTCCAGTTGTCCATCTTCGCGCCAGCGCACCCGATCGCCGGTGCGATAAAGTCGATCCGTGGGATAGCTGGAAAATGGATCCCTCACAAAACGTTCGGCCGTCATGTCAGGCTGATTGATGTAACCAACCGCGAGTGCCTCCCCGCCAAGATACAACTCACCGGCAATACCAACGGGCACCGGCTGCTGGTATTCATCCAAGACATAGGCTCGAGTGCCACCGACCGGTTTTCCAATGGGCACACTCGGCCAGTCGGTTGTGATACTCGAGGGAATGGAATACGTCACGGAGAAAACGGTGTTCTCAGTCGGGCCATAGCCATTGATCAATTGCACTTGGTTCCCGAGCTTTTCGTAGGCTCGCACAATATGAGGAACGGACAAGGCTTCTCCACCGACCATCACTTGTTGGGCCTGCGCTAGCGCCGTGGGATGAAGATCAATGATCTCATTAAAGAGCGTCGACGTGAGAAAGAGCGTGGTGACTTGATGCTGTTTGAGTAAGTTTTCGAGTGATTGAAAATCAAGCTGCTCAGTCTGTCCAATCACCAGCTTACTACCATGCAGCAAGGCTCCCCAGATTTCCCAAGTCGAGGCATCGAAGGAAATGGTCGCGAGGTGAGCAAATACTTGGTCTCGACCAAAGTTCACATAGTTATTGCCAAAGACGAGGCGTGCGATCGAACGCTGGCGAATCACAACTCCTTTAGGTCGTCCAGTTGATCCCGACGTAAACATGACATAGGCCGGATCGTCAGGATCTCCGCTTCGTGACGGCTTCTCACTGGCAGCCAATTCCGCTCGGGAAGATGCAGCTGAATGTTCAGCCGATGCTGAACTGCTCCGGCAATCACTCCAAATGAGGCCTTGGATCTGATGAGTTTGCAAAAGCGAATCTAATTGTTTCAACGACTCGGTTATGCCGAGCACGAGTCGAATACTCGTATCTTCAATCATCGCTTGCAAGCGAGCGACGGGCAGGGCTGGATCAAGCGGCAAGTAAGCTGCACCACATTTTAGTACTCCCAGAATCGCAATGACCCACTCAGCGGACCTGTCGATTGCCACTCCAACGATGTCACCATGCTGGACACCTTGCTGCTGCAGCGACTGAGCGACCTGATCGGCTTGACGATTGAGTTCGCCGTAGGTCCACTGCTGCTCGCCACACACGATGGCAATCGAGTCAGGACGTTGGTCTGCATGTTGCTCGACGAGCTGCGGCAAGGTCAGATGCGCGGGATAAGGTAGTGCTGGCGGATTCCGGTCGACAAGAATTTGAGTTTGTTCGGCAGGGGTGAGTAGGGGGAGACAGTGAATCGGCAGGTCGGGTCGCTCCAGCAGACTATCAATCAACGTCAGAAAATGCCCGACCAGTCGCTCGATGCGCTGAGGCTCAAAGAGCTCGGTGCGATAAATAATCGAACCTTCGATTTGTTCTTCCTGCTGCCACAAGGTCATCTCTAAATCGAAGCGAGCTGGCAGACGATCCGCCGGAATTTCATCGATCACCAGCCCATCTAATTGCAACGTAGATTGCTCGTAGCCGATGAATTGAAATGAAACATCGGTCAGTGGGGTACGATTTCGGATGCGTTCGGGACGCAGTTCCTCTACCAGTTTTTCAAAGGGCAGCAGCTGATGGTCGAGAGCATCGAGAACCGTTTTACGCGTCCGTTGCAGTAGTTCGGACATAGTCGGTTGTCCCGACAAATCACCGCGAATTACTAAGGTGTTAACGAAGAAACCAACGAGCTGATCGAGCTGTTCCTGTTCTCGACCGGCGACGGGCATGGCGACGGCCACAGCGGTTTGCCCCGTGTAGCGGCTGAGCAGGATTTGAAAGACGGAGAGCAACAGCATGTTCATCGTGACTTGTTGCTGTTGTGCGAGCAGGTGTAGTCGAGTGACTTGCGCGGCATCTAAGTTGAAGCGATGGCAGCGACCTGCGTGGGAGGGCTGCTCAGGCCGTGCGAAATCGGTGGGTAAGTCGAGTGAGATTAATCCGGCCAACTGTTGGCGCCAGTAAGCGATCTGCGGTTGCAGGCGCTCGTCGGTCAACTGCTCGCGCTGCCAGACTGCATAATCCACGTAATCGACGGGGAGAGTCTTCCAGGCGGGATCCTGGCCTTGCCGACAAGCATCATAAGCTTGCTGCAAGTCGCGCCAGAGGATCGGAAAAGACCAGCCATCCGTAGCAATGTGATGCCAGGCGCTCAGGAGTAGATGGTCGTCCGTGCCGATGTGCATCAGGCGGAGTCTCATGAGTGAGTCGCGGCTCAGATCAAATGGCCGATTAAACTCCGCCTCCAGCAATTCTGCCAGATTTTCATCTCTCGCAGCACCGGTCGCTCTAGGTAGGTTTCGAGTATTCGTATCTAGATCACTGACGCATTCTTTTCTACCACCGTCAGAACAATCCTCAATCGTTAATACGATGCGGGGCTCTGACTGCACGATCTGATAAGGTTTTCCTTCGTAAGATTGATAATTGGTGCGGAGGGAGGAATGTCTTTGTTCAACGAGACTGACCGCTCGCTGCCAGGCGGAAACATCCAACGGACCGCGCAGTCGCCAGGCAAAAGCGATGTTGTACGCAGCTAGCCCAGGTTCATACTGATCGAGGAACCAGAGTCGTTGCTGCGAGTAAGAAAGTGGCGACCGCTGGCTGGCTGTCGGCGCGGTCTGACTGTGAGGGTATATCGTTAACCAAGAGGCTTGGGGATCGGCACTGGTTCCCGTGGGATGAACGGGGGATGGCTCAGAACTGCTTGCCACTTTCTGTCGACGCAATTCTTGGATCCGACGAGCCAGTTGCAGGACCGTGGGATAATCAAAGATATCCCGTAGTGACAAGTCGGCGGAGATCGTGGTGCGAAGGCGGTTTTGTAAGCGAACTGCCAGCAACGAATGGCCGCCCGAATCAAAGAAATTCGCACTGGTACTCAACTGTGCTGAGCCCAGCAGTTGAGCGAACATCGCCGCCAACTCCGCTTCTAAATCGTTGGCTGGGAATACGATTGCAGGCGTGTTTTTGGTGGGACTGATTTGAGGTGCGGGAAGTCGACGGCGATCGAGTTTACCGCTAGGGGTGAGCGGCCATTCACGCACGGCGATGCAGTAATTCGGGACCATGTACGAGGGCAGCATACTGCGCAGTCGATCGTGTAAGTCCACGGACTCATCGTGCAGCGTGGAGTAATACGCTACTAACTGCCGGTCGCCGGGACGATCCTCGCGCACTACAACGATCGTTTGGTTGATACGCGCATCACTGCGAATCGCTAGTTCAATTTCCCCGAGTTCAATGCGCTGGCCGCGCAGTTTCACCTGTTCATCGCGACGCCCCAAGAACTCAATGTTTCCATCTTCCATCCAGCGGACGCAATCACCGGTACGGTAGAGTTTCTCTTGCGGATCAGTCGCAAACAGGTGTGGGACAAATTGCTCCGCGGTCCGTTCGGGCTGCGCCATGTAGCCAACGGCTAATCCTGGCCCACCAATATAAAGTTCACCGCTTACGCCAATTGGTACCGGTTGCTGATGAGCGTCAAGAATATAAACAGTCGTATTTGCTAGAGGCTTACCAATTGGAACGCTGGGCCATTGCAGAGTGATGTCATGGGGAATTCGACAGGCGGTCGCACAGACGGTGCCTTCCGTCGGTCCATAAGCGTTGACGATTTGCAGCTTATTTCCCAGCTTTTTATACGCCGAAACAATGTGCGGCACGGAGAGTGCTTCGCCGCCGGTCATCAGCTCTGCCACGCTGGCAAGCACCGTGGGGCGATGATCGATCACTTCATTGAGTAACGTAGAAGTTAAAAAAATTGTGGTTACCGAATGTTGCCGCAGCAATTTCTCTAGGGCATTAAAGTCCAGTTGTTCTGAATGGCCGATAACTAGTTTGCTGCCATGAAGCAAGGCATTCCAGATTTCCCATATCGAGGCATCGAATGAAATACTTGATAGATGCGCAAAGACTCGATCGCTACCGACGGTGATATAGTCATTGGAAAATACCAAGCGACACACCGAGCGATGACGAATGGCGACACCTTTAGGGCGTCCCGTCGAGCCGGACGTAAACATTACATAGGCTAAGTCATCAGGCTGAGCGACCGCGGGAGGATTCGAATCGATCGATGCATTCTCCTCAGCAGAGAGTGACGAATCATCTTCAGTCCCGCACTCGTTTATGGCAGGTACGCAGTCAGTCCAGTTGATGCCCGGGATCGAATGAGCTTGCAGCAGCGACTCAAGTCGCGACAGTGTTGTGGGCATTCCCAGAACGAAGCGAGTTCGGGTGTCGCTCAACATGAAATCCAGACGGCGATCTGGATGCGTTGGATCGAGCGGCAAGTAGGCGGCACCACATTTCAGGACGCCCAAAATCGCGATGACCCATTCCGCCGATCGCTCCATGCCAATGCCAATGATGTCTCCGCGCGCAGCGCCACGGCGCAGCAGGACTCGGGCCACACGATTTGCCTGGGAATTGAACTGCCGATAGGTCCATTCACGTTCGCCGTCCACGAGAGCAATGGCGTCGGGCGTGCTAGCCGCCTGTTGCTCGACATATTCCGATAAGGTTTTCTCTGCGGGATAAGGCCGAGAAGTGTTATTCCAGTCGATCAGTATTTGATTACGTTCCTCAGACGTCAGCAGGGGTAAGCGGCTGATGGGCTGGTCGAGTTGATCGAGAACGGCATCGATCAGAGTTAGAAAGTGGCCCGCGAGACGTTTCATTCGCGAGGCGCGAAACAGATCGGTGCGATAGACAATCTCGCCTTCAATCTGCTGATCGCGCTGCCCAAGATTCATTTCCAAATCGAAGCGTGCCGGTACTCGCTGGGCTTGAATCTGCCGAGTAATCAGATTCGGCAGTCTTAGATTCGCAAAGTCGTACGGCAGGAACTGAAACGAAACTTGCGCCAGCGGATTACGATTTGGCACGCGTTCGGGCCGCAGCTCTTCGACGAGTTTTTCGAACGGGAGCAGTTGATGATCAAGTGCTGCGAGAACCGTTTGGCGAGTGCGCTGCAAAAGTTGCTGCATCGTCGGATCGCCGGACAAATCCCCGCGGATGACCAACGTGTTGACGAAAAAGCCCACAAGCCGTTCCAGTTGTTCCTGGTCGCGACCTGCCACGGGCATGGCGATCGCCAAATCGGATTCTCCCGTGTAGCGATGAAGGAGCGTTTGGAAGATCGAGAGGAGCAGCATGTTGAGCGTGACTTGCTGCTGCTGTGCGAGTTGCTGCAGGCGCGCAACGCGTGAAGCATCAATAGTGAAACGATAGCACTCCCCGGCATAAGACTGCCTCTCGGACCGCGGAAAGTCGGTGGGCAATTCCAGTTGTGTGAGGCCCTGTAATTGCTGCTGCCAATAATCAATGAGTGGCTGGAGACGAGCCGCAGTGAACTGTTCGTGCTGCCAGCAGGCGAAATCGGGATAGTCGATGAGTCGCGGCTCCCAGGATGGCTCGCCGTCAAGGCAACAGGCTTCATAAGCCAAGCGTAAATCACGCCATAGAATCGGTAGCGACCAACCGTCGGTAACTAAGTGATGCCAAGTGATCACCAGCAGATGATCAGCCTCGGCCATTCTCACGAGGCGAGCGCGCGACAGTGGTTCACAGCGGATCTGAAAAGGACGAGCGAGCTCCGCTTCTAACAAAGCTCGCAGCGCATCGTCGTCGGTGGCAGGCAAGTCGACCGCTGACAGATCATCTGCTGATGGGAATTCTTCGCAAACGAGCCCAGTTGCGAGGGAGTCGTGGACCACTTGGAACGGTGATCCGTCCAGTGAGTCGATGTTGGTCCGCAGTGCTGCATGACGCTGTACGACGAGGTCAAAAGCACGCTGGAGTGCGGTGCGATTCAAAGGCCCTGTCAGTCGCCATGCAAACGAAAGGTTGTAGGCCGAGAGAGAACCTTCGAATTGGTCGAGGAACCACAGCCGCTGCTGGTTATAAGAAAGAGGAATGGGATCGTGAGCGGGATCAAGACAGCTCGATGTCCGCGGAGTAATCGGGCTCGGCCAAACTTTCGCCTCTTGTTTCTCTTGTGCACTGCGCCACTGCTCTAGCTGCTCCGCCAACTCCGCGACTGTCGGATGAGCAAAGATCAAACTCAGCGGAAGCTGCCAACCGAATTCGCCCACGAGTCGATGCTGCAGCCTGATGGCGAGTAAGGAGTGGCCGCCGAGTTCAAAGAAGCGGTCGTTGATTCCAACTTGCTTAAGCCCTAACAAATCACAGAAGTGCCGCGCGAGTCGCTCTTCGGTTGAGGTACGCGGAGCGACATATTCACGCTGCCAGCGATAGATATCGTCAGCGGGTAGTGGTAGTCGATTACGGTCTAGTTTGCCATTGATATTGAGTGGCCATTCGGGGACAGCCATCAAACAAGCGGGAATCATGTATTGCGGCAGCATCGTCCGCAGCCAGTCCATGAGGTTGGCGGTTAGCGATTGAGGATTCGAGTTTGGTGCAGACAGCGCAGCATCGGCCACTCCGTCGCCGGATGCCATGGGAGCGTAGTAGCCAACAAGTCGTTTGTCTCCCGGGCGATCTTCGCGGAGCAAGACGGCGCACTGGCGCACGCCAGGATGACGTCTCATCATCGCCTCGATATCGCCAAGCTCGATGCGAAATCCGCGCAGTTTTACTTGTCGATCGAGTCGCTCGATAAACTCTAAATTGCCGTCTGCCAGCCGGCGCACTCCATCGCCCGTTCGATAGAGTCGCGCGTGGGGAGCGGTGGAAAACGGATCTGCGATAAAACGTTCCGCGGTTAGTTCAGGCTGGTTGATATACCCCAAAGCCAGTCCCCAGCCACCAATGTAGAGCTCGCCGGCGACACCGTCGGCCACTTCGTGCAGTTCCTGATCGAGCACGTAGCAGGTGGTGTGCGCCAGAGGTTTTCCAATGGGAATACTGGGCCATTGCACGGTAACATTGCGCGGAATCCGGTACGTTGTCGAATACACGGTGCATTCGGTGGGCCCATAGCCATTGATGAGCTGCACGTGATTCCCCAAGCGTTCATAAGCCTGAACGATGCGTGCCACGGAGAGGGCTTCACCACCAACCACGATCTCCTGCAGGTTGGTGAGCGCTTGAGGGTGAACATCAATGATGTCATTGAAAAAGGCGGCGGTTAGAACGATGCTTGTTACGCCGTGCGTGTTGAGTAGTGTTTCGAGTGCTTGATATTCCAACTGCTGGGCGTTCACGACGATCAATTTG
>JBJSXJ010000191.1:0-4861 GCA_046086325.1 Planctomycetota bacterium | reverse complement strand
CGGCCCATTTCTGTGCTTGATCGATGACGAAGGGGTCGTTGAGTAAGGTGAGGGCCTGAGCGGGCACGTTTGTCACGTCGCGGCGGCCACGCGTGGTGGCAGGCTGGGGAGCATCAAAAACCGCCAGCAGCGGGTTGAACGCGTTGCGCCGCACGCGCTGATAGATGCTGCGCCGTCGCTCGCCGTCGAGCGGTCCCTTCGGGCCACCGCCTTCGGTTTTATTCACGAAATAGACATTCACACCGGGGCCATACATTGCGGAATTCAACTGGCCGCTGACGGCGAGCAGCGAGTCGCGAATCGCTTCGGCTTCGAGCCGGCGAATCGGCATGTGCGAGAGCCACTGATTCCTGGGATCGCGTTCGCGCGCGGCTGCGGATGCGGTGGACGACTGCTGCCAGGTTTGCGAGGTGACCATTGTTCGCACCATGCTTTTCATCGACCACTGCTCGTCGCGCACGAAGCGTGCGGCGAGATCGTCGAGCAGTTCGGGGTGCGTCGGCTCATCTCCTAATCGTCCGAAATTGTCGACCGTGCCGACGATTCCTTGACCGAAGAGGTGCTGCCAAAGTCGATTGACGAGCACGCGTGCCAGGAGTGGGTTTTCGGGGACGGTAATTTGCTGAGCCAATTCCCAGCGACCACTCTGCTGCGTCGCAAACGGCTCGACACCAAACAGCGACAAGCCACGTCGGGGAACGGGCTGCGTGGGGCGAGTGATTTGTCCACGTTCCCAGAGCGGCTGGTTGAACGCCGACGCTTCGATGACTCCTGGGGCACGACGCGGCAGCGGTATCTCCTGCTCCAGTTGCCGATAACGAGCGACCAGGTCGCTGAGTTGTGGCAGGTCGCGCAGGGTGGTGGGAACGAGTGAGCGGCGCACGAAAAAGTCGAGCAGCTCGGCCTGCTGCGGCGATGATGTTCCTCGCTGCCAGTCGCGCACGGCCGCGTGCAGGGCATCGGCATAACGCCGTGACAGCTCGGCGGCGGAACTGGGCGGACCTCCCGAAAGTAGCTCGCCCATCGGCACGCTGAGTTCACGGGGCGTTTCGCCTTGATCGCTGGCAACGATCTCCGCCACTCCGAAAAAAGCTCGTTCCACGGGGTCGGTGCTGAATTCAAGCTGCGCATAAGCGCCTTTGCGATAGGCGGTATCGAGGCGGATCCAGCCGAAGTCGTCGCGATTAAGTCGAACGGCGGGATAGATCCCGCCATTGCCGAGTGGATAGTTTTCGATGACGAGCCGCACCCAGCTATTCTGGCCCCAAGCATGCACGCTGATACTATTCGTCTCGATCTTAAACCGTGGCGAAAGCAAGACACCGGTATGACGCGTGCTCAGCGAGTGCGTGGTGAGGGCGGCGGGTAACAGTCCGCGGACGATACGATCCCCCGTAATTTCTAAGCTGAAGTCGCCTACGGTTGGCGCGGCAGGTCGCTTGGAATCATGGGGTGAAGAGGGCGCGACAGCGGTCGCTGGACGCGGCGGGCTGTTGGTGGTGGAGTTCGGTTGGAGTGTCAGGCCCGTGCCTGATGGAAACCATTGAGCGCGGTCCGAGGTGCTCAGATTCCACAGCGCCTGAAATCGCGTTTGGTTGAATTCGCGGCGCGTCGTCCTGTCGTCATTCACCTGTTTTTCCAGTTGCTGCCAACGTTCTCGCAGATTGCCGGGAGCAGCGGAGTTTGCCGCCGTCAGCCACTGATGCCACAGATGCAGCGGGCTCGCCGCATTCGCCCGGGCATCGTCCAGAGCTGCCTTCCAAGCGTCCTGGGTGGTCGCAGTCAGCGCTCGCTGTTCGCGCTCAAGCTGTTCCCGTTCCGCTTGAAGCTGGCCAAGCTGTTCGCGCTGCGGAGGACTCAGCACCGCCATCAGCTCCGCGGCCGTCACGCCGCTCGGACCCGCTCGATACGACTGGACGACTTCGGCGGCGGTCAGCGCGCGGCGATAACAGCGCGCCTCTTCGATCTCGCCCGCCAGCGGTGGATTGATGTCGGAGAGCCGCTGGCCGAAGAGAAAACGAGACTGCCCCTTGAGAAACGGTCGCAGAGTGCCTTTCTGGTAGCTGACCCCATACCGCTCGCCGTCACGGTAGAGCGTGATCGAGTTGTCTCGGGCGTAAACAATCGCCATGTGAATCAGTTGATTGGGAGGCGCCGTTTCTTCGATCCCGGCGGGATCCTGCGTGCGATTAAAAAAATCACTACCGGCAAGCCAGTGCTTCGGCTTCAACTCGCCAAACACAATCGAGTCAAAGAATCGACCTTCTGGTGTCTCCAGGCCGATGACCCCGCCGCCACGTTGCTGATGGTTGGCCAGTGACACCCAGGCTTCGAGCGTTTTTTCGTGGATGTCATCCTGCAGGACGGCCGTGCGCATGTTCGCGCCGACTCCGTCCAGGATCAAGCGACCATTGCGTACGATGGCACCGCCGAATAACTCGCCGTGATGCTCGCCGACACGATCGCGGGCATCGCCCTCGAAACTCCAGCGGGCGTCGGGAGCAGGCAGAGCGTCATTGGTCGCAGAGCCGCGGCGCTGCAGCACGATGCCGCGTGCCGGCGCTTCGATCGCCGCGATCTGTAACTGCAGTTGCTGCAGTCGCCGAGTCAGGTCGGTGAGTTTGGTTTCCTGCAGAGATTGCTGCTGCAATCGCTCCGGTAAACTGGCCGCCGACTGCAGCCAAGCCGTTGCCAGTTCGTCTCGGATACGCGTTTTGAGCTGTTCGAGTTCCGCACGGTTTTTAGCGAGCAATTCTGGGGTGTCGATCAGCACTTGCCCCGGTCGGCTACTCGCAAAGATGCCATAGATCGCATAGAAGTCATCCTGACTGATCGCGTCAAATTTATGATGATGACAACGAGCACAGGAGACGGTCAGCCCCAGGAAGGCTTTGGAAAAAACATCGATTTGGTTGTCGACGACTTTCATTTGATCATCGAGTGCGTCGACGGGGACGAAGCCGAGTTCCACCATGCGGAGGTGGGCGGGGCCAATGGCCGATTCATTCAATTGATCACGCGCGTTCCAGCGCGGGGTGGGGAGCAGATCACCGGCAAGTTGTTCGCGCACAAACTCATCGTACGGCAGATCGTCGTTGAACACTCGAATGAGATAGTCGCGATACCGATAAGCATTGGGTAACTCGGGATCGCCCTGGCTGCCATGCGATTCGCTGTAGCGCACGAGGTCCATCCAGTGCCGTGCCCAGCGTTCACCGTAGCGGGGTGAGGCGAGCAGTCGTTCCGCCATTCGTTCGAAGGCGTCGGGGGAATCGCTGGCCAGAAACGCTTCCATTTCGTCCTGCCGCGGTGGCAGGCCGGTAAGCGCTAGCGTAAGGCGACGCAGCAGCGTTTGTTTGTCGGCCGGTTCGGCGGGAGTCAGGGAATGTTCTTCGAGTTTGGCGAGGATGAAGCGATCCAGAGGTTGCCGAGTCCAATGGGGCGTCTTCACTGCCGGGATGAGCCGCGGGTGCACGGGTTGCAGGCTCCACCACTGCTTCCGCTGTCGAAAAATGGTATCCCAGGCGGTTGCTTGGGCGAGTTCTTGAGGGGAGGGCGGTGCGTCGCGCGGATCGGGCGCGCCTAGAGCAATCCAGCGCTCGAGGTCGGCGAGTGCTGCTGGTTTGAGTTTCGCACCGCCGCGCGGCATTTTCAGCTCCGGCACCTCATGACGCAGGATCTGCAGCAAACGACTCTCGGCGGGTTTACCCGGCACGAGGACTGGGCCGCTGTCGCCACCTTTCAAGAGCGCGGCGCGATGGTCTAGAGCGAATCCGCCGTCGGCCGTGGTGACCGAGTTATGGCAGGCATAACAATGCTCGACCAAGAGCGGCCGAATTCGCGACTCAAAGAACTCCCGGTGCTCGTCAGCCGTAGCGGCCCACAGTGCGCGACTCGAGACATTCTCGACTGCTACAGGCCAGAACCACGCGACTAGACTGCAGAGTGCAGCCAAGACCAGGGCAATCTGCCGCGATGGGCAGATTGCAAGTGCGCAGCGAAGAGGCTGGCAAGATTGACCGACGATGGACAAAGGTGTCCCGGGAATCGACGGAGTCGGCTTAGACCGGGGAAGTCGTCGTGCGGCGAGAACGGCGTTCGGCACGCAAACGTGCTCGTCGCGCAATCTCACTCGGCTTCTCATAATATTCTCGACGTCGCATTTCTTTCTTGATCCCGCTCCGCTCGACCAGCTTGCGGAATCGGCGGACAGCTTCCTGAATCGACTCTTTTTCCCGGACAACCAACTTAACCATCGTTCCTCCTTAGTTTAGCGATGCGACACCGACGCTCGAAAAACGCTTAAAAGACCTTGTTCAAATGGATCATGTGTACCTCACTGGCCTCGACGTGAAGGATTTTCGTCATTCGAGGGCCCAGTAGTGTAGTCAAACGGACCGCTGCGTGTCCAGAGGAGCGTTTAGGTAAACCGTAGCGGGGTGGAAACTTGCATTCGCCCGGGCGGTTTTCGCCAGCCGATCCTCGTACCCAGAGTAGCCCGCTCCACGAGGAAACCGGAAATGAATGCCAGTCACAATGGGGGAACCGTCGACCTGCTGCAACCAGCAGCGTTAGAGCAGTCTCTACTGCTGGAACTCGATTCCCGCCAGGATGATATCCTCACCCAACTCGACCAGCTCAACACCCGCATCGAGGGATTGCTTAAAGAGGTCGAAACATGGCGCCACACCGTGGCAGTGCCGCCTCAGTAATTTCTTGCGCACGGAGACGCGGGGTTGCGCACGGAGGACACAGTTTTTTTGCGCACGGGGCACACGGGGTTGCGCACGGAGGACACAGGTTTTTTTGCGCACGGAGACACGGGGGGCACAAAGGTGGAGGGAAGTTGGGGGAGGGGATT
>JBJSXJ010000190.1:0-4138 GCA_046086325.1 Planctomycetota bacterium | reverse complement strand
ATTTCTTATTTCTTATTTCTTATTTCTTATTTCTTATTTCTTATTTTATTCTTTTATTTCTTATTTCCTTCACTTATTATTTGGTTTTATTTTATTTTTACGTCCTAATTTCAAAATCCCTAATCCCTAATCCTCCCCTCCGTGTCTCCGTGTCTCCGTGCGAAACAAAGCCTGTGTTCTCCGTGCGAAACAAAACCCGTATTCTCCGTGCGCAACAAACCCCCTGCGCAACAAACCCCGTGCGCAAGGGTTGCAACGAGGGATGCGTCATGCGACGATGTGGGCCTCACCATTACGCACGGAGGTTTTCATCATGCACCACTCCACGCGACGCGATTTTTTGACGACTACGTTGGCGGCCACTGGGGTTGCCACGACCACTCAACTTCTGCATCCATCCACCATGCTCGCGCAACGACCTCAATCAGCGGCCACTCCCGATTTTCGTATTCAGCACGGTGCCATTCGCCAGTCGGTGATGGGCTGGTGTTTTTCTCCCCTGCCGGCTGCTGAACTCGCTCGGCACGCTCGGCAACTGGGCATGGTGGGCATCGAGGGGATTCCGCGGGAGGCCTATCCGGCGGCACGGGAGCTGGGCCTGGAGATTTCGCTGGTGAGCAGTCATGGGTTTGCGGAGGGGCCCTGTAATCCGCGTTACCGCGACCTGGTAATTGAAAAGCTGACCGATGCGATTCAGGTTGCCAAGGCGGTCAAGTGTCAGCGGGTGATCACGTTTACGGGGATGAAGTTCGAAGGGATGGATCGCGATCGAGCGATTCGGGACTGTTTAGAAGTCTGGAAGAAGGTGCTGCCGTTGGCGGAGGAGAGTGGAGTGACGTTATGCCTGGAGCATTTGAATTCTCGAGATGGCTCGCATCCGATGAAAGGGCATCCCGGTTACTTTGGCGACGACGTTGATTTTTGTGTCGATTTGATTCGCCAAGTTGGCTCGCCTAATTTTCGGTTACTCTTTGATATTTATCATGTGTCGATCATGAACGGCGACGTGATTCGACGCATTCGCAAATATCATGAATATATTGCTCATTATCATACGGCTGGAAATCCAGGTCGAGGCGAATTAGATGACACTCAGGAGATTAATTATCCAGCTGTCATGAATGCCATTTTAGAAACGAATTATCAAGGCTTTGTCGTGCAAGAATTCATTCCGACCTGGAACGATAAAATTGCGGCGCTGCGACATGCGGCGGAAGTGTGTGACGTGCCGCGCAAGGCTCCGGCAGCGTCCAAGTAAACGGATCATAAGTCTAACCGTTTCTTCTACTGGATAGGCAGCTCTGTCATGAAGCGACACGGGAGGCTCACGATGCGCTGGTTTGTTTTTATTGCGCTGCTCCTGAATTGGAGCTGGTTCGTGAGTGTGGGACTGGAGCCGCAGAGTTGCCGGGTGCTGGGCGATGAATTGGCAAATTCAGCCAACACAGCAGCAGCCAGCACAGCAGCAGCCAGCACTGCAGCAGCCAACACAGCGGCAGCCAGCTCAGCGGCAGCGCGGTCGATTGACGGGCCGGACTGGGTGCGAGTGACGGCGGAGGCTCCTTGGCAGGCAAGGGATTCGCAGGGCGAAGTGGTGTTTCGCGATCAGCTCTGGCTGCTGGGCGGCTGGTTCAACTCATTTGCCGCTCCGCCGCGGGACGTCTGGAGCTCGGCGGATGGTAAAAGCTGGCGTCAGGTGACGGCCGAGGCGCCGTGGAAGCACAGTGATTTGCCGATGACGGTCACGCACAACGACCGCTTGTGGCTTATGGGTGGCTGGTACAACGGACGGTTGCCGGGCCATTCGGCCAGCAACGAAGTCTGGTCGACGGGTGATGGAGTGAACTGGCGGTGTGACACGGAGAAGGCACCGTGGAGCGCTCGATTGGCCGCGGGACTCGTGCAGTTCAAAGGCAAAATGTGGTTATTGGGTGGTACCGAAAACTACTATTTCGGTGATGAGCGAAGCTTAAAGAATGATGTTTGGTCCAGTGTGGATGGACGAGAGTGGACGTGCGTGACCGAGCATGCCGGCTGGGCGCCGCGTGCCTATCATCAAGCGGCCGTGCTCGGCGATAAGCTGTATGTCTTTGGCGGTGGCAACTATGTGCCGAAGTATCAAGCTTTTAACGATGTGTGGTGCAGTGAGGATGGAGAGCACTGGACGTGTGTAACCGAGCGTGCCGGCTGGTCACCGCGAATGTGGTTTTCAGCCGTCACCTATCGTGACCATCTTTGGGTGTTAGGTGGCTGGTCCAACAACCCGTCGCGCAATTGGGGAGACGTCTGGTTTTCACCTGATGGGAAGGAATGGACGGAGTTAAAGTCCAAGCAGATTTGGAAAGAGCGACACGAGCATTCGGCGTATCTGTTTCAAGATAAGATCTGGGTGGCGGGAGGACATGCTCAGCCGCTAAGTAACGAAGTCTGGTCGCTCGATGTCCCCCGCGATCTACTGGCGACGAAGCCCACGATCACGCCTGCGCGCAGCGAGTCGCCGGCACCGTTCACCGCGCCTGCACCAAGCACCGCGCCTGCACCGACTAGCTCGACCAAGCGTCCTAATATCATCTTGATGATTGCCGATGACTTGGGGTGTACGGATGCGGCGCCCTATGAGCCGCAGGCGGCGCGAACGCCGCAACTCGCCCGCTTGGCCCGAGAAGGCTTGCGTTTTGAACGTGCGTACCTCACCTGTAGTTCCTGTAGCCCAAGTCGTTCGAGCCTCATCACTTCGCGCTATCCGCACAACACGGGTGCCTCCGAACTGCATCAGCCCTTGCCCGCGGATCAAGTGACGTTTGTCGAGCGGTTGCGGGAGTCGGGGTACTGGACGGCCGCGGCGGGTAAATGGCACTTGGGACCGCACGCGAAAAAGCGGTTTGATTTGGTCGTGGAGGCCGGTCAGGCGTTGCCCGCCGGAATTAAACGCGACGGGAGCGGCTGCGAACAGTGGCTTCCTACGCTGGCGAAACGTCCCGCGGATAAACCATTCTTCCTCTGGCTGGCCGCCTTCGATCCGCATCGCGATTACGCAGCGGACACGCTTACAGAACCGCATCGCCCCGAGCAAGTCCAGGTTCCACCCTACTATCCAGACACACCCGCCGTGCGTCGCGATCTGGCGCAGTATTACGACGAGGTCACTCGACTGGACAGTTACGTGGGCCAACTCCTCGATGCACTCGACGAGCAGCAACTGGCGGACAACACGATTGTGCTCTTCATGACCGACAATGGTCGACCGTTTCCCCGCTCGAAAACCACGTTGTACGACAGTGGAATTCAAACTCCACTGCTCATCCGCTGGCCCGGGAAGGTGCCCGCAAACCGTTCCACAGCATCGCTCATTAGTTCGATCGACATCGGTCCGACGCTGGTCGAAATTGCCGGTGCGACTCCTGCCTCCACGTTTCAAGGACGTAGTTTTACCGCTGTTTTACGTGATCCGTCCGCCAGCATACGCTCGACGATTTTCGCCGAGCATAACTGGCATGATTATCAGGCGCGCGAACGTGCGGTCTGCGATGGACGCTACAAGTTGATCGTGAATGAGCTGCCGAACTTACCGGGGACGCCGCCGGCGGATGCCGTTCGAGGTGACACGTTTCAGGAAATGCGACGGCTACGAGATCGCGGTGAACTCACACCCAGCCAGCGATCGGTGTTTGATCATCCCCGAGCCGCCGAGGAACTATTCGATCTGCAGTTGGATCCTCATGAACTGAAGAATCGGGTGGCGGACGAGAAGTTAGCAGGCGAGTTGCAGCGTTTGCGAGCGGAGCTGGCGGAGTGGCGTCGGACCACGGACGATGCTCCACCCGCAAAGCTGCGCGGCGACCGCTACGACCGCGAGACAGGCGAGCCGCTCAAGGGCAATTGAAGATCACCAGCGAGTTGCGCCACAGCCGATCTGCAACCACGACCGTACGACGGACTTCCAGTCCGTCGATCTGCAGCTGCGACGGTGCGACGGACTTCCAGTCCGTCGAGGAAATGAAACGACGGTACGACGGACTTCCAGTCCGTCGAGGAAACGGAACGACCGTACGACGGACTTCTAGTCCGTCGAGGAAAAGGAACGACCGTACGACGGACTTCTAGTCCGTCGAGGAAAAGGAACGACCGTACGACGGAC
>JBJSXJ010000189.1:0-6606 GCA_046086325.1 Planctomycetota bacterium | reverse complement strand
CAGCACGATCATTTCGTCGATGCATTCGTGTCCGCGAAGAACGGTGGAAGCACCTTTCTCCACGACCCAGCCAATCGTGGCCTGCGGGTATTGCTCGCGGATGGCGCACGCCACCGGCATCGTCAGAATTGTATCCCCAATGGCACTCATCCGAGCGATCAAGATGCGCGGTCGATCGCGGTCTGCTACCACCGCCTCGAAACGGTCGCTCGTGCGCAGCTCTTTGCCCGTGTCACTCGGCCCATCGGCCCGGTGTAAATCCATCTCGCCCTCCCTGACGATACCTGCTCATTCAGGCTCGCAATTGCTGAGCCGCCTGACTGTTGCCCTTAGTTTCCTTGGCAACCGAGTCGATTTAGTCAAGCTGGGCGAGAAATCTACGCCAAACGCCGCCTCGGGGTCAATCCGAATTGGCGGCGGGAGGAAATGGCTCACGCCGAGGGGGGCGCAGCTCACGCTAAGGGGATGGCTCATGGAACGGGAGATAGCTCACGCTAAGGGGATGGCCTACGCCTTGGGGGATGGCTCACGCCTTTGGGGATGGCTCACGCAAAGGCACGAAGATCGCGAAGGGGGATCCTGGAGTACCTGACTGGGACCTTACCAGGGTATGGCGGGGATGGGGCCGGCGGCGGCTTGGGTGATGAGTTCGGCGAGTCGATCGAGAGTTTGGGCACGGGAGAAGGCGGTCAGGATGCGCTCTCGACCGGCTCGTCCCAGCGTGGCGGCTAACTGGGGATCGCGTCCGACGGCCAACATCCCCGCCGCCATACCCGCCACATCTTGCTCGTCGACCAGATAGCCCGTGGTTCCTTCCACCACGGTATCCACGATGCCAGCATGACGCGTGGCTACGACCGGCAGTCCGGACGCCTGCGCTTCGGTGATCGCCAGCGGCATGCCTTCACAATCGCCATCGAGCGCTTGTAGCGAATGCTGCACGAGTGCTCGCACGCGACGCATCGTCTCACCCACCACGGTATGATTCTGAGCACCCAGAAAATCGACTCGGTCGGTTAAGCCCAAGTGCCGAGCCAAATGCTGACAGGGGCCGAAGAGCGGGCCATCGCCGATGAAGATTAAGCGTGCGGCCGGCAATTCCTGGGCGACTTGGGCAAAAGCCAGCAGCGTCAGATGAGGAGCTTTCTTTTCCACAAAACGGCCGACCGCCAAGAAGTGCGGAGGAGCGGCTGCCGGGTCGGCGGCGTGGAACTGGGCCGTGTCGACCCAATAGGGTATGTAGCGCACTTTAGCCGCCGGAGCCCCCTGGCGTACCAGTTCATCACACATCGGCCGAGAAACACCGACCAGCGCCGTCGCCTCGCGGAAAAACCGCACGTACGATTCGCGCCACTGCTTCATCGTGGCGTGATTGTGAGCATCGTTGCCGTGGAAATGAACGATGAGGGGAATGCTAGCGCTCGTACAAGCTGCCGTCATTTCACCTCCCACTTGCCCATATTCCGCTAACACCGCATCGAACCGCTCGCGCCGCAAATAACTCGCCGTCAACTCGACGCGAGTGGCCTCGTCATCCAGCGGTGACGTGCCGCGCAGCGCCGCCACCAGCTGCCGCCAGCGGGAAACTCCGAGGACATGACCCACCCGGGAATCGGTGTGCGGAGGTGAACCATAAAACTGGTGAACAGTAAACGGCAATCGCTCGATGTGAGTCCGAATAAACGTCTCGGTCCGCGCCAGTTCGGCTTTGGTGGCGATGCACAGTTTCAGCGGCGTGGGAGTACCCGGCATACGAAGTTCGGTCTGAAAGACGAATGGGAGCGAGAAGAGAAAAACCTGCGGCAAGAAATCGGGCGCCCACGAGGGGGCGGGAACGAACCGCGTCTCCCCGCCTTGGCGACGGCTTCTCGATGCGAGATGATACGCGGCTATGATACTCGACCCAGAAACCGCTGGGAATTGTGCTGGGTATCGTGCGGCAGAGCTTTTGAGCGGCAGAGCCTTTGAGCGGAAGGAGCAGTGGGCGTGGCAACGACACCATTTCAATATCAAGAACTGTTCGAATTGGGGAATGATGATACCCACTATCGACGGCTCACGGCCGACCATGTGAGTGTGAAACCGTTCGCGGGTGAGGAGCTCTTGTGCATCGAGCCGGCCGCGCTCACGCTGCTCGCCGCACAAGCCTTTCACGACATCAACTTCTTCCTGCGGCCTGCTCACCTGCGCCAAGTAGCAGCGATTCTTGACGACCCTGCGGCGTCGGAAAACGATCGCATGGTGGCCCTCACCATGCTCAAGAATGCCGACGTCTCCAGCGCCGGCGTGCTGCCGTTTTGTCAGGACACGGGCACGGCGATCGTCATGGGCAAGAAAGGACATGCGGTCTGGTCGCACGGTGACGAAGCAGCCCTGTCCCAAGGCGTTTACCAAGCCTATGCCGACAACAATCTGCGGTACTCGCAGAACGCCCCGCTGACCATGTGGGACGAAAAGAACACCAACACGAACCTGCCCGCGCAGCTTGATCTGTCGGCCTGCGATGGGGACGCCTACAAATTTCTCTTCATCGCCAAAGGTGGTGGGTCGGCCAACAAAACCTATCTGTATCAAGAGACGCGAGCAGTCCTCAACCCCAAGGCACTCGTCGAATTCCTTACCCAGAAAATGGTGTCGCTGGGCACGGCAGCTTGCCCCCCCTACCACCTCGCATTCGTCATTGGTGGCACGTCGGCCGAGGCGACGCTCAAGACCGTCAAGCTCGCCTCCACCAAGTACCTCGATCATTTGCCCACGACGGGTAATGCGCAAGGTCGAGCGTTTCGGGATGTGGAACTAGAAGCACAACTGCTCGAGGCGGCGCGTAACTGCGGTATCGGTGCGCAGTTCGGTGGACGATATTTTGCTCTCGATGCGCGCGTCATCCGCCTGCCGCGCCACGGTGCCTCGCTGCCGATCGGCATTGGTGTGTCTTGCAGCGCGGATCGACAAGCGAAAGGCAAGATCACGCGCGACGGTGTGTTCATCGAGCAGCTCGAGTTTGAACCGCTGAAGTACATTCCCGAGGCGCTGCGTCATCGGCGCGACGAGGGCGCGATTCGAGTTGATTTGCGACGACCGATGTCCGAGATCCTGGCCGAACTCGCGCGCTATCCCGTGACCACTCGCTTGCTTCTGAGCGGGCCGATCGTGGTCGCCCGTGACATCGCCCACGCGAAACTTAAGGAACGACTTGATGCCGGCCAGCCGCTGCCCGAGTACTTCCGCAATCATCCGGTCTACTATGCGGGACCGGCGAAGAAGCCCGAGGGCCTCCCGAGCGGCTCGTTTGGTCCCACCACGGCTGGCCGCATGGATGCTTACGTCGATCTGTTCCAGCAGCATGGCGGCAGCTTGGTGATGATCGCCAAAGGGAATCGCGGGCCACAAGTGACAGCAGCCTGCAAGAAGCACGGCGGTTTCTATCTCGGCAGCATCGGTGGCCCTGCCGCCATCCTGGCCAAAGAAAACATTCGGCACGTGGAAGTGGTCGAGTTTGCGGAGCTCGGGATGGAAGCGATTTGGCGAATCGAAGTCGAAGATTTTCCGGCGTTCATTCTGGTGGATAACCAAGGAAATGATTTCTTCGAGTCGGTTGGTTCGGGGTGCTCACACGGATGACAACTTATTTTGCTGCCGGTTCTCCCACCACGTTTCTTACCGACGACGACGTGCGCACGGCGCTGCGAGCGGTTTTCGACCAACTGGGGCCGCGACAGAAAGTGCTTGCCCTGCCGCCAGACTTCACGCGGCTTAATAGTCGCGGCGGGCTACTCACCTGTCTGACCCACGAGTACTACGGCGAGCGGCTGGTGGATGTCATGCCCGCCTTGGGCACTCATTTTCCCATGGCTGATTGGCAGATTGCGCGCATGTTCCCCGGTCTGCCCGCCAGCTTGATACGGCCTCACCGCTGGCGCGAGGATGTGGTGACCGTGGGGACGGTGCCGGCGGAGTTTGTGAGTCAGGCGACCGAGGGTTTGTGGGACCGACCTTGGCCCGCGCAAGTCAATCGGCTCGTCTGGGATGGTGGCCATGACCTGATCTTGTCGCTGGGACAAGTCGTGCCGCACGAAGTGATCGGCATGGCGAACTACAACAAGAATCTGTTCGTCGGCACGGGTGGAGCGGAAGGGATTAACGAGAGTCATTTCATCGGTGCGGCGTATGGGATGGAACGGATGATGGGCCGAGCGGACACTCCGCTGCGCCGCATCCTCAATTACGCGCAAGATCATTTCTGTCAGCATCTGCCGCTGCTCTACGTGCTCACCGTCGTCGGTCCCGATGCACAGGGAGCACTGGTCACGCGCGGTTTGTATATCGGTGATGATCATGACTGTTTCTGGCAAGCCGCAAAATTATCGCTCGCCGTAAACTTCACGATGCTCGACGAAGCCCCGCAGAAAATCGTGGTCTATTTAGATCCCGAGGAATTTCATAGCACTTGGCTAGGAAATAAAGCGATCTATCGCACTCGCATGGCGATTGCTGATGGTGGCGAACTGATTGTGCTGGCGCCGGAAGTGGGGACGTTTGGCGAAGATCCGCATATCGATCAGTTGATTCGTCGCTATGGGTATCGGACGACCCCCGAGATCATGCGGATGATGCGGGAAGGGGAAGATTTGCGCGCTAATCTATCGGCTGCCGCGCATCTCATTCATGGTTCTTCTGAAGGACGCTTCACGATCACCTATTGCCCGGGCCGACTGAGTCGCGAGGAGATTGAGTCGGTCGGATATCGCCACGGATCGCTAGCGGAAATGACTCACCGCTATTGGTCTCCGGACGCACGTAACGGCTGGCAAACGACAGCGGATGGCGAACGTTTTTACTATATCAGCAATCCCGCGCTGGGGCTGTGGGCGGTGCCCGAACGCTTTCGCGCCGATCATGGATAGTTTTACTACCACGAATCGCACGAATGACACGAATTGATGCTATGAGCACGTATGGCTGCTTTTCGCATGCGTGGCTGGTCGTAGCATGCATGACTGCTCCTAACATGAATCATGCCGGCCGCAGTTCAATCTCCGTGTCTTAGTGTCTTTGCGCTAAACATTCCTTATCATGTGAGCCCGGCTTACCTGAGGCCCCGGTGTGGAACGGTTCTAGATTGCGTGGTGCTACATGGCGAAAAACAGCAGGAAAATCACAAGCTGGCGAGTGTTTGTTTCGTCGCCGGGCGATGTCACGGCGGAACGAGAGATCGTGGAAGCGGTGGTCCAAGATATCAACGCTACCAGACCAGCCGGCTGCAAACATCAGCTGGAGTGTTGGGGCTGGGAACGGAATATGGCCAGCCAGATCGGACCCGTGCCGCAGCAGGTCGTGAATCAGCAGCTTCCCGACTATGAGATCTATATTGGAATTCTGTCCGGCCACTTCGGCACTGCGACCAACACCGCAGGCAGCGGCACCGAGGAGGAATTTCAAGACGCCTTGAAGTCCTGGAAGGCAACTGGTAGTCCCTGGATTGCGTTCTTTTTTGATAACGAGCCGAGGGCGCCAAAGGGTAAGAAGGCGACCGAACAGTACTTAAAAGTGCAGGCCTTTCGAGAATCAATTGAAGAGCAAAAACTTGGCTTGTACGGGACGTATTCGCGAACGAGTAACGGGAATGACTCGTTTCGAGCCACTATCGGGCGTCATTTGCAAATAATCTTCAATAAGTTGCAGGCGGAGGAAGAAATAGGGCCGGGGCCATCTCCACCAGATCCGCCGCCCGCACCACCCGAGCCAGAGTCGCCTGCCGTTCGCTTCTATCAGAAAAAGCTGGCTGAGAATCATCAGTTTCTGGCGATGCGCGGGATGAATACGGATTTCGGTGTCCAACTGCCGATCGAGCAGGTCTATGTGCCGCTCACCACCACACATGGACGCACGGATGAACGCCGGGAATCCGAGCGCTCACGGGGAATGAAAGGTTTCGATCACGATTCGCAGCCTCACGATCGTGATATTGCGCTGAACGATGTCTTTCAGGAGAGCGAAGCGGGGCAGTATCGGGGCGTGATTCTGCTGGGTGAACCCGGCGCTGGTAAAACCACCGGGGCGCGTCAACTTGCGTGGCGTTTGGCGAGCGGCCGGAATCGACCCGAGGACCTTGGACTGCCCGCCGGCATGCGGCCTGTCTTTCTGCGTTTGCGACACCTCGACCCGGCTGTGATTGACACGCAAGGCTCGGATTCCGATCAGGATTTTGCGATCAAGTCACTGCGAAATTTTTTAAACCAAGAGACGTACTGTCCGGGTGGCCTGCCGGAGGAACAGAATCCCGGCCCGGATTTGTGGAACGATTCGAATCGCGGTCATGGGCTGCTCTGGATCCTGGACGGGCTGGATGAAGTCGTTGATGCGAGGCTGCGAGCGATCGTTGCGGGCTGGATTCGTGATCTGCTGCCCGAACGGCCTCATGATCGATTGTTTGTGACGAGTCGCTTTCAGGGTTACAAAAACAAGCGCGATGTAGAATTGGGCGAGCATTTTTTAGAGATGCACGTCAAGCCGCTCAGCAAACTGCAGATCGAACGCTTCGTATCGCAGTGGTTTGAAGCCGCTCATCGCCGCATCGCGGGCCATACCACTCCAGCCGCAGCAAAC
>JBJSXJ010000188.1:0-16757 GCA_046086325.1 Planctomycetota bacterium | reverse complement strand
TGGACGCTGCCAAGCAATTCCCCGATGCACTTATCGCAGGCTCGACCTTCAATGGCTTTCCCCACGACCTATTCGCCGAAACCAATCAATTGATCCTGGATTTAGTGTACGATTATTTCAATCGAGATCAGCGGAACGCGGTATTCTATGCGAGCAACAATTGGCTGTGTCGGCGGGAATCTTATCTGGATCTGAATGGATTTGATCGCTCGTTCCGCCGCCCAGGTGGTGAAGATCGAGACTTTTGTGATCGCTGGCGATCAAGCGCTCGCCGGATCGTGTTTCAAGAGACGGCACGCTTGGAACATCGACACGGACAGACTCTCCGTCGCTTCTGGAACATGCACTTTCGGTATGGCAGTGGGGCTAAAACGTACTCGCGCCAGCGGCAGATTCGGCAATCGGGCACGATGAAGGATGACATCAGCTTTCATCGCAGCTTGGTGCGCCGCCTGCCCAACTACTTGCGGCGCTATTCGGGAATACTGCGTAAATCCCAAATCCTGATCGCCCTGGCCTGTTGGCAAGTAGCGAACGCGGCGGGGTTTGCGTATGAGTCGATCGCCAGCTTCCGCGCGCCCAACTCTCATCAGGCCTCGTGAAAGGTCCAGCCGGGATAATCGTGACTGTCGTGGATTCGTGGCTGATTTCACGAAATCTGGCGTTGACGGTCTCTGGTGGGGTTCCTACTATCCCGCCGGTTTGTGCCGAAAAACTTCGACTCCTGCTTGATGAGGACGTGGACGCCATGCGCCGCATTTTCCACAGCACTCTGGTGCTCAGCTTGCTCGTTTCGTCTCCACTTTTCGTGACGGGCTGTCGTAGCACAGGTGGTTCGAGTTGGTCGAATATGTGGGGCGGACGTTCATCCACGGCGGCTACCGGCTTGGCCTCCACCAAGCCTAACTCCCAGTTGCCTCCATCCCCGGCTTCTTCATTCGCGAACTCGCCGAACAGTTCCACGAACACGAGCGGGACCGTGGCGAGCAAAGGCTATCCGTCGACCGGCATGAGCGGTCCCAACTTAGGCGCACCCTCGGCCAGCGGAAACTCCAACGGTTATTACACCGGACCTTACTCGACCAGTGGCACGTCGAAGAGCGCCGCTGCAACTGCCGGCGCCGTGGCGAATAGCGGTGGCAATCGCGCCGCAGGTAGCTCGTTCAACTCCCCAGCCGCTGACGTCCAGGCCACGGTTCCGAAAACGGGTTACGGCAACTATCCCGCCGCACCAGTTTCGAACACGACTACTGGACCGGCAGCCGGCCACGACCACAGCCATGATCACGACCATGGCGACCATTCCCACGGCGCGCCACAGCCACCCAATCCCAACGCTTGGAATGGGATGACGGCGAGTGGTATGGAGGGTGGGTTTCGACCCGGCACGACCGCTCGCGGTCGCCTGCCAGCAGCCAGCGGCAGCGACGATAGCGGTAGTTACGCACGACCGGCCAGCGACACTGGCATGGAGGCGGCCGATGCTTATAACTCGGCTCCCCCGCCCCCCGCAGTCATCCCCGCTCCACCCGGTGGTCGCTTCGAGCCGCCCCAGCAGTAAGCTCGTACCCCCGCCGATCAAAGCCCGTAGCGGAACGCGTAACCCGTAGCGGAACGCGCAAACCGTAGCGGAAAGCGCAAGAGTTCAGACGACTCGCCGCAGCCTACTCCCCGGGGCTCTGAAGTCTTGCGACTTCAGCTACGATGCGGTAGCGGAACGCGCAACCCGGAGTTGAACTCGCAAGAGTTCAGACGACTCGCCGCAGCCTACTCGCGGGGCTCTGAAGTCTTGCGACTTCAGCTACTAAGCGGTAGCTGAACGCGCAACCCGTAGCTGAACTCGCAAGAGTTCAGACGACCTGCCGCAGCCAACTCGCGGGGCTCTGAAGTCTTGCGACTTCAGCTACGATGCGGTAGCGGCTATGCGGTGGCGGTGCTCGCGTAGGAATTTCGACGGACTGGAAGTCCGTCGTACAGTTAACTCCTACAGAACACTCCTACAGTTAACTCCTACAGTTAACTCCTACAGTTAACTCCTACAGTTAACTCCTACAGAAAACTCCTACAGAACACTCCTACCGAAACCGTCCTCCCACAACCTCGCGCGGGAATCCTGCCTGAATTACGTCTCGGCTTCGGCAAGCTGCAGAAAGCGGTCGAACTGCGAGCGGTTCTGCTGCATCACTTCCTGACAGCGTTCCCGTAACCATTCGCCACCCGCGACATTCAAAAGGAACGCCAGTTTATTCAGTTCCAGCGGCTCCTCGGGCAAGTCATGTCGAGCGGTCGTGTTCATGAGCCGCAGTCGAGCTTCGATGTTGCGTAGGAAGCGGTAAGAATCGGCCAGCGACTGCGCATCAATACGACTCATAATACCGGCGCTAGCGAGTGCATCGAGCGCTTCGATCGTACCAGGCACCAGAATTTGCGGCTTCTGCGCGCCATGTTTGAGCTGCAACATCTGAGCGATGAACTCGATGTCGACCATACCGCCGGCGGCACGCTTTAAATTGCGCTTGCTGGCCGATTCTTCCAGCCGCTTGCGCACCTGGCGAATGTTACTCGCATAGCTCGGCTGCCACGGCTGAATGAACATCGCCGCCTGCACGACCTGCATCGTCGACGTTCGAGCGGAAGCAGAACCATAAATCGGTCGCGCCTTGCAGAGCGCCAGTCGTTCCCATAGCTGCCCCGCTCCCGTCGCAAAGTATTTCTTCAATTCCGGCAACGAGACGGCCAGCGAACCGCTTTTGCCGGTGGGACGTAGCCGCGGGTCCAGTTCGTAGAGTCGTCCGTAGGGTCCTAGCTGCGTGACGATCTTAACGAGTCTCTGGCCGAGTTGGCTGAAGAAATGTTGATTCGTCGTCGTGGCGTCGCGACGACCACGATGTCGAAACTGCGTCGTCCCATCTCCCTCATATAAAAAGATGACGTCGAGATCACTGTGATAATTCGGCTCGCGTCCCCCCAACTTTCCCATGGCCAGCATGACAAACTCGCAGGGGCGTCCTTCGCTCGCGACAGCCACCGTCGTGGCAGTGATCGTGGCCGCTGTCGTGGCACCCGCAACCGTTTCTCCAACTTGATCCGACTCGCTGACTACGCTGATCGTCGGCTCCCCATAGCGTTCCACGAGTCGCAGGTATTCCCGCAGAGTAAGTTGCTGTAAACAAACCTCAGCCACATCCGACAAGGCTTGATGAGTCCGTCGAATATCTTCCTTACCGAGAATATCGCGCACACCAACTCGCAAATGCATCGAGTTTTTAAAGCTATGGAGGATCGGTTCGAGATCTTCGGCGCCCCGACACAGATCGCTCAGAATTGCTTCCATACTTTCCAGGGACGGCAGTTTGTCGAGCATCAGCGAATCGAGCAGTTCGTCGGCCATCCCAGGATTGCTCGTCAAGATATTCGTCAAATAGGGACTGGTCGCACACAAGTGAACATAGAGTTTGAGGGATGCATGGTGGAAGCTGAACAGTTCCCACAGGACCGCTTTACCACCTAATGAATCGCTAACTCGAGTCAGTTCAATCAGGGTCGCATCGGGATCGGGCGTGGCCGCGATGGCTTGCAGCAGGCGTGCCGCGATGGCTGCCAGAAAATGGCGACAACGACGCGTCGAGAGGAAGGCAATTTTTTCGGTGGCTAGCGCCATGAGGTGATGATAGGCGGCATTCACATCGCGAAAACCGTATCGCCCGAGTACTTCTCGAATCACTTGCACGGGAGGATCTGGATCGAGGACCAAATCCACTTCGGGCTCCGCCACTTCATCCGACCGAAAACAGTTGTGCAGCAGAAAATTGAGAATTCGTCGAGTGGCTTCGGTCTTGGAATGATAATCCTCTTGAAACGCCACCAGGGCCGTTTTGACGGGCGAGTCGGCGTAGCCCAGACGCAAGGCCAGCTTTCGCTGCTCGGAGTCTTCGCCTGGCAGGGTATGCGTTTGCAGATCGAACATGATCTGTAAGCGATGTTCGACTTTCCGCAAAAGTGTATAGCTTTCTTCGAGAATCGTGCGTTCCTGAGCGGTGAGACAACCACGCTCTTCCAGTCGAGCGAGCGCGTCCAAGGTGTTGCCGGTGCGTACTTGCGGATCTTGCCCGCCATGCATGAGTTGCAAGAATTGAATCGTATACTCAATGTCGCGAATGCCACCATGTCCCGTTTTTACATTGCGCTCATCTTCACCTTCTTGCAAGGAACGCTGCTCGATGCGTCGCTTGAGCGCTTGAATGCCAGAGATATCCGCGCGCGATAAATAATTGCGATAGATCCAAGGGCCGAGTTGTGCGAGAAAAAGTTCGCCAATCTCACGATGGCCAGCAACCACTCGAGCTTTCACAAAGGCTTGGCGTTCCCAGGTTCGTCCCGAGAATTCATAGTAGCGCAGGGCTGCATCCGTACCAAGGACCAGCGGCCCTTGTTTGCCATGGGGCCTTAACCGCAAATCCACTCGATAACAGGAACCCAATTCCGTAGTTTCGCCCAGCAGCTTGATCAAATGCCGTGCGAGCTGTGCAAAGAATTCGTCCTGCCCAGGACTACGACCCATCTCGCTCGCCGATCCACCTTCACCAAGCAAGATCAGATCGATGTCGCTGGAGTAGTTCAGTTCACAACCACCCAGCTTTCCCAGGGCAAGCACGACAAAGCGAGGCAATTCAGCCGCTCCTTGTCGCGGTGATGAGCGGCTTTCCAGCATCTTGCGCCAAGCCGCTCGAAAGGCCGCTTCACACAAAGCATCGGCCAAAAAGGAAATTTGGCGAGTGACGGTGTCGAGCGACTGCCGACGAATGAGATCACCATAGGCGATGCGCAGCGTCTCGCGACGTTTATAACGCCGCAGCGCCATCATCACCGCCGCTTCATCGGCCAGCGCTTCCGTTTCGCTACAGATCTCTTGCACGATGGTTTCGCGAGCCACCGGCTGCCCGTCCGTCATGCGCACTAAATCAAACGATTCCGGATCCTGAATCAGCAAGTCACTCAAATGCTGACTCGTGGAAAAAATCTGCAGCAGAATCGGCAACGATTCCGGATCACGTTCCAGCAGTGTGGCGAGCGACAACGGACTGCGGCTCGCCAAAAAGAAACGTGTCATGTTGCGGAACACCATTTCCGGATCTGGCAGGCGTCCGAGGAGCAATTCCAAGCGACTGCAAAGTGGTACGAGCAGATCCAGCGTGACTCCAGCTTGAGCCAGCGCGAGCAACTGACTGTGGGCCTGTGCCGGATCACTAAACCCTAAGCGACTAAACCAAGGAAATGATTCCTCTGGTTGATCCAGAAAGCGCGTCAGCGTGTGCGTGTCGATCAAGGTACCCTCACCTCGCAGGCCCAGACTATCAAAGTCGTTCTATCGTACTTTAACCGAAGGCCTCGCGGGCGATGAGATAGCCTACCGAAAACAGACCGGCATCCACCAGTAAATGGCTGAGCCACGGTCCCAGCAGTCGCCCCGAACGGTCATAGAGGAGTGCCCACACGTAACCCCCCACGGCCACAGCCAGCGATCCACACCAGGTAGCTGGGTGCGCAAAGCCGCAAAACGTCCCCAGCAGAATCACATGATGAGCCATAAATCCTAGGCTCGAAATCAGCAGTGCCGCAGGCCGCTGCACCACCTTCGTCAGACCACGAAAAACAAACCACCGCCAGTAGTATTCCTCGGCGGCTGAATGGCCAATCGCATAAAACAGTCCCAAGAGAAGAAAGCGACCGGAGCTGTTCACACCCAAGCCCACCACTTTGGCTCGAATCATCGCCCGCGCCTGAACAAACCACTCGGCATCTTCCGGCAGGAGATAGAAGAGTGCCACGGTGGCAACAGCAACGCTAAGTCCGAAGGCGACGCCCAGGCCGATCCCTGTGAGCCGGCTCAGCGCCGGCAGCTCACTAGAACCGGCAGCAGACGTCGTGGCTGCCAGCGTCCTCGCCAAATGCCCATCACCAGATGGCGTTTCGGGATTAGACAGCGCCTCGGGTTTGGAAGGCGCTTCGGCCCTGGACCGCGCGGCTCGAAGAGGCGGCCATGGAGGCTGTGCGAAACACCAGACCCAGAGAATGGGGAAGCCAAATTGCAGGCATTTCCCCAGGGTGTAGGCGAGTTGCTGGAGGCTCGTGGACTGGTGCTGCAAAGCGACGAAATAGACCCACGTGAAGAGCGTGGGGTATGCCACCACCAGCAACCAAAAGGAGCGCTGACGATCTGCCGCTGCGATCCGTGGAGCCATCCTGACCCTACTGTGCCTTCAGGCTATTGACCATTTCTTGAAAGGCTTTTTCTTGACCGGCGACGGTCGCCTTCGGTCCATAGAATTTCAGGAAGTGCATGCCCTGTTTTTCCGTCACGATGATCGCGGCCAGCATGCGATAATTCTCGCGCATCACGGCGGGAGCTACGGGACCAGGCTGGTCTTTGTAGGTCCCGGAAATGTCCACATAATGCACGTCGACGCCACCCACCTTCAGCTTCTGAATCTTGGTCTTGTCCTTCGTCGCTCCACCATCGGGCTGAGTGAACTGGCCCACCCAGCGCTCGATGTTCGCTTCGACTCCACCACCCGCGCCCATCACCGTGAAGCGACCTTCTTGCTTATCCCCTTCTGCCGGTGGAATCGCAAACTCGTGTTCAATGATGCGAGACTTCGGCTGCTTGCGTACCCAGCTTCCCGGAGCGGTCACCACCAGCTTGCCATCCGCGAGCTGTACCGGTTCGGGCTTGCCGTCGGCCGCACAAGCAGCGGTCCCGTAAGCGACGCCGTAGAGAGGAAGTGCAAGGCAAGCGGTGAGCAGCATCGAGCCAAGTCGCATGGCGAGTTTTCCTTAGAAATGAGTCGACCCGATCAGGCGGGTCAAAAAATATCGAGCCAAAACCAAATCGCAGCGAGTCACATCGCTGGCTGGCTAATTAGACCGTAGCACTGCCACCAAGGCAACGGTGAGCACGATGGCCATGAGACCGAGAATTACCATGGCGATAATGGGGCCAGTATTAGATTTGCGACGAGCCGCGAGCACTCGGGCCGCCGCTGCGGAATCCGCAGCACTACCGCTGCCCGCACCACGCGTCGCGCTCCGCGTCGTCAACGGACCGAATTGAGAACCAGATGTTGCGTCCGTCGTTCCCTCCGCAGCGGTCGCACTACCACGGTCCAAGCCGAGCGAACCCGAGCTGGTCGTCGTGCGAAAACCTGGGATCGCAGTAACCGCCATCCGCCAGTCTGGCCAACCTTCGCGCCACACATACGAATCACTCGTCACTCGACCTTCACTGATCCACCGCTTCATCACGTCCGTGCGAGCGGGACCATATTGGCCGCCTGCGGGTGGACGCACATACCACACCGCATTCGGTGCCTCGCTGAACGGATCACTCGGCTCCACCACCGCCGGCGTCACGGCCACTCCCCGCGGTACCACCGAGACGGCCGCGAGTTGCTGAGGGGTGACGGGAGTAGCGGCGAGCGCCGCCGCTTTCACGGCACCAGCTGCTAAACCACCCGTCGCCGCTCCACCAGCTGCTGCCGGCTTTCCTGAAGCTGCAGCTGCAGTCGCTGGGCCGTCGCCGCCGACCAGCATCGGTTCCGACTCCTGCTCCAAGTCGTCATTCGCATCCGAGTCGCCGGGCTTGCGCAGCGCCGGGTCGCTCTGCTGCGGAATGCGCATGCGAGCTCCACATTGCGGACAAACTCCCTTCTTGCCCGCCAGGAAGCTTTTGACGTTGAGTTTGTGTCCGTTGGGACAGAGGAATCGAATACCCATGAGTCGCCGTTGTCCTTGTGGACGTGGACAGCAATTCGCGTTTCAGCAATTCTGGTTACAGCAATTCGCGTGGCACCTCGCCACCCGCCAGCAATTTATTTGGTCGGCCCGACAGGTCGAGCGTGGTCATGTCGCCGCTCAGTCCGAGCGCATGATAGATGATCGCGCAGAAGTCGTTCGGCGTAATCGGACGACTCGTCGGGTACTCCGCCTTATCCGTCGTACTGCCAATGATCTGTCCGTGACGATAGCCACCACCCGCCAGTAACACGCTTTGAGTTTGTGGCCAGTGATCTCGTCCTGCATCCTTGTTGATGCGCGGTGTGCGACCGAATTCACCAGCGGTCACCACCAGCGTGTCGTCGAGCAGTCCTCGCCGCGCAAGATCCTCGATGAGGACGCCCACAGCTCGATCGTGCCGTGGCAGTTTGTCATCGAGGGCTCCCTTCAGATTTCCGTGATCATCCCAGTAGCCCGTATTGAGCGACACATAGCGCACACCGGCTTCGATCAATCGTCGAGCCATCAGTGCCTGTTCGCCCCAGCCCGGACCATATTCCTCACGCACCTTTGGATCTTCCTTCGACAGGTCGAGCGCGTCGCGGGTGCGACCGGAGAGCAGGATGTCAATCGCCTGCTGCGTCATGCGATCCATGCCGTCGAACGTTCCCCGATTATCCAAATCGCGGTGCACACGATCGAGTTGTCGAGTCAGATCGAGTCGTCCGGCTAAGCGTTCCTGCGACAACTCCGCCATCAGCTGAAAACTACTGGCCTCCGCCGATGGCAACCGTCCCGCTTCATTCCCGTAACTAAACTCGCCAATGCGAATCGGATTATTCGCCACTCCCAAATACGCAGCTCCGTGGTAACCAAATCCGCCGTCGTTGAAATTGATCGCAGCGGGTGCTCCGGGTTTTGTCGGCCCCATGAGGCTGGAAATGATGGAGCCCATGGACGGCTTGCGCGGCGGACGATCGTTACCCGTAGCTCCAAGGTAGCCGGTGAGGAGCCAGTGAGCGGCGGCCCAGTGATCGCCGTTGCCGTGCGTTAGCGTCCGGATCACGGTCGTTTTGTCCATGATCTTGGCGTGATAGGGCATCTTCTCAGAGACCATCAGCCCGGGCAGCGTCGATTCGATCGGTTCGTATGGCCCGCGATATTCGGACGGCGCGTCCGGTTTCATGTCAAACGTTTCCAACTGGGAGGGTCCGCCATGTTCCCAGATCAGGATCACCGACTTTTGTGAACGTGGCTTGCCTTGAGCGCTCGCCCAAGCGTCGGCACGCAGTTGATCAGCAAGAGTCAGACCAGCGGCGCCGAGCATTCCGGTGCCCAGAAAGCCAGCTCGCAAAAAGCCGCGGCGCGAGACGCCATCGCAGGTGCGTCGACGTTGACCAAGAATTTCAAGCATCACAAAAACTCCGTAAGTAATTGAACTTAAGTATCCTATCAGCGGCGGGAAGAGCGGGAAAGAGCATCGTAAAACTCGCGCACCACCGCACGCTGGTCAATGCGCGGGTTGACGTGCGGTCGCTTCTCCAGCATCCAGCGCTGAGCCTCGGCAGGAGTCACCTGATATTTCATCATCAGCCAGCAAGCAACCACCGTGGCACTTCGTGCTCGCCCCGCTTTGCAGTGCACATAAACGGATTCCCCCCGAGCGGCATACTTGGCGATAAACTCAACCGCTTGCTGCACATCCGCCAATTCCGGTGGCTGAAAATCGGTCGTCGGAATCCGTAGCTGCTCGATCCCCGCCGCCCGATATTCCTCCACTGGCCCCGCATATTCCTCGCAAGTATTCACGACGCCCCGAACCCCGGCCGCGCGCAGCTGGGAGACGTCCGCTTTAAACGGGAGTGCTCCCAGTACGACCGTCTCGTCCACTCGATCCCACCAGTGCCTCACCTTGAGCACTCGCCCTAGCAGCACGTTCCAGACGAGCGTCGGCCAGAACATCAGGTGAGCATAGGTGCGGGGTGAAATGATCGACATCAGAACGCTCCGCTTTATCGTGGCGTCTTTTCACGCAGCCGAGCTGGGGTGTTGGGAACCTGTTCCACCAGCTCATTGTGCTGTCCCGCTCGTTTGTGCAGCGTGAAGGCATCGTACAGCTCGCCGTGAGCCGTGCGGGCTTCGTACCGCAGCGATTCGCCATCGAGGTGAATGATCTGATAGAGCTGAGTGTCTTCCGCTTGACGGCGAAAGAGCGGCTGTGCGGCCGCTCCGTACATCTTCGGACCACTCACCGAGACCACGTAAACAGTGCCACCTTCATCACTGCGAGCGTTCACGCCCGTCGGTACATTTTCCACATTACCAGCGCCAACTTGCTGCGTGCGTGCATAGGCATGATCGTGCCCCTGCAACACCAGATCCACTCGATGCCGATCAAACACAGGTTTCCAAGCTTTGCGCAGTCCCGCGTTGTCGCGTTTGATGGCCGCCGAATAGATCGGGTGATGAAACGCCAGGATTTTCCAGGAGGCACCGGGAGCCGCGAGTTGTTCATCTATCCAGCTCACCTGCTTTTCCGGCGGTTCGTTGGAATTGAGCAGCAGAAATCGCACACCTTGATAATCCAGTCGATAGGTCGTTTCTTCCAAGCCCGGAGGCCCATTCGTCGGCAACGCGAACTGGGGACGCCAATGCCGATTGAGATACCGCACCGTTTTGTCCGTGTCCGCAATCTTCTCTGACAGATACTCGTGATTGCCAGGCACCGGCACACTCGGAATCATGGCGTTGAGCCAACCGCCCGCCTGAAACCATTCGCCCCATTCCACATCGCGTTTTGAATTGTTCACGAGGTCGCCGGCGTGAATGAAGAAACGTGCTTTGGGAGCATCGCTGTACGCCTCTCGAATGACGCGTGACCAGTGCGATCGCAAACTGTTCTGAGCATCACCAAAGTAGATGAAGGAGAACGGCTCCGGTTTATCATTCGCCGTGCGAAAGTGAAACCACTCTGACCAATTCACTCCGTCTCCCACTCGATACACATACTTCGTGTTGGGCTGTAGATCCGCGAATTCCACCGTGTGACAGAGACAGGCATGAATGTCCGTCTCCAGGTGTGCCGTGGTCGCCGGGAACGACTTGGCTTTCTTTTCGAAGCTGGAGCTCGCTTCGGCGACGGCCAGTTGAGCGACCGGCTCCTCGACGGTCGTATCCGTGCGCCAGGTCACCGCCTGACTAGTCGCGGGATCAGCGGTCCAGGTGAGTACGATGCGATCCGGCATTTTCCCGGGTCGATGCACCACTCGCTCATCCACCGCAACTGGTTTTTTCTTAGCCGCTGCCGGTGCGACCGGATGATCCTCGTGAGCGTTTACCAGTGACAGTGCGCACGATGACAGCATCAGCCCCACCGTCAGCCGATTGAAGATGATTGCGAGCAAGCGACAGCCGAGGAGATGAAACGTGCGTGGCATGGCGGGTGACGGGTGGTGGGTGGCGGGTGGCGGGTGGTGAGTGGCGGGTGGTGCATTCGTCCCCTCGCCCCGACCGCAGATGGACACGCGTGACATCTCAAAAAAACATAACTCAGCGGTTGGGGAGAGGGGCAGGGGAGAGGGGCAACGTGAGGCCCTCCCGCAAGTTCACAGAACTCCATATTTTCTAAACGCGTCGGTAGCTTTCATGCCGTCACGAATGGCATCCCGCACGACGTTTTCGGCATGGACCTTATTCCAGGCGCGGCTGAGCACTTCCGTCTCGACCTCGCGCGGCACTACGACGATGCCGTCGCTATCTGCCAACACCAAATCACCGGGACAAAAACGTACACCAGCAATCTCCACGGGCACATCGACGTCGATGACACGCTGTCGATGCAAACTGTCGTAGACGCTGGTCGCTCGAGCGAAGACCGGAAAGTTCATCGCCTTCATTTTGGCAACATCGCGCGCGGCGCCGTCGACAATCGCGCCCACACAACCGGTATTACGCGAGGCGGTGGAGAGCAATTCGCCCCACAGCGCCGAGTGGATGGAGCCGCCCGCAGCAGCAATGATCACGTCGTCGGGCTGACAGGCATCGACAGCTTGCAGTTCGAGCTCATAAGGTCGCGGATCTTCGTGATACATGTCAGCCCACAAAGTCGTCTTGCAGCGTCCGACGAGCAGGCCGTCGACGGTCAGCGGCCGCAACGAGACACGTGGTGATTGATGTCGGTAACCGATCGAGTCCAAGGCGTCAGCAATCACCGCTGAATACAGCGACTCGCGCATCTGCGATAAAGTGAGAGTGTTCATGAGGGGCCAGTATAACCAGGACTCATGATGAAGATAACTATCAGATTGACCGAGAATCCGCCGACTTTTCAGCCCGGGGTTTTGAGGACAAAACTGTAGAGTACGAAGACACTGCCTAGCGACAGCAACGACCAGCCCAGCCAACCGGGCGGATAGAAAACTCGGTTGGCCGGCGCGGAATTCTTCGCGGAGAGCAGCGATTTACTGAGTGGGCCAGCACTGGCGACGGCGGGGTTAGCGCCGAACTGATCGCGGACGAACTCCGCGGCCTGCGGCGTGAGCGTGACCGCTTGCACATAGCGGAACTGCAGTCCGATGAGCAAACAGACGACACCCACCAAAAAAACTCGTTGACGATTCACCGGTATGACCCTCGCTGCGATGGCAAACAGCCGCTCATCGAGTGTCGATCGGTCGCCGGTTGTGAGAACTTCAAGGCGGAGTGCCCAGATCCAATTGCTCCGCCCGCCCCACTCGTAGCGGTCACGAAAAGTTTTCCAGACGCTGGCCCGAGCATCCAATCGTTCAATCGATCTGAACGCGCAACCCATATTTGAACTCGCAACCCGCAGCTGAACGCGCAACCCGTAGCTGAACTCGCAAGAGTTCAGTTCTGCCGTCGGTCGTAGCCCCCCCCAAGCCTTCTGAAGTCTTACGACTTCAGCTACGGGGAGAACTTCCATGTAACTTCCGAGTGGACCAAAAGTTGGCGGTCAAGTGTCTTCGAACTGGCGTTAGTCCTATAATCCTCCCGGAAGTTATTGAGCGTTTGGTTCCCACTCATCCGAAAGTTTTCATACCATGAGTCATGCGTCTGCAGCGGCGTCGAACTCCAGCGACTCACCGGTCAGCCTGCGCACGGCGACGTTGCGGTCCCCCGCTTTTTTGGCCCTGCTTGGCATGCAGGCGCTGACGGTCATCAACGACAACATCTTTCGCTGGCTAGTGGTTGGCATTGGTAAACAGCATTACGAATCGGACTCTGGTAAGTCGCTGGTGCTATCCCTAGGTACCGTCGCCTTCGTGCTTCCTTTTCTGCTGCTGGCGGCCCCGGCCGGTTACTTGGCGGATCGTTTTGCCAAACGACGAGTGATTCTCGTCGCCAAGTTCGCCGAGATTCTCCTGATGTCAGCCGGTATTGTGGCGATTTACGAGGGGAGCCTCGGGGCGCTCATGGTTGTGCTGGCGCTGATGGGCGCCCAGGCAGCTCTGTTTTCGCCCGCCAAAATGGGCTGTATCCCGGAACTGTTTTCCTCCGAGCGAATCTCTTCTGCGAACGGTCTGATGGGGCTGGTCACCGTAATTTCAACGGTTATCGGTGCTGGCGTCGGTAATTGGCTCACCGACATCACCGGACGGTTTGGTCAAGAACGGCTAGGGATCAGTGCCAGCGTTTTGATCGGCATCGCTCTGGTGGGGTGGCTGGTAAGTTGGTTGATTTCGTCGATTGAACCGGCACCTATCGCGAGAACATTTCCCTGGAATCCGCTCCCGCAAACCTATCGCGACATTCGCGCTTTGGCGCGTGACCGGTCGCTCCTGCGAGTCGCCTTAGGGGTGGCGTTTTTCTGGAGCTTAGGAGCACTGGCGCAACTCAATATCGACTGCTTCGCCTTTGAAAAAGGTGCCCAGGTGCAGACGCAGGTCGCTCCGCTGCTCGCCGCCCTGGCGCTGGGGGTTGGTGTCGGAAGTGTGCTGGCGGGAGTGTGGTCGAACGGGCGAGTGGAACTGGGGATTGTACCGCTAGGTGGCTTAGTGATTGCCGCCACGTCACTCGTGCTCTGTGTCATCCCGGGCTCGATTGTGACCGCCTCGACCGGCGTAGCCGGCGTTACTTCACAGCTCACCGGTAGTTACTACGTGGTGGCTGCTCTTTTGTTTTTGTTAGGGGTAGGAGCGGGACTGTTCGATGTTCCCCTGGAGGCGTATTTGCAGGACCGCAGTCCAGCCGCCTCACGCGGTTCGATTCTGGCAGCTAGCAATTTCATCACCTTCACTGGCATTACTCTGGTTTCGCTGCTCTTTGCTGGCCTGCGACTGCCGCTGCGAGCGTCTGGTGAATCGTGGTGGCGGGCCACGATCGCCAGCGTCACTCGCCTTGTTCATCTGGAAATACCCTGGCAACAAGATTTAAACGCCTGGTTTACGTCGAGCGGCATTTTCTTGCTATGTGGATTACTAACTGTTCCAGTCTGTTGTTACATTGTTTATCTGGTACCGCAGGCGACCATTCGCTTATTCGTTTTTCTGCTTAGTAAAACAGTTTATCGCATTCATGTGCATGGACTCCAGAATTTACCAGCCAGCGGGCCAGCGCTGCTCACGCCGAATCATATTTCCTGGCTGGATGGATTCCTGCTGATTCTGACCAGTCCGCGCCCCGTACGCCCGATCGCCTGGACGGGCCCCATGGGCAGCCCTTGGACCAAACGCCTGGCGAATCTGTTCGGCACGATCCCGATTGATCCGGGGAAACCAAAGTCGATCGTCGCCGCACTACGCACTGCTCGTGAAGCGTTGCTGAATGGCGAAGTGGTGGTGATTTTCCCTGAGGGTGGAATTAGTCGCACGGGGATGATGCAGGCCTTTCGCCCCGGCATGCTCAAGATCCTCGAAGGGACCAATGCTCCGGTGATTCCGGTCTATCTTGGTGGTTTATGGGGGAGTATTTTCAGTTTTTCAGAAGGCAAGTTTTTTTGGAAGAAGCCACAGCAGTGGCCGTATCGAATTGATGTGTATTATGGTGAGCGGATGGAGGCGACCGAGGATGTCCATCAGGTCCGCACGGCCGTCCAGCAACTCGGCTCTCACGCCACGAACCAAAGGATCAAAAATTCTATGTCGCTCACGTCGTCCCTGATTCGTCGCTGTAAAGCTCGCGGTAGTCGCTCGAAAGTTGCCGATTCGCTGGGCACGGATCTGTCCGGCTCGGAACTGCTGCTGCGGACCTTGATCTTGCGGCGACTGCTGCGTCGTAAAGTGCTGAAAGAGAACGAAGAGTATGTGGGGGTGCTGTTACCACCGTCGGCGGGCGGAGTGATTGTGAACGCCGCACTGGCACTCGATCGCCGAGTCTCGGTAAATCTGAATTACACCGTGTCGTCAGATGTGATGAATACTTGCATTGAACTAGCTGGCATTCGTCACGTGCTCACCACACGTAAGTTTCTAGAAAAATTCGATTTCAAATTATGTGCTCAGGTGATCTTCATCGAGGACTTTAAGAATGAGGTGACTCTACTAGATAAAATCGTGACCGGTTGGCAGACGTATGGATGTCCCGCTGCGTTGCTTGAATGGTCACTCGGCCTGGCGCAGGTAAAACCTGATGATGTGCTTACCATTATTTTCACCTCGGGTTCTACGGGAGTGCCCAAGGGGGTGATGCTGACGTATGGCAATGTGGTGTCGAATGTGAGTGCCATTGATGCCATCGTGCGGCTCACGCCCGACGATGTGCTGATCGGAGTGCTGCCGTTCTTCCACTCGTTTGGTTACACGGTGACGCTGTGGAGCGTGCTGGCGCTGAATATCAAAGGCGCTTATCACTTCAACCCACTTGATCCGAAGCAAGTGGGCGATCTATGTCGCAAGCACAAAGGCACGGTGCTGCTGGCGACGCCGACATTCCTGCGCACCTATTTGCGGCGGTGCGATGTGGAACAGCTGCAGACAGTGGACGTGGTGGTGGCCGGTGCGGAGAAACTGCCGCTGGATCTGGTCGAGGCGTTTGAGAAGAAGTTCAACGTGCGACCGGCGGAAGGGTACGGAACAACCGAGTTGTCGCCGCTGGTATCGGTGAATGTGCCGGCCAGTCGGTCGCTGGGGAGCGGACAGGTGGATCGCAAAGAGGGTACGGTGGGACGACCAATCCCCGGAGTGACGGCGAAGGTGACGGATTTAGATACGGGGGTAGAGCTACCGGTGAATCAGCCGGGGATGTTGTGGATTACCGGTCCCAACGTGATGAAGGGATACTTACATCGTCAGGATCTAACGAATTCGGCCATCAAGGATGGTTGGTATTGCACGGGCGACGTAGCCAAGATTGATGAGGATGGATTCATCACGATCACGGGCCGCGAGAGCCGGTTTTCCAAGATTGGCGGTGAGATGGTGCCGCACGTGCTCGTGGAAGAACATTTGAATCGCATCATTGCCACCGCGTTGCAAGAGGAGGAGGGACTCAAGGCGGTCGTGACGAGTGTGGCCGACGAGCGGAAGGGGGAACGGCTGATTGTGGTTCACACCACCCTGCCGCTCACCCCAGACGTGCTGCAGAAATCGTTAATGGAAGCGGGGTTGCCGAACATTTACATTCCCTCGCCCGACAGCTATGTGGAAGTCGAGCATTTACCGATCCTGGGCACTGGCAAACTAGATTTGAAGGGCATCAAGCAGCTCGCCGTAGCCCGCTTCGGTCCGCCACAGTAGCGGGGTACGGGTGGCGGGTGGCGGGTGGCGGGTGGTGGGTGGTGAGTGGTGAGTGGCGGGTGCGTGGCAAGTGACGGGCACTCCATCCGTCCCCTCGCCCCGACCGCTGATGAACAGTCGTCGCATCTGCAAAAAAACATAACTCAGCGGTTGGGGAGAGGGGCAGGGGAGAGGGGCATAGGGTGGCAAGTGACGGGCACTCCATCCGTCCCCTCGCCTCGCGAGACGTCCCCTCTGTGACCTCTGTGCCTCTGTGTTTCAATCCTCCGTATTTCAATCCTTCGAGATTGG
>JBJSXJ010000187.1:0-47282 GCA_046086325.1 Planctomycetota bacterium | reverse complement strand
GGCATCGAACAAAGCCATCGACAGACGATCCACGTCACCCGGCCCATCTTGGTGGGGCAGCTCGCAAGGGAAATGGCAAGCGTGATAGGGTGTCGTCATCTGTGTCCCGCCGTCAGTCCCATTTTCCGGCTCGAGCGTTGTCTGCCAAGTCCGTTAATTTAACGATGGACGATGTCGTTCAGCAACCGGCAAGTGCCTTCCAGGAGTGACCTCACGATGACGCTTGTCACGGCGATCGCCCATCCGAGGCGTTGATTTACCGACTGGCAGATGCCCCACAATGCCAAGCGAAGTCGTCGAACATGATTTATCTCGCAACGTGCCAACTTCTTCAGCAAAACACCCGCTAGCAAAACAACCGCATTCCATCTTCTGCAAACAAAAAAACTCCGTGCACCCCGTGTCTCCGTGCGCAACAATACCGTGCCCTCCGTGCGCAACCATAACGTGCCCTCCGTGCGCAAAATTTACCGTGTCTCCGTGCGCAACCCAACGAAGCTATTCGCCGGGTTTTTCGGAGCGGGGTTTGCCGCCAATGATGCTGTTGAAGGTTTCGGTGAGCGAATTCTTGGCGGCGGATTTGAGCAGGTCGGTGCGTTTGGCTTTAGCGATCGAATCGGCGAAGCCGGGATGCTTCGTCCACTCTTCGGCATCCCAGGATCTTAGATCGACATAGGTATCGCGTAGCGTGATGGTGGCTTTGGGAACGAAATGAAAGCCTTCTTCGGTGCGCACCACATGAGCATGTAGAGCGCCATACAGCGTGAGAACTCCGAGGAGAAAACCGAGGATGAAATTACGCATTGAAGTCCTTCCCTGTTGGCCAAGCAGTGCCGCCGTGCGCTACCCTAAGATTGGATGAATGACATCGCCATGACTAATCGCCAGTTTACGACCTTGGAGGTCAGAGAACGATGTGGACGGTTCATAACCTAGACAATGGAAAATCGTGGCGGTGATATCTTCGGGCCTCACCATGCCGTCTTTGGGTTGCCCGCCGATACGATCGGAAGCACCCCAGACGAGTCCGCCGCGAATACCGCCGCCAGCCATGGCAATGCTGAAGACGGGGCCCCAGTGATCGCGTCCCGCCGCTCCGTTGAATCGTGGAGTGCGACCGAATTCTGCCAGGCAAACGACCAATGTTTCTTCCAGTTTGCCGCTCTGCTGCAGATCTTCGATGAGGGCCGAGAAGGCCTGATCCATGGGCGGCACCAGCACTTTTCGTAGCCGATTCGTCTCCTTGGCATGAGAATCCCAGCAGGGAGCATCCGTCGGTTCGTCAGGTCCACGGAACCAATTCACTTGAACGAGTTTTACACCGGCATCGACGAGTCGACGGCCGAGGAGCGTGCTTTGGCCGAACTGCGTCATGCCGTAGCGTTGCCGGACCGCTGCGGGTTCCAGATCCAATTGAAAGGCTCGTCGAGCGTCGGCAGAACTCAGCAAGTCGAACGCTCGCTGCGTCAGGGCATCATAGTGAGCCAAGCGACCGCCCCGAGCAGCAGCGTCGAGTTGTCGATTCATTTCGCGCAAAAGCGATTGACGACCATTGAGTCGCTCGACGGATACTTCGGCGGGCAAATGAAACTCGGGGATGTGATACGTCGGCGATGCAGGTTGGCAGCGAAACAGCCACGGATCGGTCACTCGACCTAAAAAACCCGCATCTTGCCCGGGCCAAACCGAACCGTCGGTATTGAAGATGTGCATCGGCAGGCGGACGGAACCGGGCATGGCACCATCGCCGGCCAGTTTTCGTACCACGGCCGCGGCGCAGGGCCAGTCATTGGGAGCTCCGGGGTTCGCGTTCTCGCGATTGGTCGGTGCGTGCGGTCGACCGGTCAGCATGTAATAGCCACTCGACGAATGCGCGTTGTCACCGGTCGAGACCGCTCGTAGAACCGCCAATTGATCGGCAACTTTCGCCAGCCCCGGCATCAACTCGCCAAACCGCAGCCCAGGCACTCGCGTGTCAATCGGTCCGATTTCACCACGCACTTCGGCTGGCGCATCGGGCTTGGGATCCCAAGTGGAATGCTGGGGAGGTCCGCCCATGAGAAACAGCAGGATACAGGACTTGGCCTTGCCACCGCTCGGGACAATCGTCGCTTCGGCGACCGTTCTGGGCTGACCGCGCCCCCGACTGTCAGATGTCGTCGCGGGTGCTGCCCGTGCAGCGGACCGCTGGAGGAGCGGTAAAGAGAGGCCGAGCGAGGCCAGGCTACCAACGTGCAGCATCTCGCGCCGCGTCCAGCCGTCGCATAACCGCGATCCGGGTCCTCGTAATGTAATCATGAATCGCTCACTTCCCCGAAAACCGAGCTTTCCCCTACCAGCTCACCAGCTCTGCCCACCCTGCATCGAGCCGCCTAATATACGCCATCGACACGGGTTACCAAACAGCAGTTCAAGCCGCCCCGAGCGGGTAGAGGCTTGGACTCCCGGCGGCTATCAATCAGCCGCCATGAATCAGCGGCCATGAATCGGCGGCCATGAATCGGCGCGTTGCGCTGTCTCTGATCCCCCACTCAGCAGGGCGGAAAGCTCCCCTTGAAAATCGTGCGCTGAAATCGAGTAAACTGGGAGTTCATTCTAATCATAGGAGTCCGTTGTGGCGGAAGATTTTCAGATCCTGGATGCGGAGCAGCTGGCGCGCGCGAGTGGCTTGAGCGTGGCAGCTCACACCTGTGCGCGACTGTGGCAGAATGATTTGCTCACCGTGACCAGTGGCACTGACTCCTCGACCACCCATTTCGGTTTTGTCCGCCGCGGCGCCGTGGAGCTGACAACGGCTGCTGGCACTTTTACGCTCCGCGCTGGAATGTATTTCGCGGTGCCCGATGCGGTGGGCATTCGGCCGCTATTTGCCGAGATGCATGATGGTGAGTCGGTCGACCAGTCCCTGGACGTCGTGAATGTTCCAGCGCGCGATCGGGACGGCATGAACCTGGGCTTTGTTGTCTCGGTGTCAGGCCACTGCGGTTTTTTGCATGTCGGTGGACCGATCGAAGCGAACGGGCGACTGCGCTATATCAACGGCTGCAGCGATTCACTGCTGATCCCGCCAGTGCTTCGCGGCGATCCCTGTCTGAATCTCTTGCATTTGCCGCCTGGAGTTCGTCAATCGTTCCACACTCACCCTTCCTTTCGCTTAGGGCTGGTGGTTCAGGGGTCCGGTATTTGCCTCACTCAGGACGCGCGTACGGCGCTGCGACCGGGGCAACTTTTCTTCATCCCGCCGGATGTCACGCACTGTTTTCATACGGACGAAGAAGCACTCGTGATCATCGCTTTCCATCCGGATAGCGATTTCGGTCCGACGCATGAGGATCATCCAATGATCAACCGTACGATTCTTACCTCTCGTGTGGAACCTTGATATGACTGCCACTGATCCAGATCCGCCAGCGGCACCGGCCGCGCTGCATGCCGAGCGTGGTTTGGGATTAGCGATCATCCTGGGGCTGATGCTGCTGAGTGTGGTAATGGTGGCGGTAGCCGGCTGGTGGCTGCTTTCAACGAAGTTTTCAAGTGCAGCCTCAGAAGCGACCTCAACAGTCGCGGCACCATCACCGCCCTTAATCACCGCCAGCGGCACTCGACTTTCACTGACCACAGACCCGCAGCACACGCCGCTGGAAGTTGTGCACATTTCACAACCCGGGCGTCGTCCGCAGGAATTGCGGTGGGATGTAAATCTCGTGAACGTTCCCATCGGCAAACCACTCGACCTGCAAGGTGAATGGCTGGATCCGCGAGGCCGAGTGATGCATCGCAATGGATATCGTACGAAGACGGTCATGCACGATCCGTGGAACACTCACGTACGCTATCAGCTTCCCGGCGACGCGGCGGTCGGAGCGTGGCGAGTGCGGTTAATTAGGGGCGGACAAACCATCGCCGAGCAGGTTTTTCAGGTGGAGCGGCCATGAGCGGATTATGGGGCTATGTTGGTCTGGCCGCTCCGGGGACGCTGCAGCGTTTAGGGGAGCCGATTTCTTATCGTGGCGACAGGAGCGATCAGTGCGAGTTGCCTGGAGTGGGGCTGGGCTATCGTGGCTGGCAGGGACGTCACGGCGAATCAGCTGCGATCTATCGGTCAAATTCAGATCTGGTTGTTTGTGCGGGAACGCTGGCACCGATCGTCGCGGATCCAGCGGCTGAACTGCACGCACGCTTGGCAAGTGCTCACCAGGAACTCAACACACTGGATGGAGCGTTTGCGGCCGCGTGGTGGGATGGCGCGCGGCAGCGACTCACGCTGCTACGCGATCCGTTTGGTGTGCGGTCACTCTATTACTTCGAGCATGCGGACACACTTTATTTCGCGACGGAACTGAAGCAGCTGCTCCGCGTGCCGGGTGTGCCGTGGGAATTGGATGAAGCTGCGATTCACAAGTATTTGACGTTTTCCTTTGTGCCTGGCGAAGAGCTGCCGGTGCGGGGGATTCGTCGGCTTTTGCCGGGCCGAGTGGCAGTGTGGGAGCCACAGCGTCCGGCGGACCAGCGCTGGACGATCACACCCTACTTTGAGCTGCGCGAAGAAATCACGGCGGCCATGCAAGAGCAAGTGCGAGCGGTGCGGGCGGTACGGCAGGCCTGCCAGCAAGCCGTGCAGCAGCGACTGGCGGGCGAATCCACTGTGGGGCTTTATTTATCCGGCGGATTGGATTCATCCGGCATTGCGCATTGGCTCCGGCGACAGGGTGTCAAGGTGCAAGCGCTCAGTCTGGACTTTGGTACGCAGACGAGCGAGTCGGATCAGTCTGATGCGGTCGCACGACATCTCGACATCCCTCTGGACTATGTCCAAGTATCGGGCGAGACGCTCGCGCCGATGCTAGCGGACCTGGCATGGAAGCTTGATCTACCCTATGGAGATCCGGTCACCGGTCCACAGTATTTACTGGGCCAAACTGCCAGTGGGATGGGACTAAAGACCGTCTTTAATGGTGAAGGAGGTGACCAGTTTTTTGGTGGCTGGACCAATAAACCAATGGTCTCAGCTCAGATCTACGCTGATCTTTATGAGTCGCAGAGTCGCGAGGAGACGTATCTGCGTTCGTACCATCGTTTTTATGGCCTGGAGAAGCAGTTGTACACGGAGGCGTTTTATGCTCGCGTTTGCTTGCCGGGACAACGTCGTGCGTTGCTGCAGCCACTGGTACATAGTTCAGCCGCAAAAACGTTTCTCAATCGCATGCGGCTCGCCGATATCGAACTGAAAGGTTCCCAAAATATTTTGCCGCGAATGGAACAGATGGCGAGTGCTTGGGGACTGACGGTATGCGCTCCGCTTTTTGATCGCCGCTTGGCAACGCTTTCCTTTCAGATACCACCGCAATTAAAGCTGCATGGAGCCTGCGAAAAATATGTACTCAAACTAGCTCTGCAGCGGCGGTTGCCGGCAGAGGTGGTGTGGCAAAAGAAATTGGGCATGAGTGTTCCGATCACGGATTGGGTATTGGGAGCACTACAAGGTGTTTTACAGGATTATCTAGGTGCCGAATCACTCGCTCGACGCGGCTGGTTTCGAACTGCGTATGTAAAGCAGTTATTAGCGGGTCAGAATCATCCTCAGGAAACTCGACGCCGTCGAATTGGCGAACGACTTTGGACGCTCGTGATGCTGGAGTTGTGGCTGCGTACCATTTGGGATCAGCGAGGTCGATCATGATTTGTACAAGGTGCGAAAAAGATTGCCGGCTTAGCGAGCGTCCGAATGGCGTTTGCCCACATTGCTTCCAGCGTTTTGTTTTTGAGCCGGCGGCTAGGCCGCGCGATCCGATCACCGATCGTTTGTTTCTAAATGCCGTCAATACCGTGTCGAGTGAAGGATCGGTGCGCTGGACGATTGATAGTCTGTACTATGAAATCTGTCGACGAAAAAAGGTTAATTGGTTTCAGTTTCTAATTGTATTATTCCTTTTTAATGGAGAGTTTTTACTCTGCGTTACTAGTCTGGTAGTCGCGAAAGCGCCGCGATTTGTACCGTATGTCGTGACCTTGGCTGTATTCTTGGCATTTGGAATTTCTTGCTACTACATCGGACGGCTCAAATACGTCCGCTTGCCTCGACAGAAATTTCAGGAACTCTATGATCGCTGGGAAGCCCTGCGAGGCCCGCCTCCGGGCGTGATTGAATGTCGAATGACACCAATCACGGAAGCGGCCGTGCAAGTGGAAGACGACGTGGCGGATTATTCTTTTGATCGAGCGGTGATTTGTGACCGGCGGGAAACGGCTGACCTGTTGCTGGCCAATGACTTCCACTTTGAAAATAACTGTGCAGTGCTCTCGATCGATGGTTATCCGCAGTATCTTTTCAAAACGGTGCGGCAAATGCTGCGGCGAAATCCCAAGCTCAAGGTTTACGCTATCCATGACGCCACGGTTGAGGGCTGTCAAATGGCAGAAAACATTGCGACGGATGCGGCATGGTTTGGAGGTGGAGTGCCGGTGATCGATGTCGGCTTACGTCCCAGCCATGCTCGCCGCATGAAGGGACTTTGGCATCCAGCATCGGATCAACAGCGGCCAGCAACGAGTGGGATCACGGCGCGGGAGGCCAAGTGGCTAAAACGCCATCGACTGGAACTGGCTGCGATCCCACCGGAGCAGTTGATTAAGCGACTTTATCGAGCGATGAGTCAAGAGATTGATACCAGTCGCTCCGAACCACGCGTGATCTATCTGGCGGATCGCTGGCTATCAAAATCCGAACGAACCGTTGCTGACGGCGGAGACGCCTTCAGCGATGGCGGTCCATCATCTTTCGAACATCCGGCGACCGATATGGATGGACTGAGCGATTCGTTCGGTTAGTGGAATAATCGAGAACCAATGCAGCCTCACAAAGAAACATCCTCGCTGGCCGCGGCCGCTCGAGTACGTCCCTGCGGACGAATCGCCGGATTTGCTCCTGCCCACGCCGCTGCCGGATTGCCAGCTATTCCCCATTCCCCAGCGGGAGATACGCGTGATCAGGCGCTACGGACCGCCTGGCAATCCGCACTCGGTGATCAGTTTCAGTTTCTCGGCGACGAGGCTTCGTTGGTGGCCGACCACGACACCTGTTCGCTTGCGGGACGCCCCTTACTCACGCCAGAGGATTGGCTCCCAGCGGTGCAGGCGAATCGGTTGGGCGAAATTGAAGGGGCGGCATTTGTACTGGCATGGCGCGGCAGCGACGGGACTGTGTTGCTCGCACGTGATCCCGTCGGGGAGCGCACCTTGTACTACAGCGAGACCGCAGCAGGGTTGCTGTTCGCTTCCTCGATACGAGCACTTCTGGCGACGGGCCTGGTTCCTTGGCAGATTGACCCCGTTTCGGTAGCCACGTATCTCAGCTATGCCTATTTGCCAGGCCGACGAACGATGTTGCAAAATGTTTTTGAACTGCTGCCGGGCGAGTGGCTGCGGTATCACAACGGTCAGATGACGCGGGGCAGTTACTGGCGTTTGCCGAGCGAACCGCGGAAGTGGGAGGGCGAGCTCGAGTTGCGGAGCCAGCTACGTCGTACGTTGGAGGCGGCGGTTCGGCGGCGAGTCGCCGGTGAGCAGGCGATCGGCGCTTCACTCTCTGGAGGGCTCGATTCGAGCCTCGTGGTCGCACTCGCGCAGCAGCTTCATCCCGCTCCGCTGCATACCTATTCGATCTCGTTTGGGGCCGAGTATCGCAATGAATTAGAGTTCAGCTCGCTGGTCGCCCGTCACTGTGGCACTCGACATCACATCCTGGAGTTTTCGCCGACAAGTATTGTGGATTCGTTGGATGAAACGATGGCGCAGTTGAGTGATCCGATTGGCGATCCTCTCACGGTACCGAACTCGCTGCTCTTTTCGGCTGCCGCAGCGGATGTTTCGGTCGTGCTGAACGGCGAGGGCGGGGATCCTTGTTTTGGCGGTCCGAAGAATCTACCGATGTTGCTGGCGGAGTTGTACAGCGAAGTGACCGCAGGGTATCAGCGGGAGCGGAGTTACTTGCGTGCGCATCTGAAATGCTATGACGATCTGACTCGTTTGCTCACGCCGCAGGGGGTGGATGCGCTGCGTTCCGAGCCGCTCGAACGTTGGCTCGCGGAGCGCTTCGGCGATCCGCGGTGGCAAGGCTTTGTCACTCGACTGCAAGCCATAAACATTGAGTTCAAAGCGGGGCATCACATTTTGCCGAAAGTGGACGCGCTCAGTTTCCCGCACGGACTGCTGCCACGAGCACCGCTGTTCGATCGTGCGGTGGTCGAGTTTTCGTTTCGGATTCCGGGGCAACTGAAACTGCACGGCTCGATCGAAAAGTATCTGCTTAAACGGGCCGTGGAAGATCTTCTTCCGAGCGCGATTTTGGAGCGTCCTAAGAGCGGCATGCTGGTGCCGGTGGAAGGTTGGTTTCGCGGACCGTTGGCTGCCGCCGCACGCACTCGACTGCTCGACCGATATCCGCTGACGGACTGGGTGCGGCGCGACTATCTGGAAAAGCTGCTCGCTGGAAAGCTCGGCGGACTTCGTCCCCGTCACGGTGCCAAGATCTGGCTCCTGCTGACCCTTGAATCGTGGCTGCAGGGACATGAGCCACGTGCCGAGCGGTCGTGATGGCTCGGCTGTGGCTGTCGGCTGGCAGCTCCCAGCGGATTGATACTGGCCGCCCGAGGTTCTCTGGCTTTGAAGTGCATTCAGAACCAGAAACCCGGTGTGGGCCACAGCATGATTTAGCGCTGCTCGCCCCAGTTCCTGCGATTCCTGTCGCCCCTACTTCGGAGCGATGGTGCAGATCATATTCTTGCCCTGTTTGGACGGGGCACTTTCCACCTTGCCGATGTCGAGCAGTTCTTGGATGAACCCTTCGAGCACCTTTTTGCCCTCATCGATATGGGCATTTTCGCGACCTTTGAAGACGACGGAAACTTGCACTTTGTCTTTGTGCTGCAAAAATCCGCGTGCTTGTTTCAGCTTGAACTCAATGTCATGTTCGCCGGTTTTAGGCCGCAAACGAACCTCTTTGAGTTTGGTCTGATGAACGTTGGCATGGGACTTCTTCTTTTTTTCGTACTTAAACTTGCCGAAGTCCATGATGCGGCAAACAGGAGGCCGATCGTTGGGAGCAACTTCGACTAAGTCCAGATCCACTTCACGAGCACGAGCGAGCGCCTCGGAGGTGGGAAGAATGCCCAGTTGTTGTCCTTCGGCCGAGATCACTCGTACCGGGGAGATCCGAATCTGTTCATTGATTCGAGTTTGGTCGCGTTCGGTGGACATAGATCCTTTCTGTTGAGAGTTATGGACTGTATGTACCAGGATGACGTTGGGCGTCAACCGGAAACCAGTTCTTTTACCAAGTTTTTCCCGAAATTAGTACTCGTTGCGGACTCCGCGATCACCCAGTCCCGCGTCGCCGCTGAAGGTCTTGCGTACGCGTCGTTCGCGTACCTCGGCTTCCAAGCGTGCGATGGCTTGATCGACGGGCATTGCGCCGAGATCTCCGTCGATGCGATCACGCACGGCGACGGTACCTGCTTCGGCATCCCGTGGTCCGACCACTAGCATATACGGAATCAACTCCAGTTGCGCGTCGCGGATCTTACTTCCCAGTTTTTCTGGTCGATAGTCACCGGTGACTCGCAGGCCCGCCATGCGCAGTCGATTCTCTAGATTCCGTCCGTACTCTTCCGCCTTTTCGCTCACCGTGATCACGCGTGCCTGTTCGGGGGCCAGCCAGAGCGGGAAAGCACCGGCGAAGTGTTCGATGAGCACGCCGATGAAGCGTTCCATCGATCCCAGTGGAGCTCGGTGAATCATGACCGGACGATGCGGACGATTGTCGGCGCCGATGTATTCCAGATCGAATCGCTGCTCGCTGGGCAGGTTGTAATCGAGCTGTACGGTTCCCAGTTGCCATTCACGACCAATGCAATCGGTCACGACGAAATCGGCCTTGGGTCCATAGAAAGCGGCTTCACCCGGCTCTTCGGTGAAGTCGATACCGAGGCTGCGACAGACTTCGGCCAGCGACCGCTGCGCCGCCTCCCACTGCTCGGCACTGCCCACGTACTTGTCGCCGTCCACTTCGCGAAAGCCCAGCCGTACGCGGTAATTGTCCAGGCCGAGGCTGCGGAGCACGTATTGCGTCATCTCGAGACAGCCCCGCACTTCGCCCGCCACTTGATCGTCGGTGCAGAAAATGTGGGCATCGTCTTGGGTGAATCCGCGCACACGGGTCATACCGGAAAGCTGACCGGACTTTTCAAAGCGATAGACGGTGCCGAATTCTGCTAACCGGAGCGGCAGTTCGCGATAACTGCGCGGCTTCGACTTGTAAATCATCACGTGGTGAGGGCAGTTCATCGGCTTCAAGATGAACTCTTCCTCTTCCTTGGTCACCAGCGGCGGGAACATGCTGTCGGCGTAGTAGGGATAATGTCCCGAAGTTTTGTAGAGGTCAATTTTGCCGACATTCGGTGTGTAAACGGTTTGATAGCCACGCTTCAGCAGTTCATCACGCACGAAGTTTTCCAGCAAAGCTCGAATCGTGGCCCCCTTGGGTAACCACAAGACAAGTCCCGAGCCGACCAGCGGGTTGAGAGCGAACAGGTCGAGTTGTTTGCCGAGCAGGCGGTGATCACGCTTTTTGGCTTCTTCGATCTTTTGCAAGTGGCTATCGAGATCTTCTTGGGAGAAGAAGGCGGTGCCGTAGAGTCGCTGCAGCTGTTCACGCTGCGCGTCACCTTTCCAGTAAGCTCCGGCGACCGACAGCAATTTGATTGCGCCGATCGCGCCGGCCGCTGGCACGTGCGGACCGCGGCACAAATCCAGGAACTCACCCTGACGATAGAACGACAGCGAGGCGTGCCCACGTAGCCCCTCGTCGATATGTTCCACCTTGAACTTTTGTCCGAGATCAGCGCAGATGGCGCGAGCGCGTTCGGGAGTTTCTTCGAGGCGTTCGAACGGCTCATTCTTTTCAATGATTCGCCGCATCTCGGCTTCGATCGCGGGAAAGTCTGCTTCGGAGAGGGCCTGCGGCAGTGCGAAGTCGTAGTAGAAACCGCCTTCGACGGTGGGGCCAAATGCCAGTTGCACCCCGCCGTACAGTCGCATTACGGCTCGGGCCATGACGTGGGCTGCGGAATGACGCATCACATCCAGAGTTTCGGGATCTTTGCGGGTGAGCACTTTGAGTTGCAGCGTACCGTCGGTCGGAAGCGGCTGATCAAGGCCCACCGTTTTGCCATCGACCTGAGCGGCTAAAGCGGCCTGCGCCAGCCGCGGGCCAATGCTGGCCGCCACGTCGCGCGCGGTCACCTGGTGATCGAATTGTTTTGCGTTTCCATCCGGCAAATGAACCGTCAGCATCGTCGCCCTTCTGTTCCCTGCAAAATCCCAAATCTATCTCGCGCGGCCTGGCAATCCCGTGGAGGGCTTACCCGGAAGACGTAAAATACAGGGACTGTGCCAGTTGTGGCAAGCCAAGGTGTCAGCTTGGCGGTTTCTCGGGGGGCTGGGCAGCCGGGCGCGAACGAGTCGCGCGAATCGTGCTGGTCGGTTACCCGGTCTTGGATGAATGCCGGGGACCTGTATATAATCCCGTTCGCAGCGGCGAAGTGCCGCTGATCGAGGGCGGTTGGCTCAGTTGGTTAGAGCGCTACGTTGACATCGTAGAGGTCACAAGTTCGAATCTTGTACCGCCCACTTTTTAAACAGCTGCTCGCAATCTTGCGATTATCCGCTTTACGGCATTCTTAGCCTCAGCAGTTGACATAATGGGTTTGTCACTTGGATTCGCAGTGCGGTAGGCAAGCACATCCCCATGCCAAGCCGGAGCATTCAATGCTCGTGAATCAGCAGCTCAACGCTGCCAAAGCAGATCAAATGCAGCCTGCTGCTGCTCGGGGTTCAACATGTCAATCAAGATTTCAATTTCCATCGCTCGTCTCCATACCCCATTTGTGACGCCGGTCTGCACCTCTGTCGACACATCCCGGTGAGCGGATCTAGTGGACGAACTTGGCGTTGCGCACACGAGCAGTTGCTCGCGGCGCCACCCCTATTCAAATCAACAGCGTGGCGCAGTATTTGTCCCGCAGCACACTGGCCGTAGTCGCGGTTCAGCGACGCTCAACCGGCCGCTCGACGCTGCGCTTGCTGCTTGAGTTCCGTTGCGTAGGTGACGATATCGCCCACGGTTTTGGCATCCAGGATGCCTTCGTCGAGACGAATGTTGACCGCCTTCTCGATTTCTACTGACACTTCGGCGAGGGCGAGCGAATCGAGCTCCAGATGGCTGACGTCGTCGCTGAGCACAACCGGTCGTCCAATTTTATTGGCCAGAATCGCGAGCACACTAGCAGCGATCTCGGGTTCCTGAAGGCTGGGGGGCTGAGTTTGGCCAGAAGACATGAACCGGTACCTCGAAAAAATGAACGGCGACGCCTTAGGTATTGTTTATCGGCAATTCGCCCTGTCATGCCGCAACCTGGATGTTCTTCGTTATACTTTAGCCAATTCGCGTATCTTATCGAAGACGAATCGCCCGTCAGGCGATTTTCCGCTCACGAGTGGCGGGAGGGAGGGTCAGCTCACATGAGAATTCAGCAATTGCTGGAGCACCACGGGGTCATTCGCAATCCATTTGCCGAGGAAGACGCGCAAACGGATCCCGTGTTCAAGGAACACTGTATCGCCAGTATCTATCATCCCAGCTGGGATAAGGTCTACGGTGATCCGGCGGACCCTTCGACGGCGGTGGTATTTGGAGAAAAAGGGGCCGGCAAAACCGCCCTGCGCCTGCAAATCGCGCGGCATTTGCGGCAGTACAACGCCGAAAATCCGCAGCGCAAGGTTTTTGTGGTGCATTACGACGACCTGAATCCGCTGCTTGATCGTTTTCGTCACCGCCTCTCCCGCCGCAAACAGCGGCCTGACTTGGCGCTGAACGAGTGGCGATTGTGGGATCACATGGATTCGATTTTGGCAATTGCCGTAACCGGGCTGGTCGACCGCTGGCTCGGCGTGAAGCAGCCGAGTTCGGCGGTGGACGGCGACTTCACCGGCATCAATCTACGCTCGCTCGATCGACACCAAGCACGCGATATCTTGCTGCTGGCGGCCTGTTATGACCAGTCCACACGCGGCACCTTTGAAGGGCGCTGGGAGCAGCTGCGGCGCGCACTGCGATTTTCCACCTGGCGAGCGAAGCTGGCGCAAGTGGGCGGTATCGCGGCTGTGGGCTTGGTCATCGCCTACTTAGTGATGGTTTCCTACCGCGGGCTAGACTGGCCTGCACCCTGGTGGGTTTGGCTACTGGTGATGATTGCGGCGCTGATCCCGTGGGCCTGGCGCTGGCTTTCTGCCGCCCTCGTCGCTCGGCGGATCGTACGTCACGTGCGCATTGGTGTCCGGGATGCAAAATCACTGCGGCGCACCTTGCAGCGATTCACTCGGGGTGAACTGGCCAGTCAACCGCTGCCCACGAGCGATTCCACCGACACGCGCTACGAATTGCTGCTCAAGCTGCAGGGACTCCTGCGACACTTTGATCATCCGGGCATTGTGGTGCTGTTCGATCGTATCGATGAGCCGCATCTGATCAACGGCTCCGCCGAACTCATGAAGATGCTGGTGTGGCCCATCTTGGATAACAAGTTTCTCAAGCAGGATGGGATCGGCATCAAACTGATGCTGCCCCTGGAATTGACGCGATTTATCGAGCGGGAAGGTTCCACGTTTTATCAGCGAGCGCGGCTCGACAAGCAGAATATGGTGCCTTCGTTTGTCTGGACCGGCGAGGCGCTGTACGACGTTGCCAATGCGCGGCTGCGCGCCTGTGCACGAGCGGGGGAGGTACCGAAACTGAGTGATTTCTTTGAGAGCCAAGTGGACCAGCGCAAGTTGCTCGATTCGTTACGAGCGCTGCGCACGCCGCGTCATCTGTTCAAGTTCCTCTATCGGCTGCTCATCAATCACTGTAATTCGCATACCGACGATGCGCCGGTCTGGAAAATCCCGCTCTCAGCCTTCGACTCGACCCTGGCCGTCTATCTCCGCGAGCAAGATGCGTTTGATCGCGGCGTGGGGCCGGGGTAGGGAGTGGTGGGTGGCGAGTGGTGGGTGGCGGGTGGCGGGTGGCGGGTGGTGGGTGGTGGGTGAGTGGGTGGTGGGTGAGTGGGTTAGTGGGTAGTCAAGATTCCGACGGGTTGGTGGTTTCACAGGTTCTGTACTGCGAGAACTTCAGCTCGTAACGGGCGAACGAGCGGGTTTAGCTCCGCCCCTACTCTGTCACCCCCAAAGCGGATCCGTCTCACGACTCCACACGCTACTCGTCGCTCTCAGGCGGTGAAATGTTCGGCCCAGTTCTGCAGGTCACTGGCACCTTTTCGGTCGCAGAAATCGCCCAGCGTCTCGCGCTCCTGTCGCTCGCGTTTGTAATACGCCAGCAGCGGAACGAGCGACGGCACTACTTCCTCTTCGGGGACCAGATCCTTGTAGAGGAAGTTGAGTCGATTGCCGAGCAGACGACCGCCGACCAGGATCGTGTACTTGCCTTTCGTCTTACCGACTAGGCCGATGTCGGAGTTATAGGGGCGAGCACAGCCGTTGGGGCAACCCGTCATGCGAACCGTGAATGCTTCTTGACTGAGCCCCAGTTTGGCCAGTTCCACTTCGAGTTGGTCCATGATGCCTGGCAAACTACGTTCGGCTTCCGTGATCGATAAACCGCAGGTTGGCCAAGCGACGCAGGCCATCGACCAGCGACGAACGGTCGACGTTTCCTCCGTCAGCCGCACTCGATGAGCACGTAGAATCGCTTCCAATCCCGCTCGGTCCGCTGGTTGAATGTCGGTGAGCAGCATGCTTTGGTGGGCGGTCAAGCGAATCCCGGGCTGATAACGCCGACAGATTTCTCGAAGCGCACTCTTCAAGTGTGCCTGTTCGTCGTCCTTAATGCGGCCGTTCTCAATATTCAGACCATAGAACCAGCGGCCATCGCCCTGCTCCTCCCACCCCATGTGATCGTTGAAGCCATGGACGTCGTCGTCAGTCGGTGCCGGCAGTTTTGCACCGTAATATTCTTCCACCTTCTCCTTAAAGGCTTCGATACCCCAATTCGCGATCAGGTATTTCAAGCGCGCAATCTTGCGATCCTCGCGGTTACCAAAATCGCGTTGGACTTTGACGACGGCCGTGACCACATCGAGTGCTTGGTCGGGCGTGACGAAGGCGAGTCGTTTGGCCAAGGCTGGGAAGGTCTTCTTGGCACTGGGAGTCACACCCAAGCCGCCGCCGACCAGCACGTTGTAACCGATCACTCGATCGTCGCGCACGATGGCCAGGAGCCCCAGATCGTTGGTGTATAAATCCACGCAATTATCGTCGGGGAATCCGATCGCCATTTTGAACTTACGAGGCATATAGTGCCGCCCATAAATCGGCTCGATCTCCTCGGCGCCACCGCCGACCAGTTGCTGTTCCCCGGTGGCGATGTCGGTGAGCCAAATGCGATGGTAGCTGCTGGTACGCGGTGCGAGGTGCTCGGCGATCGTGTCGGCCAGTCGCTGAGTTTCCGCATACTGCGGCCGTCGATAGGGAGCGGGGCAGCACATGACGTTGCGGTTCACGTCACCGCAGGCACCCAGGGTCGACATTTGAATGTCGTTGATCCGCGCAATGGTACGCTTCAAGTTTTCTTTCACCACTCCGTGTAACTGCAAGCCCTGTCGAGTCGTGCAGCGCAGCGTGGTGTTCCCCACCTCATCGGCCAGGTCGAGCTGCGCGAGCAACTGGGAGCTGGTCATTTTCCCACCGGGAATCTTGCTGCGCACCATAAAGATGAACGATTTTTCGGGTGCGCCTTCTTTGCGCCCGAGACTACGAGCATCGCGATCGTCTTGCTGGTAGGTGCCGTGAAACTTGAGTAACGTTTCGTCTTCCTTACCAAAGCTGGCGGCGTCGCCACCCAGCGTCGAGCCAATGGTGCCCGCCAGAAAATTACTGGCCTCTTTAATCACTTCCACTGGACTAACTTTATTTTCCGCCGACATATCGCTCGATCCCTAACTGCTGGCAAATATGGTTGAGGCGCGTGCGGCAGGCCGCATCGCTAGTTCGTATCGTATCGCTCCAGGCTGGCGGAACCAAGTAGGAACCCGAGCCTCGTCAGCGAGGAGGACGCGGAGGGGACAGGGGCACGGGGTGATTGCGCAGGGAGGGCGTGTTTTTTTTTCGCACGGAGGGCAGGGGTTTTGTTGCGCGCCGAGGACACGGATTTTTTTGCGCACGGAGACGCGGGGGGCTCGGCGGGAAAGTGCATGAGTTTAGGGGGAGAGTTTATTGGGTGGAGAGTTTTGGTGCATGAGTTTTAGGGGGTGGCGTTTAGGCGGCGCGCTGCTGGGAGGAGCGGAAATTTTTGGGGCTGGTTTCGGCTGGAGCTGCGGAGTTGATCACTTCCAAAGAATTGGAAATCGCCTCGTCGGCCACGCCACCATCCGGCTGCGTGATCGGCACAATTTCGACTCGCGGTATGCGCAGAATTCGATGCGACCAACTCCCCCACAGGTCACGGACGACGACGGCCGTGGGCTGTGAGTCGGGTTCCAACAGCTGCCGCGCGACTTGGACGGCGGCGAGTCGCAGTACAGCGCTGACGAGGAACAGCAGATGAAAGCCGACGACCTCATGGTTCATAACAGTCACGCTCCAGCCTTCCAGGCGACTGAGCCACCAACCAGCAACGATGGCGGTGAGTCCGCCGATCATGCCGGCGACTGCAGTGCCGGCGGCGAGGAACATGGTGCGATTTTCCTGCGGGGAGTATTTCAGCATGAAGCCTTGATTGGCGATGTTGATGCCGGCGTTGAGCTGTGCGTCCATCATTAAAATGGGAACTAAAACCCAGAAGGCGACTTCGGGATCGCGCGGCGTCACCAGCAGTGCGGCCATATTCACCATTTTGAGGGCGGTGCAAAGAATCAACAGTGGCCGGTGCCCATACGACTCGGCAATCATCCCGAACCGCTTCGTCAGCAGTGCGCCACCGATCCAGGAAAGAGCCCACAACACCAGCACTCGATGCAGCGACATGCCGATATGGTCAAGCAGATACATGCTGACGAACGGCGCGCCGACCATGGCCGCGAAATGCCACCAGCAGGAATAGGTGATGAATGAACGATACTGCTGATCGCGAAAGGGAGCGGCCAGAACGGATCGCCAGGCGGGGCAGGCTGCGGGCACGGCGGCAGGTTCTTCGACATTCAAAAAAAGCAGCAAGTCGATCACGCCAAGCACGGTGGCGACACTAACGAGGAGTCCGAAGGTGTCCCACATCGACGCTTCCAGATTATGGCAACCCCAAGCGCAGCCGAAGAGTGCCAGCGAGGCGGCCCACTGCTGCCAACCGTGGCGTACCCCCCAAAACTGACTTAAGCCTCGGCGCGGCAAATAGTCACCCATCCAGGAAAGCCAGAGCGGGGAACCGAAATGCAGCAGAGCGTGATTGGCGCAGGTCGCTCCCAGCAACACCCAGACCCACGTGGAATCATTCCAGTCGGGGAATAGCCAAGGACCGAGTGCCACGGGGATGTAGGAGAGACGATGGACGAGCGACGGGAAAAACCACCACCAGCGCCGATATTTCACGCGGCTCATCAGGAGAGCCGACAGGAGCTGCACAAAAAACAATCCGGTGGGCAGAGCTCCCAGGATTCCGATATGAAAACCATTCGCACCCAACTGTCGTGCAAACTGAATCATCACCGGCGACGTCGTCACTTGCGTGTAGATCATCGCTAAACAACCGCCCACGACGATCGCTCGACGCGTCGCAGACATGGTCCACCTACTCATAGCCGTCTTCTCAACCTTTTCCTTTCATCTCTCAACCATTACCGTGATCCGCACGGCGGGACTATAGCGAGCGGCCAATCACGACGCGAGACAAACTGGGTAGGGCAGGCGCTTGAGGTAAGGCAAAAACCGGCCTCTCGGCACGATTTTCTAAGTTGTCATGTTATAAACGGGGAATGACGAGCCTGGATTCCATGACTGAGTCGCCGCCGCAAGCCATTTTGGGATTCAGCATCACGCGCGGCGCCTGGTTTACACGCGGCTTTACCGCCGGACCGCTACTCGCCGGTGCACTCAACGCCGTCTCCTATTTCCTGCGTAGTGAGCGTGGCGGAAATTTGGCTGGGCAGACACCATGGCGGCGACAGGCACTCGGCTTCCCCTGGGAACTCTGGGAATACGGCAATCATTACGACGGCCTGTTCGTGAACTCGAAGGGATTGGTCGGAAACCTGCTTTTTGCTCTCCTCCTGGGAATCGTAGCGGGACTCGTCACGCTGCAACTGCGTCCGCGTCTGAATCGCTTGGTTGAGGAGTTCGCGAAACAGGTACCGCCGATCGAGCGGCGATTACAGTTTTCTTTGCGTGGGCTGCTCCTGTTTACCACGCTATTGGCGCTAGCACTGAGTATCGCCAAACGATTCACCGCTCCTCACCCCGCGATGCTCTGGGCGATTGATGTGGCAGGCCCCTGGCTGCTGATCGGTATCGCGTTTATTCCTCGACGCATCGCCTGGCAGCAGCGGGCCGCGATTGTGATCACACTGGCGATTTCCATGATCGCCCTGGCGATCTTCATCGGCCTGAAACTGGTGCCGTCGCTGGAGTTTGATCAGGTACTAATGGCGATCTTCGTCTGCTGGACGCCCCAGTGTGTGCTCGTTTCGATTCTCATTTCCATCAGCGTCCTGATCTTTCACCGACTGCCACCCGGTGACCAGCGGTAAAGAGACGACTCGCTTACTCACTCGACGAGCTTCACTACTTCAGAATCTCGAACAAGTTGCTGTACTGATCGGTCCAGAGCGGACCTTGGAACTGCGCTTCTTCGAGTTGTCGCGAGGCGTCGATGATGTCGGCGTCGGACATAAATGCACTGTTGGCACTCACGAGCATCCAATCCAAGGTGCTATCCAGTTCCTCGTCGACGGCGGAGTGCGAGATAAGTGCAACTTGCAAGTTCTGGTGACGAGCGAGTCGACAGACGACGGGAATCAGATCGAGATGGCGATTGCTGACGTGAATCACCATGACGCCCGTCGGCTTGAGGTGACGCTGATAGATGCGTAGTGCCTCGTCGGTCAGCAGATGCACCGGAATCGCGTCACCGGAGAAGGCATCAAGGACGAGCAGATCGAGATTTTGGGGTTCTTCGCGTTCGAGTGCCAAGCGTGCGTCGCCGCGGATGATGTCGAGTTGTCCGGGGCAATCGGTGACGAACGAAAAGTGACGCTGCGCGAAGTCGATCACTTGCGGGTTGATTTCGTAAAAGCGAACGGCGTCGCCCGCTTCGGCATAGGCGGCCATCGTGCCTACGCCGAGTCCGACGACTGCGTAGCGCAGGGGTGCATCGCCCGGGGCGGGCCGAATGCGGCGGAAGAGCGGTTCGTCGGGGATGCTGGGAGTTTCGGAGTTGGGCGAGTCTTCGGGTGCGAGATCATCAAAGCCCAAACGGAACAAACCTGCTGGCCGTCCCGAGAGCACTCGACGCATCGTCGTGATGGCGAGTGCGGGGCCGCTGCCTTTCATGTAATAAGTCGTCGGTAAGCGTTTGAGTCCCGGCGAGGTCAATTGATAGCCGTGCAGGATGCGACCATTAAGCAGCTCGAAACCATTTAGCTGAGGGCGATCTTTCTTTTTTACTTCCACCACGTGCAAGACGCCGTAGAAGCTGCGCGCGGTTGCCACATCGTTTGATTTGTAGACAAAACCGTGCGCGCGTCCCACCACCCAGATTCCGCTCGCGATGAGCACGAGTCCCAGGACGGAATAGCTGCCGAGCAGATATTGCACCATGGTTCGAGCGCGACTGTAGCGCTGGGCGGTGCGCACCCAGAGGATCAGCAGTGCGACCAGGAAGGAGACGGTGAGTGCCCAGTTAAGTTCATAGTAAGAGGGAAAGATTTCTGGACAGACTAGGGCGACAATGATTCCACCCACTGCACCACCCGCGGAGCTCATCAAATAAAACGACGTCAAGTGCCGCGATTCAGGCTGGCGCCGAACCAACTCGCCATGACAGAGCATGCAAATCGAAAAAAGCGTCGCCAGATAGGCCAGCACGTGCGTGACGATGCATTCGTTGAGATCGCGCGGGCTGAGACCTGCCAGGCCGATTTTCTCCATTGATTTCCGTGCGGAGAGGAAATTCAGCGCGTCCAGAATTTTTGTCTCGCAGGTTCCCAGTGCATCGTTCCAGCCCAAGTCGTACGTGAGCACTCGCAGCGGATACTCGAGTTGCAAGAGGCAGACGCTGATGACGCCAAGTGCTGTCGCCACCGCCCAGAAACCTTGCCAGTACCAGCTTCGACCTGCGAAGCAGATGATGAACGACAGCAGATAAAGACTCAGCGGTGCCACCCACATGAAGGGCACGACTGCCACGTCCTGACAGAGGTGATTGGTGATGGCCAGCAGTACGGTGGTGCTGAGTGCGGGCAGGGCGAGCCACGTTAAGCGGTCACGAATGCGCGGTAAATCGAATTCGCCCGGAGCCGTTGTCGCTTTCGGGGAAGAAGCGGCGGCACCACCCAGCATGATGCGCTGCACCTGCTCGCTGCTGCGCACATACAGCACCAGTCCGGCACTGGCTAAGGCAAACGTACCGAAGCCCAGCGACCAGATGATGCCCTGGGCGCGCGTGCCGAGGAGCGGTTCGATCATAAACGGATAACTGAGCAGGGCTCCCAGCGAACCAATATTGGAGAGTGCGTAGAGCCAATAGGGTGAGCGGTCGGGGCAGACTCGTGAAAACCAGGCCTGCACCAAAGGACCGGTGGAAGCCAGGGCGAAATAGGGGAGCCCCACGCAAATCGTCAGCAGAGACAAAATGCGTGTGGTCGGATGTTCGCTGCCGCTCGGCTTCCAGCTTTCACCGGGAATAATCGGCAGCAGCATAAGTGCCAGGGCCAGCAGACCGATATGAATCACGGCTTGCCGAGCAGCCTCGGGAAATCGATTGAGCCAGTGGGCGTAGGCGTAACCGCCCAGCAACGCCACTTGAAAGAAGAGCATGCAGGTCGTCCAGACAGCCGGACTGCCGCCGAACCAGGGCAGAATCATCTTGCTGATGACCGGCTGCACCTGGAACAAGAGAAACGCGCTGAGCAGCACCACTAGCGCACTGGCCCAGGCAAAACCGCGTGAACCAGACGCTGAATTCGGTGCAGTCATGGGAGATAGGCTGAGGCTGGAGGGTGGGATGCTGTGGGCTGCAGGCTAGAACGCTGGCCTTAGCCTTCAGCCACGTTGACGTAGACTTTGAGTGCGGTTTTTTCTTCGACCAACAGACGCATCATTTCTTGGTATTGATCGAGTCCGTGGACGGGATTGGTAAGAATCTTGCCGATCACACCGGGGTATGTCACTTCGCCCAGCGCTAAATCGCGAATGCCCGATTCAAAGTGTTCTCGATTCGCGTTGACGGAGCCAACCAGCAATTTATTACCGAGCACCCATTCGATGTTGATCTTGTCGGTGGGCAACGTGGTTTCGCGTTTGCCACCCGTGATGCTGGTCCAGACGAGTACGCCGTTGTGTCCCAGGTGCTTCATGGCGCCAAAAGCAATTTCGCTGTTGCCAGTAGCATCGACGATGAGATCGGCTTTGCCAACTTCTGCCACGAGCTGTTCGATCGGCTTCTCGCTGGTGCTGACGTAGGTCGCTTGCATCCCCTCGACGATCTCGGAGCTACGAGTTGGTTTCTTGGAGCGGGCGAGCGTGTAGACCTGCAAGCCGCGCAGCTTGAGGATGAGACTGGTGAGGAGTCCGATTTGGCCGGCACCGAGCACGAAGGCGACTTGGGGACGCCAGACCTTCAGGCGGCGCTGGACCTCGTAGGCTTGCTGAACGGCCTTCGCCGCGCAGCTCATCGGCTCCATCAGCACGTGCAGATGCTTCAAGCCAACGGGTACTTTTACAATGTATTCTTCCGCATCCACAAAGTATTCGGTGAGGTAGCCGTGGCGGAGGTTGATGCCGCGTTCATAGTAGGTCTCTTCACTGGTCATGTCGTAGGTGCCGATCAGGTCGTAGATCGAACCACCGGGGCGACGCACCGTGGCGGTGACGTAATCACCCACGCGCACATTTTTCACGTTCGCGCCAACTTCTTCGACGATGCCAAACGATTCGTGGCCCAGTACGAGGCAATTGGAACCGGGCGGAGCGTTGCCGTAGAGCGCATCGTTGATTTCGCGATCGGTAGCATCAACACCAACCTTGAGCACTCGCACAAGAATCCCCTTGCCGCCGGGAATATCCGACACACTGGGCTTGGGCAATTCGGTGAGATGGACGCTATTGGGTTTGCCGGGAAGAACAGCAATGGCTTTCATGAGTGGATGCTCGCAAGGAATCGGGAAAAAAACGAGACGCCACCGCAGCGGTGGCAGGTGCCCAGAAATGTAGTGCTCGGCGAGTGCCAAGAAAAGATGGAGCGCAACATTTAGGCCGGTCACAACCATACTCGCTGGTTGCGGCCGGCCTTTCTTGTTGTAGTCGTGTCGATTGGCTGACGCCAAGCGTGCAACGTCGGCAGCCTCACGGCTCGGACGTTGAGCGAACCAAGTTCCGCGAACTACTTCTTGGCAGCCTTCTTGGCGGTCTTCTTGGTCGACTTCTTCGTTGCAGCCTTCTTGGCGGTCTTTGCAGCCTTAGCCATTCCTACACTCCTAAAACCTGGAAGGTCCAACATTTGATAAGACCAACTCGATCGGGACCTCCCGGGGGGCAAATCGAATCGGTTGTGCGGTTGTCGTTCGTCAGCGTGTGCTGAGCGTTGCCGAGGCAGCGTCCAGCACTCAATTCCGTTATCGACAACTTGTCCACAACGTGAACAGAGCGCAATTGAACCAAGTTTACCTATTTTTAGTCAATAGAATTTTTTTTCGAGCGCGGCGCACGCGCTGCGAAACGAAAGTTGTCACTTGTCACTTGCTGGTTATATGTGAACTCGATCATCACCAGCATCGTGACGAATGCGACCTGCGGCGCAGGCGCGGATGAGCCACGTTATCCGATCACTTGATAACGCCAACGAACGGTGGCGGGTAGAGATGGCAGTGGCGGTTGCCAGTGCAGTGTGACGTGCGAGTCATCGAGCGTCATCGGGGTAGATGACTGCGCTGCTGGTGATTCGCTCGAGGATCGAATCCTGAGCGCTTCAGGCGACTCGACTTGCAGTTCCACGGCGCAGTCGGCGGCGGGCACGTGCCAGCGGTAGGCGGAACCGATTTGCGTGGGAGCAGCCGATAGTCGGCAGGCAGCGTCGAAGAGGAAGCCGCGTCGATCGGCCGTCGGTTCGACGACGAGTGACCAATGTCCACGACCGGCCATGCCCACCAGCAATGCCACTCGCTGACCACCGCCACGATCTTCCAGATGAAGTTGTTGGAGCGGTGGACTGACGGGCCACGCGTCGTCGGTGGCACCCTCCCACGACTCGGCGATCACACGCGCCGGCTGGGAATTGGCTTGCAGTTCCAGTCGATGACCGATGCGATCGGCCAGTCGCACGAAGACCACGTGTAGCACGCGGTCACCATCGAGCGACAAACTTAAACGTCCCGCTTCTGGCACCGCTTGCGTCTCATTCGCCGCACGACTGGTCATCGTCCGCTAATCCTGCTGCACTCGCCAGCGCAAAACGGAATCGAGAAAGCCCTGGATGTCGCCATCGAGCACATCGTGAAACTGGGTGGCGCTGAAGCCGGTGCGGACATCCTTGACGCGCTGATCGGGATGTAAAAAGTAATTACGGATCTGGGAACCAAAACCGACTCGAGCCTTGTTTTTGTACTTTTCCGCATCCGCCGCTTCTCGTTTTTCTTCCTCGTGCCGCACGAGTCGGGCCTTCAGAATTTTATAAGCGGTCGCTCGATTCTTGTGCTGACTGCGTTCGTTCTGACATTGCACGACGATGTTGGTTGGCAGGTGCGTGAGTCGAATGGCGCTGGCGGTTTTATTCACGTGCTGACCGCCAGCTCCACTGGAACAAAACACATCCTCGCGCACCTCTTCCTTGTCGATCACGATATCGATGTCGTCGTTGATCTCGGGGGAAACGTCGACGGCCGCAAAACTGGTTTGACGTTTACCTTCGGCGTTGAACGGGCTGATGCGCACCAGTCGATGGATACCGGTTTCCCCTTTGAGGAAGCCGTAGGCCATCGGGCCACGAATGGCGATCGAAGCGCTTTGAATACCGGCGACATCGTCCGGCATGCGGTCGAGTAGTTCGGTGGTGTAGTCGTGTTTCCGCGCCCAGTTCGTGTACATGCGGAGCAGCATTTCGGCCCAGTCATTGGCGTCGGTGCCGCCGTCCCGCGCATGCACGCTGAGGATCGCTCCATCGCCGTCGTGTGGACCATCGAGCAGCGAACGCATTTCGATGTCGTGTACGACGTGCTCCAGGCGAGATACTTCGGTGCGAACGTCGGCCAGGGTCGAAGGGTCGTCACCGGCCAGTTCGAGCAAGCCCGGAATATCGGCCACCGATTGCAGCGAGTCTTCGAGCGGCTTGACGAGTGACTTGAGCGTCTTCAGTTCGCCGACCAGCTTTTGAGCCTCCTCCTGGTTATCCCAGAAGGTCGCTTCGGTCATGCTATTTTCGATCTCTAGCCAACGCTTTTTCAGTTGAGCGCAGTCAAAGACTGTCTCGCAGTTGTACGAGGCGACCGTGGATTGAATCTGCGCGGTTGAGTAGTTCTGCGTCCATGGCGGCTCATGCTATCGGTTTCACCGGAGGCTGCAAAGGTCGGTTGACGAAATTTCGGTCTCGCCCCAGTTGGCGAAAACCACTAAGATTCGCGTCCTTATTCAGATCCAGCTCGAATCGTCAGGGAGGACGAACGTGCAGACCTTAAAGACTGCTCTCATTGTCGTATTGCTGATGGCCATGTTGATCGGAGTCTATACGGTGCTCAACACACCGCCGGCTCCACCGCCACGTGAGCTGATTGGACGTGGCACGGATCTGCTGCAGGTGGAAGAGGGCGAACCCGATTCGCTGGTGTCGCCGAATGCCGATGCGGCGGATAGTATCGCTTCGACTACGGGAAAGACCGGCCGTCCCGGACGCTTGGCTGCTCCCCGCCCGCTCACCGATATCGATGAGCGACCGGGTGTGGGCCTAGAACCTCGGCAGCCTGGCGATAACTCGCCCACGTTTGTCGGCGCCGAAGAACCTTTAAACCCTGTGTCTCCGCCCGATCTGGCGACGCCCAGCGAGCGCGTAGCGCAGTCGGATGCTGGCGGTTATGCTGGCGTGGCTGGTCGTGAACGACCGGCGCCGCGTTCCGGCAACTCGACAGTCTCCAGCGGCGCCGCTCAGCCTCGCCCGGCACGACCATCGTCGTTACCGCCCCTGAATCGTTCCGCTCCGGGACCTGGCTCCAGCGGTTCAGCACCATCTTTACCAGTGCCATCTTTGCCTCCGCCATCTTTACCTCCGCCTTCACTGCAAGTTCCTGTGACCACGGATGCCGATCGAGTCGAGGGGAATGGGGCGGGGGCCATTCGCAGTTCCAGTCCTGGTGTGAATGAAGGGGCGAGTGGCGGGTGGCAATCACCAGCCGGATCTGGTGCAGCGCCGGCTGCTGCGCCGCGGGTACCAGCAGGTGGGCCGGTGGGAGTTGGGGCGTACGCCGACGCTCGTTCGCGTCCCGCCGCGACCGCCACGGGTATTAGTGCCGCCGCGGGTGCTGCGACGAACGGATTTACGGGGGCTGCGGCTCCGGCTAATCGCTATGTAGAGGGCATTCGGTTTGATCCGAAGGAGGCCTCGTTTGCCCGCGCGATGCAAGCGGCGAAGGCTCAGATGGAAGAGAAGAAGTGGCGCGATGCACTGTCGACACTCACCACCACCTACGAAGATCCACGCCTCTCGGACGCCGAACGACAGCAGTTACTGGATCGGCTTGATCCACTGGCCGCGAAAGTTGTCTACAGCACGGAGAATCTGCTGGAGCCGCCGTATGAACCGCGCCGCGGCGAGACCCTGATGTCGATCGCTCAGCAGTACCAAGTTCCTTGGCAGTTGCTGCAGAAAATCAACGGCGTGCGAAACCCCGAGTTTCTGCCACCTGGCACTCGATTAAAGGTGATTCGCGGTCCGTTTCGCGGTGAAGTGGATCTGCAGCGTCAGGAGTTAACCCTTTATCTCAATCGACTCTACGCGGGCCGCTTTCCCATCAGCTTTGGCAATCCGCCAGAACCGGGCGAATACTCGGTGAAAGTAAAAGAAACCGGACGCACGTTCTTCACATCCGACTCGCGGCCCATTCATGCCGCCGATCCAGCGAATCCGTTTGGACAAATCTGGATGGACCTGGGGCGAAATGTGGCGATTCATGGTAGTCCGCTGAAGCCCGACCCGGCACTCGACCCCGGTGCCACGGGCAGTATCAGCTTGAGTCCCCGCGACGCCGACGATGTCTTCGCTATACTCTCCACTGGCTCGGCGATCACGATTCGCCGCTGAGCCGCCTGTGGAGTTCGAGTTGCGTGAGACGCTCGAAGCAGGTGTCCGATTGCGCGAACGAGCGAGGACTTCATGTACGACCGTCAAGCCTTAATCGCACTGGTGCAAGAAACCGCTTTAGAGCATGGCGACTTTACACTCGCCTCCGGCAAGAAAGCCAAGTTCTATCTCGATTGCCGCAAGCTCACGCTCGACTCGCGCGGAGCGAACTTGATTGCGGATGGCATTTTGGAACTGCTGGGCGATCAATTGCCGGATGCAGTGGGTGGCATGGCCGTCGGAGCGGACCCAATTACGGGAGCCGTCATCACGGTGGCGGGTCGTACCGGTCGCCGTTTGCGCGGCTTCATTGTTCGCAAAGAGGCGAAGGCACACGGGAAGGGGCGCGATGTCGAGGGGCCAGTGCGCGCGGGCGACCGAGTGGTGATTGTCGAAGATGTGGTGACTACCGGCGGCAGCTCGCTGCTGGCCATCGAAAAAGCCGAGGCAGCGGGGCTGCAAGTGGCCGGTGTGATTGCGATCATCGACCGACTGGAAGGGGGCGCTGAGGCGTTTGCCAGTCGCGGTTATCAACTCCGGACGCTGCTCACCATCCGCGACCTCGGTATTCAGCCCGAAGCGTAAGCGGGCTGGCTGGCCGCCAAGATCTGGGGAAATTTCTCCGGGCTCGGATTTATGACGCTCGATCGAATCATCCACCGAGTACGGGCGCTGGCCGCTAGGTATCGCTGGCCGCTGGTACTCGTCGGGCTCGCCGGTTTGGCACTGCTCATCGACATGCCGGTGGCGCGTTACTGCCAAGCACACCCGACGCTCGGCACGAACGGAGTGCCGCGGGATGTGCGAAAAGTACTCGCGCTGGCCGAAGTTTTTGCTCATGGCCTGGGGGCGACGGCCATTCTCATCACGGTACTGGTGCTGGATGAGCGGCGACGGTCGGACTGGCTGCGGCTGGTCGCGGCGTCGCTCGGCGCCGGCATCTCCGCCGATGTCATCAAGTGGCTGGTGGTGGCTCGCTATCGCCCGTCGGCGGCGAATTTAGAGGGAGCGGTGGGCGACACCTTCATCACGCTCTGGCCGCTCTGGTCCGAATTTTTTGCGAACCGTGATTTTCGTAGTTCGTTTCAATCGTGCCCGTCGGCGCATTCGGCGGTGGCTGCTGGCTTGGCAGCGACGCTTGCGAGTCACTATCCGCGGGGCCGCTGGTGGTTTACGACCCTCGCAGCACTCGCCATGCTGCAGCGCGTCGATGTCGGTGCTCACTTCCCCAGCGACACGCTGCTCGGCGCCGCACTTGGCACCGCCATCGCCATCGCGTTGCAGAGTCGTCTGCGACTGGAACCTGGCACTGCCTGAGCAAACTTAGCGCTGCATCGACTGTGCGAATTGCTGGAACAGGTAGGAGCTGTCGTGGGGCCCCGACGAGGCCTCAGGGTGATACTGCACGCTGAAAGCTGGCAGGGAGGTGTGCTGCACGCCAGCGATCGTGTTGTCGTTCAGATTGCGATGCGTGATGCGGAGGCAGGAGGGCAGTGACGACTCTTCCACCGCAAAACCGTGGTTCTGAGCGGTAATCTCCACTCGGCCACTATCCAGGTTAAGCACTGGCTGATTGGCGCCACGATGTCCGAACTTCAGTTTGAACGTGCGCGCACCACAGGCCAGCGACAGGAGTTGATGTCCCAAGCAGATGCCGAATACGGGTGCTTTGCCGAGAATGGCTTGGATGGTGCGAATGGCGTAATCGAGCGGTTCGGGGTCGCCGGGGCCATTCGAGAGAAAAATGCCATCGGGTTTAAGCGCGAGTACTTCAGCAGCCGACGCAGTCCCCGGCAGCACGGTCACCTGACCACCGAGTGACCGCAAGTGGCGGGCGATGTTCCATTTCATGCCGTAGTCCAGTGCCACGATGTGGAACCGGGGAGCGGGGGGAGTGGGATTTTCGGTGAGATTGCCAATGTGGTTCCACTTCGAAAGGCCCTCGTCCCAGTGGCGAGGTTGCGTCGGCACCACTTCGCGAACCAAGTCGCGGCCGACTAGCCCCGGACTCGCTTTGGCCTTGGCGATCAAGCTAGCATCGTCGAGATCAATGGTGGAGAGGATGCCTTTCATCGCTCCCCGGTCGCGGATGCGTCGCACCAGAGCCCGCGTATCGATGCCTTCGATCGCCACGATGTGATGGCGAGTGAGGTATTCGTCGAGTCGTTGTTGGCTGCGAAAATTGCTGGCGATACGGCTATTCTCGCGCACGATGAAGCCAGCCAGTTGCGGTCGCCCGCTCTCGACATCCTCATCCACCACTCCATAATTCCCGATTTCGGGATAGGTCATCGTGACGATCTGTCCGCGATAACTGGGGTCGGTGAGAATTTCTTGGTAGCCCGTCATCGAGGTATTGAAAACCACCTCGCCATCCACTTCTCCATCGGCACCAAAGGCCTGTCCGGAGTAAATAGTGCCATCTTCCAAGGCGAGTTTGGCGGTGCGCGCGGTCATCGACACGATTCTCCCTACGGGTCTCGGTGGCCTAAATCGCAAAGCTTTTTGTCTCCGGATCGCGGCGAAGTGCGACGGTCGGTTCAAGTCGGATGCGTCTGGCACCCGATACCCTCAAAACGGCTGTGGGGTCTGTGAGCTGCGGCTTCGGCTTTGGCTACTAGACAACCCTCGGGAAGGACTCTTGTTTCGGCGAACAAGAGTCCTTCTTTTTTTTGAGCGGTTTAGTTGTTGCCGCTGGCCGATTGGCAGCCACTCAGCCTCGACTAACAACTCAACTTTTCACCGTTTTTTCGTCAAACGATCTCAAGTTTGAGCGTCGCAATTGCACACGATCTCGAAAACGTGAGCATCCTAGCCGCTCATCGCCTTGACGGGTACGGGGGGCCGAAGAATTACGGAGCCCGATCAGGCCTTCGTCGGTCGTTCAACGCTGGGCGCCGGATTGACCACCGGCGCGATCACCGGAACCGACGCGGCGCCGCTGGACAGGTCACTGGTGGCAGCTCCCGATTCCTGGCTCGCCCAGAGCTTGTTTTCTTGATCGAGGCAAGCTTTGATCTGCCGTACCGCTTGGCGCAAGCGGTTTTCGTTTTCCACGAGTGAAATACGGAGATAGCCCTCACCGGCTGGTCCAAATCCGCTGCCTGGACTTACCGCCACGTTGCCCTTTTCCAGCAGCATCATGGCAAAGTCCATCGTGCTCATGCGACTGGCCCAGGGTTCTGGCACCTTGGCCCAGACGAACATGCCCGCTCGGGGCGTATCCATGGACCAGCCGAGTCGGCGCAGGCCTTCGACGAGCACATCGCGGCGGCCCTCGTAGATACGCGACTGAGCTTCCACGGCGGCGTCGGTTTCTCGCAGCGCGATAATCGCTGCGATCTGAATCGCCTGGAATAGCCCGTAGTCGTAATAGCCTTTGATCGTACCCAGAACACGGACCAGCTCCGAGTTGCCGCAGCAGAAACCGACTCGCCAGCCGGCCATGTTGTAACCCTTGCTCATCGTCGTGAACTCGCAGCCCACTTCGAGGGCTCCGGGAGCGGACAAGAAGCTGGGGGGCTGGTAGCCATCAAACGCTACGTCCGCGTAGGCAAAATCGCTGATAACCATGAATCCATAGCGTCGCGCCAGCTTCACCACCTCGACATAGAACCCAGGTTCGATCGTGACCGTGGAGGGGTTGTGGGGGTAGTTGATGACGAGCAACTTGGGTGTGGGATAAAGATGTTGGCAGGTATAAGCGATGTTCGACAGGAATTTATCCTGATCGGCGACTTCCAGCGCAATGGCGTTACCCGAGGCGAGAGCCACGGCATACATGTGGACGGGGAAATAGGGCGCCGGAATGATCGCGTTGTCGCCTGGTCCCATGAGTGCCAGGCAGAGGTGGCTAAAACCTTCTTTCGAGCCGATGCAGGAGATGACTTGGCTGTCGGGGTCAAGTCGCACGCCATATTTCTTCAAGTACTTGGCGGCTACTTCACGACGCAAGTTGAGGATCCCGTTGGACTTGCTATAGCCATGATTGTCGGGATCTCGAGCGGCTTCGGCCAGTTTATCGATCACGATATCTTGCGGTGGATCGGAGGGATTACCCATGCCCATGTCGATGACATCGAGCCCGGCGCGTCGCTTTTGATAAAGCAAGCCGTTGATCCGGCCGAACAAATAGGGCGGCAATCGATTCACGCGATCGGCCCAGCGGATGCGAAACGGTTCCGTCGGCACGGTGGGCGGTCGACGCTCATCAGGATTCTGTGCGAAATCATACTCCGTCATGGTTCAATCCTCTCCGCAATTTCGGGCGAAAGTCGATCAGCAACCTGCCTCAGTCCGCAGTACGCCATCAACTTAACGCCGACCTTTCGTTCTGAAAACACCAGCCACCGATCTCACCCCACAATTCAGCTAGATCCTTAACACAAATAGCGGTCAAGAAACATGGTTAAGCGCCAGCAGTCTACGAAGTCTACGAAATCCGTGAAGAGCAAAAAGAGGCCGAAGTCGGCGACGCGTCAGGGGCCGGCATCCCAGCAGCCGCCGGTCACGACGGGCCCGAAGCGATCGACTCGGAAGGCGACTCGGCCGTCGGCCTCAAGGAAGTCGGCCTCAAGTAAGTTGGCCTCAAGGAAGTCGGCCTCAAGTAAATTGCCACAGCACGATTCGTTTGCGGAATACCTGCAGTCTGTACCAGCGGCGTCGCGGCCTACGCTCCGGTCCCTGCGACGCACCATTCAGGCCGTCGTCCCGGCCGCGACGGCGACGCTGAGCTACGGCATTGCCGCTTTTCGACTCGACGGTCGACTGCTGCTGGGAATTGGTGCGACGGCCCAGCACTGTGCGATCTATCTGATGAGTGCCAAAACGGTGCGGAGCTGTGCGGAACTGCTAGCGGATTTTGATACGAGTGTTGGCACCGTGCGATTTCCCCATCGACGTCCGCCCGCTCCGGAAATCGTGCGGACGCTGGTCGAAACCCGCCTTGCCGAACAGAGTCAGCCGGCCCCTAAGAAGATGAAAAAAACGACGGAAGAGTGATTGAGGCCGCGAGATTCACCTTGACTGCCAGGGCCGATTTTCATCACACTCTCCACCGCTCAGCGTGCCCGGCGAGTTTCGTCGTGGGCAGATTCGGTCGGCGGTGTTCGTGCGGTCGACCAGAAGGCTGATAACGGCTCGGCGGGGATCGCCGGAATGCCAGGAAATAGGTCAGGGAGGATCTCGGATGAAGACGCTGCAGTTATCACCCATCGTAATGAATCGTGCGGTTGCGGCAGCTTTTTTGTGCTGTGCGCTGCTGGGAGTGGTCGGCTGTGGACGACCGGTGGCGACGAACCAAGCGGAACTGGAGTCAGGTGCCTCACCCGGAGCGGATGGTACAGGCGACAACCAGCGGAACTTGGCCAGCGATGCAGCTCAGGGCACATCTTTTGTGTCCGAATCCAAGGGCGCGCCGCGCGCTTTGCCGCCCGCTTCCGCGACCCCCGAATCCGTCGTGCGGCTGTTCCTGCAGGCAGCTCGCTCCGGGGATGAATCCACAGCCACTCAGCTCCTGACACGCAAAGCTCGACAAGAAACGGAAAAAGAGGGGCTGGCCTTGGAACCACCGGGCACGCCAACGATGAAATTCAGTATTGCCGATGCAGAGATCCCGTCCGATGATCCGCAAGCGGCCTACGTCGGCAGCACCTGGACGGAAATGGAAAGCCAGCAGCGCGAATCATTCGCGGTTACCTGGATACTGCGACGGCAGTCCGACGGCTGGCGGATCGCCGGCATGGCTACTCAAACCTCACCCACCGAACAGCCCCTGTGGCTGAATTTTGAGGATCCCGAGCATGTGCAGCGCATCAAACGCGAGATTGGTGGTGAGCCGCAGCGCACGGTGGCCGACGATCCACTCACCGCTCGCGGCCCCAGCGAATCGGCTCGCCCCGGCGTTCGTCGCTAAGCGTGCGAAGCGGGAACAGCGCGCGAGGGAACCGTTGTTGTTGCATCGCGCGCGTCTTTCACGAGTGACGCTCATTCGCTTCGGTGCCGACGGTTTGTGCACCTGCCGGTGCTCTCGGTACTCGGTCTATCGAGCTGTTGTTTCTTGTAACGCGCGATCTCATTGACCAAGCGCGATCTCTGGCGCCGACCACGGTCTTTCTCGGCCCGCGTTCACCAACTAGATCGGCTGCGGGTGTGATCTTGGCGGGCTGCGGCGCGATGTGGTGGAGGGCTGCGCCTACCGGCCTGGAGGTGTGAGAAAAAAATTCTCAAAAGTTGACTGGCTAAACTGAATTAATGGGGTAGAGTTTGCGGTCAGTCGCCAAATCTTCGCTAAAACCCCTTGATAACCCAACTAGCGCAGATTAACGTCGACTCTTGACAATGCCCGTGAGGGCACCTAATTTAGCGTCCTATCCTTCGTGGACTTTGTATTCTTCCTAACCGGCAAAATTTGCAACAGGGTAGAGCCTGGGCTAGGTGGTGAGTGGGTCCTGAAGGGAATAAATGGTTCTCCAAGCGGTGTGCCGTCCCGTTTGGAATTGAGACGAAGTTGACGGCCTGGGATCCATGGGGAACGTAATCTCGCTTACGGTACCTGTTTGTACTTGGAGGAATTTGGAATGAATCGAGTTGTTCTGTTGGGAATCGCGACTTTCTTCGCGATCGTCGGAATCGCCCTCGTGGGCGTTGACAATCAAGCCGTGGCCGGCGCTGCTGCTGGTTGCTCGGGTGGCAAGTGCAGCGGTGGCTTGCTGAGCCGCAGCCGTTGCTCGGGTGCCAAGGAAAGCTGCCACAGCCGTTGCAGCGGCCGCACCTCGTTGCTCAATCGCTGCCATGGCAGCAAGGATTGCACGGGTGGCCATCACGATGTGAAGGCTGTTGCTCAGGCTCCTGCGAAGGGTGCCGCTCAGGCTCCTGCCGCTGCTGCCAAGGGCGCTGCCCAGGCTCCTGCCGCCGCTGCCAAGGGTGCCGCTCAGGCTCCTGCCGCTGCTGCTAAGGGTGCCGAACAGGCTCCTGCCGCTGCTGCTAAGGGTGCTGCTCAGGCTCCTGCCGCTGCTGCCAAGGGCGCCGCTCAGGCTCCTGCCGCTGCTGCCAAGGGCGCTGCTCAAGCTCCTGCCGCCGCTGCCAAGGGTGCCGCTCAGGCTCCAGCTGCTGCTGCCAAGGGTGCCGAACAGGCTCCTGGCAAGGCCGCTGCCCAGGCTCCGGCCGCTGCTGCGAAGGCCGCTGCTCAGGCTCCTGGCAAGTAGTCTGAATTCGGTCTGACCAGTCCATCGCGAGTCACCCTGTTGCGCGAATGGCTTGGTAAGTGAGAAGTTGAGAGCCGGATCTTTCGAGATCCGGCTTTTTCTTTTTCTGGACGAACGGTGCTCAACTTCAACTTCTTCTTCCTCTTCTTCCTCCTCTTCCCCGCGATTGCCCCGATCATGCCGCTTACGCTGGCGACGGTGAGTTTTCTGGAGCGGCAGAATTGCGTTGGTCGATGACTCCGAGTGCGTCGTCGAAATCGGGACCCGAAGGAAGCGATGCACCGCCTGACGACGTCGCCCGCGCCCATCGCTGCGTTTTTCCACCATGCCAACCCAGTCACCTCGTGCTAAAACTGCTGTCGATCGAGCGGCTCCCAATGAAGCTGCCGCCGCTCGGTCCACGTCGACGATTCGAGCCACCTCGACCGCCCGCTCTGTCGCGTCGCTGCTCCTGGCCATTCACCTCTTCTGCGTCCTCGTGGCACTCGCCGCCAATCCTGTTTCCTCGCCGCTCCAGCGCAGCCTGCTGGCCATTTTCCGCCCCTACACTCGGCTCTTGAATTTCGATCATCCACTGGTTCGCTATGACCTCACTCAGGGCACCGCGGATGACGCCGAATCACGCTTAGAGTATCGCGTCCTGGAAGGTCGGAACGATACCGAAGCTTGGTCGAATCTGCGGGCCGGAATGCGTGGGAGTGATCGTGCCGAGCGTTATCGACGCTGGGCCAACTGGCTGAATTTCGCCGCGCAGCGGGATGACAGTCATGTCCCCGCACTCCTCGGTCAAGCACTCGGTCAGCATCTGCTGGCGGAGCGGCAGCAGGAGCTAGTCGAGCTGCGTGGTCGCCGACATCTCTTGCAAACCCCCGCAGATCTGCGCGATCCCCAAAGCAGTCGCGCTAACCCCGATGATGCCGCCCATTTCCTCGAAGTCTATCGCGGTCAGGCCATTGTCGATCGCGAGCGCCAAGAGGTCTTGATTCAGCGTGCCGAGGAGCGTGGTCAGGTGGCACCAACCTGGTCAGCGACTCCTGCTTCGGGAGCTCGCCCATGAAGAAAGCCTGGCAGGATTTCAGTCGCGACTTTGCCGACCGCTGGGATTCTTTTTGGTTCACGCCAATGGATCCCGCGCCGCTCGCTTCCCTGCGGCTCCTCGTGGGACTGCTGGCCGTCTATTTCCTATTATCTCACACCGCCGATTTAGTGACTTGGTTCGGCCCACACGGTCTGTTACCGGTGGAAACCGTCCAGCAACTGATTGCAGCCCAAGATGAAGCGGCTAGCTCCGCGGCGAATTCTTCGCCCGGTTTCGACGCCCCCGCGACGTCACTGTTTTCCGCGAGCTTTCACTGGTCGTATTTAAACTACTTGCCCAACCGCTCGGCACTCTGGGCCGCCCATGCCGTGGCGATCGTCATCGCTCTGCTTTTCACGGTCGGTAAAGCCTTGCGCTGGACCGCTCCCGCCACACTCGTCATCGTCCTCTCGTACGTGCATCGAGCTCCCCAGATAACGGGGCCCTTCGAGTCGGTGCTCACGATGCTGCTGGCTTACCTCGCGCTAGCCCTCGTTGGTCCCGATGCCGGCACGGGAAGACCAACCATCTGGGGCCACGTCGCTTGGCGACTCATCCAGCTGCATCTGTCGGCACTCTACCTGCTCATGGCTCTGTCGCAATTAAGCGGCACGGTTGGGGCAGAGTATGAAGCGGCTTGGTGGCGTGGCGAGGCACTCTGGTGGCTGATCGCGCGCAGCGAAAGCCGCTTGATAGATCTCTCCGGCTGGCACTCGCAGGCCAGCACGCTCGTGGTGAACGCCGGGACGCACCTGGTGATCGCCACCGAACTGGCGCTGGCAGTGCTGCTCTGGCGGCCGCTCCTGCGCCCGCTGCTGATCGTCTTGGCGGCCCTGTTCTGGGTTGGCCTAGGACTGCTGACGGGCTGGGTAAGTTATGCCGTGATCATGTGGGTGGCGACTCTGGTTTTTCTTCCGCCGGCTTACTGGCCGAAGCTTTGGGGGAACGACCGCCGCGCAGACGTTCCAGGAGTTCCCGCAGGTCGCGCGGCAGTGGCTGCTGAAAACTCAGCTTCGCGCCCGTAATCGGATGCACAAAACCAAGCTCGGCAGCATGCAGTGCCAGCCGCGGAGCTCCGCTGCGATCGACCAGCGGTTTCTTAAAGAGTGGCTGACAGTATACTTTGTCGCCACACACAAAATGCCCCAGCTCCGACAAATGAATACGGATTTGGTGCGTACGACCGGTCTCCAGACGACACTCAATCAGCGTGTACCGTCCGAGATCCTCGAGCGGTCGCACGTGCGTAATCGCGTCCTGGCCGACGTCGGGCAACTGCGTGCTTCCACGTCGTCCGTCCCCACGATCTCGTACCAGCCGCGACTGAATGGTCTGCGCCAAGACCTGTCCCTGCACAATCGCTCGATAAACACGATGAATATCATGGCGGCGAAAGAGCTGCACTAAGCCCCGTTCGGCAGCGACCGTCCGCGCAAACACCATCAGTCCACTGGTGTCACGATCCAGTCGATGGACCGGCCGGATCGGTTGTGGCCGATGGTGAACATCCTGCTTTCCCGCTCGCCGCCCACGCTGCTGACGATCCAGGTAGCGCGCGATCACGCGCGGCAGCACTTCATCGACCGTCGGCTGCAACTGCTTACGACGACTATTCCACGTCAGCTCCTCGCTGTGCCGTAGCGTTGTCATCCCAGCCGGTTTTTCGATGATCACCAGATGCTGGTCCAGGAACACGATCCGCACATCATCTTCCCGCGGCGGAGCCGCCAGGGCTTGGGCAAACACCTTTACCACCTCACCCGCCGTCAGACGACGCCCTTCGTCCAGGCAGAGGTTGCCGTTCACCTGCACTCGCCGCCCGGCCAGTAGTCGTCGAGTCTGATTCCAGGAGAGTTCGCCGAGCCACTGCTTCAGAGCGCCCAGGAGCGTCTGTCCCACTTCTGCTGGGGTGACATGAAAGACTTGAGAGCCGTCGGGTTTGCGATGGGAATTCATGGTCGTTAATAGAACGGTCCCTTGGCCGCCGACGCAATCCGGGATGATCGTGGGTCGCCAGCCGCCAATTCGTAGCTGAAGTCGCCAGACTTCAGACGCCCTGGGGTTAGGCCCGCGACCAGCGGTAACAGCGCGGCCACGGAAACTTGTCAGATATTTTTATTGGCAAATCTCATTTTTCCGACTTCTGCCAATCGATTGCTCTTACTACCATCCTCCGCTTATCTTATCGCGAACGACTTGGCATAATACGCCGCGTCGTAAGAGATTTTGAGGCCCCACGACAACCAATTCAGACGTCGTTACGTACGACGGTGGTATCGTGTGAGGCACTAGAGCCTACTTGTTAGTTTGTCACTCGACAGGAACCCTTGATCATGGCGAAGCAGTTGTTGATTTATGAGTCGGCCGTACCTGTGAATTCCGATCGGCATCGTGATGCCTGTTTGGAACCAGCTCCCAATTATGCCTTCACGCAAGGCATTAATGTGGTGCCGCTGATGGCGGTCGAAATGATGCCGGCAGCTCCTGAATATGCCATCGTGTTTTTGGAAGCCGAAAACAATGTGATGCCAGTGGCGATCCTCGGCATGCGTCCTGATCAAAATCTCTATCTGACGGCTGAATCGCAGTGGAGTGCCAAGTATATTCCGGCCTTCATTCGTCGCTATCCGTTCGTGTTTGCCATGACGCCAGCTCCCGCTGCCGCCGAGGGAAAGACGGAGCCCGCACAGCAGATGATGACCCTCTGCGTCGATGAAACCTACCCGGGTTTCAATCGTGAGGGTCGCGGTCAACGCCTGTTCGGCGAGGATGGCAAGCCCACCAAGTACGTCGAAGATGTGCTCAACTTCCTCAAAGAATTCCAGATGCAGTTCGAACGCACTCGCCTGTTCGGCAAGAAGCTCAAGGACCTCAACCTGCTCGAACCGATGCAAGCGCAGGTGGCGCCCGTGTCGGGTGACAAGATCACGCTGGGGGGCTTCCACGGCGTCAATCGCAGTCGCCTCAAAACACTCAGCCCCGAAGCGTTGTCGCAGTTGTGCCAGACCGATGAACTCGAACTCATCTACTTGCACCTGCACTCGTTGCAAAACTTCGGACTCGTCAAGGATCGCTTCGTGGCGACTCTGCCAGCTCCCGAAGCTGCCGCCAAGTAGACGCGTAAGCGCTGATTTCATCAGCCGACAAGCCCGACCTCGCGGCTCGGAATTACTTCCTGGATCAATTGCAGCAGCTCGCGGCTAGTAACCGCGACGCTGCGGTGATCGACGACCGCTTGCTGGCCGCTGGCCGCCAGCTGCTCGCGCCGCGCCCGATCACGCAGTAACTCGGTCAGCTGCTCCGTCAAACTAGCAACATCCCCCGGCTCAAAGAGACAGCCGCCGCCCACCGACTCCAGCAGCTCCGGAAACGCTCCGTGCCGTGGTAAGACGACCGGCACACCCGCAGCGAGCGCTTCCAGCACGAAGAGCCCCTTGGGTTCTTGATACGTCGTGGGCACCGAGAAGATATCCAGCTCGCGCAGAAACGTCACTTTCTGAGACCGTGATAATTCGCCGAAATATTGAAACTGTCCCTCCAGCCCCGCCGCCTGCAGACGCTGCCACTGCTCGGCCGCATAGTCGCGACGATGAGCCCCCAGCCAGCCGGCAATCCAGAGCTCGCAGTCGGCAAACTCGGGCTGCTCTTTCAATCGAATAAACGCCTCGACCAGTTGGTGCAAACCTTTCTCGGGCGCCAGCCGCGCGAAATAGCCAATGCGTCGTCCCGCTCGACGCCCCACACCCACCGCACCCGCTCGGCCCACTACGGCCACCGGCAAAGTGTCGGCCGCTGGCAAAGTGTCGCCCATTGGCAAAGCGTCGCCCGCTGGCAGCGTAAAATCACGCGTGTCGATCCCCAGCGGTACCACGGTCATCCGCCCCCGCGGCAAATCGGCAAAACTCGCCATGAAGTCCGCGTAATAGCGACTGTGAGTGACAAAGCGATCAATGCTGGGCGCGAGCCGCCGCAGCTCCGCCAGCGCTTGACCTCGATAAGGCTCGGGCAATGAATCGAGAAAAATATCGTCGCCCTGCAGCGTCACCAGCACCGCACAGTTCAGCTTCTGTCGCAATCGAGGCACGAAGCCTGCAATCAGCATGTTGCTGAGCAAAACCGCATCCGGGCGTTCCGCAGCCAGCCAGTCGCACAGCTCCTCGCAGTCCACCTGCTGTCGACCTTGATCGCCTTGCAGCATGGAGACGGTGAGTGCTCCCAGGTCGCGCGCGTCCGTTTGAATCGCTCGCGCCGTCGCCCAGCGGATCACGCGTGGGGAATTCACCAGCCGCCTCAGCCAACGCGGTGCATAACGGAACCAGGGAAATTTCTGTTCCAAATAGACCTGGATGCCGCCAAAAAACAGACGCTCACCACTCACATCGCGATCATCGGTGCGAATCGGCGTGTAGGTCGGGACCAGCTGCACATCAATCCCGTCGCGACTCCACTGGCGAGCGACCGTGTTGTCGTTGAGGCAGCTACCGCAGTACATCCCGGCAGCGCCCGAGGTGACGTAAACGATTTTCGGTCGAGTTCGCAGAGTGGTGGCAGACGGAGAGGGCATCGGCAACTCGCTCGACACTCAAATTTCACTTCACCCGGCGGCAACGCTCGCCGACTCGACACACAGCGGAGGGTGTGAGATTCGAACTCACGGTAGGGCAAGCCCTACGCAGGTTTTCAAAACCTGTGCCTTAAACCGCTCAGCCAACCCTCCTCACGCCACCAATTCCCACTGGCGAGCCCGTATTGTAACGGACTGCCCCCCGTTGCAAAGACCGTGATGAGTGGAGCATGTCGGGTAGAGCATGATGGGTAGCGTCTGGTTAGAGCATGTCGGGTAGAGCAGAGCCCCGTCCCTTGACCCACCCTCCCGCCCGATCGACAATCCCAACCGCCGTCTATAGGCTCGTACCAGCCGCCCAGTGCCGCTCCTCAAACTCCCCCACCCTGAACTCTGCCCAAACCAACCTCGCTGTGAATTCCACCTCCGCGCCCCTGTCGATCGTCAACATTGCAGCCTACCAGTTTCATCCGGTGGAGCAGTTACAGCATCACCGGCAGTCCCTGCGCGAATTGTGCCGTGACGCAGAATTGAAAGGCACGATCTTGCTCAGCCGTGAAGGAATCAATCTCTTCGTCGCCGGTGAACGCGACAGCGTTGCTCGTGTTCTCGATTACGTGCGCAAAATACCAGGTTTTGAACAACTGCCGCTGAAAGAGAGTGTCACCGATTATCAGCCCTTCAACCGCATGCTCGTGAAAATCAAGCAGGAAATCATTCCGGTGGGCTGTCCCGACATTACTCCCGATCCCACCGCCACGCCCAAGCTGGCGCCCCAGGAACTCAAACGCTGGCTGGATGAGCACCGGGAAGTCGTGCTGCTCGATACTCGCAACGACTACGAAGTTGCACTGGGTACATTTCAGGGAGCGATCGATTTAAAGCTGAAAACCTTTCGCGAATTTCCTGCGGCGGCGGCAGCGCTGCCCAGCGCCGTCAAACAGCAGCCCGTCGTCATGTTTTGCACCGGTGGTATTCGCTGCGAAAAAATCGGTCCCTACATGAAAGGACTCGGATTCGAGCAGATCTATCAGCTCGAAGGCGGCATCCTCAAGTATTTTGAAGAATGCGAGCAGCAGCATTATGACGGCACCTGCTTCGTGTTCGATCAGCGCGTCGCCGTCGACCCCTCGCTGGCCCCCACCGACGTCGTGGAGTGCTTTGTGTGCAAGCAGGTCCTGACCGTCGCTGAATGCAGCTCGCCGCAGTATCGCGAAGGCGTGAGCTGTCCGCATTGCTATCGCAGTCCAGCGGAAACGGCGGAGTCACGGCGGCAGACGCATGAGGATCGCCTGCGCGCTGTCGCCGCTGCACAGCCAGGCTGTCAGCCCTATGAAAATCGGCGCTGGATTTCGATCCCGCGCCGCTGCGCTCACATGCCGCTCATCGATGCTCTGCAAGCCATCTATCCACCGTACAGTCGCCAGCAGTGGCTCACCGCAATTCAGACGGGTGAGATTACTTCACCCGCCGCGACGAAGTCCGAATGGAAGACCTTACCCGTGGACCCCGAACTGATCGTGCGCGAGGGCCAGCGATTCTTGCATGCCATGCCCGATTACACCGAACCGGCCATTCATCCTGATCTGCGGCTCGTCCACGAAGACGAAGCACTGGTGGTGATCGACAAGAGTGCTCCCCTGCCCCTCCATCCCTCCGGACGTTATCAAAAAAACACGCTCGAATGGATTCTGCACCAAGTCTACGCGCCCGAGAAACTGCGGCCCGCTCACCGCCTCGACGCCCTCACCACCGGACTCGTCGTCTTCACTCGCAAGTATGCATTTGCCGCACAAATCCAGGCTCAATTTGCCGCCGGCCACGTGCAGAAAACGTATCTGGCGTGGATCGACGGCAGGCCCGACTGGAGCGAAACGAGCTGCGACTTGGCGATCCGCGCGGAGACGTTGCCCAGTGGTGGCCGCGCACTCGATCCAGCCGGACAACCCGCACTCACTTTGTTCCGAGTGGTGCGGCGCGAAGCGAACCGCACTCTCATCGAAGCGTGCCCACAAACCGGTCGCACGCACCAGATTCGTCTGCACCTCGCGGCACTCGGACATCCCATCAGTGGTGATCCGCTCTATCTACCCGGCGGTGCCAGTCGCTCCGAGGCCAACCCCAGCGAAGTTACCGCTCGGATGCAGCTACATGCGTGGCGGCTGAGTTTCACTCATCCCATCACAGGTGCCACGATAACGCTACAATCCCCGCGCGGGCCAGAAGGCGCCGAGTGATCAAGGTGTAGTGAATCTAGCGAGTCATCCGCCGCTGCTTTTCCAGCCACGCGCACGCTGCTGCTGGCAGGCCTTCATGCCCACCATCAAAAATGGTCACGCGAGATTTACCAGCCACACGTCGCAAGCGAATCTCACGGCCCAGCGTCGGATCCGCCTGCTCGTCGCTCGACTGCGGCTTCGCTAGCTTTCCCGCAGTCCACAACTGCTGCATCTCCTCGTCGCTCACTGCCGCCGCTCCCTGGGCCTGAGCCAGCACATTGAAGGCTCGCAGCGAATGAAAAATGGGAACTGACCCGGTGTGTCCATCGGTCACGCCAGCGGCCAAATCGAGTGGCACGTCACGCGCCCGCGACAAATGAAAGAGCGGTGAACGCTCGCGATACTGCTCGTCCACTTCCGCCGTCTCGCCCGGAGCTCCACCCAGCGAACGAACGGTCATCTCGGCATAATGATCTCGTTTACCTTCTTTTACATGCACTCGATACCAGTCCGCTAAATCACTGATACCAACCCAGGCCGAAACCGCCGTGAACTGCTCCGGTGCGTACGCGGCCATCAGCATCGCCATGTGTCCGCCACCCGACGTCCCCGCTAAATACACTCGCTCCCCATCCACTCGCTGTTCCGACTTGAGCCAGGCGAGCGCATCGAGGATATCTTGTCGCGCGAAGCGTGAACCGCAGGCCTGCGGCTGCTGATTGATGCCCCGGAAATTGGGATGCAGAAAAATCCAGCCACGCTCCTCCGCTTGCCGCAACCAAGGTGAATTATCCTGTCGATAATCACCGCTCCAGGAATGCAGATAGATGAGCACGGGCGCACCGGCAGCCGGAATCTCAGGCGGCAGATAGACGAGCGACGGCTGCTGCGTTTGATCAAGCGTACTGCGAATCATCACTTCGCGAAGCGGAGGGCCTTGATAGGCGACGCCGTTAACCAGGAAGGAATGGATGCGCAGCGCCGTGCCGGTGGCCGCCGAGTTCTTTGTTTCCGCTAGCCGCAATTCCAGCCGATGCGGTCCCGCCGTCAACTCAGATTCCAACAGCAGCGCCCACGGCAGATGCAGTCCGCGGCTCCAATTCGTGAACGTATCCCGCTGCTTCCACGGCCCATCATCCACGCGATACTCGACAACTCCCGTATCCGGCCCGGCCGTGTACCACAGCCCGATGGCGCGTCCTTCAAACTTCAGCGTGAGCTGATCCCCAGGTCGCTCTCCCACCAGCATCGGCACATCCACAAAACCGGCGCGCGTTCCCGCCTTGTCTCCCGGTCGCCACCGCTCCACCAGCTCGAAACCGCGCCGGTCCGTCGTCTGCTGCGGCGCAATCTGAACACCCGCGTCGTAGCAAAACGGATCCAGCGGCAGAGGCAGCGGCTGATATCGCCCACCGGTGTCGGCCGTCTTGTCAGCCGCCGCTGATTTACTTGCATCCGATTTACTTTCCGCCGATTTGCTTTCCGCCGATTCTGGCCAGACGTGGTCGAACAGCCTCCGCACTGCCGCATAATACAGGCGCTGTCCGAACGGTGAGGGATGCAAGTCTTTGAAATCACGCGTCCAGTCGAACTGGCCCGCACTCAGTCGCCGCTGCACTTCATGAGCCAGATCGAGGGACGTGATCTGATAATGTCGTGCTACCGCTTCATGATTGGCGATCACCTCCGGAATCCGCTGCCGCTCGTAATCCGCCGTGTGACGCGGTTCCGCGAAATGCAGCATCACAATGTCCAAATCGGGATTGGCGCGACGAGCTCGACGAATCACGCCCTCCATCCCGCGCCGCTGCTCCAGCGGAGTGCGTCCGTTGTGCAGATCATTTACGGCCGCTTCGACGAAGAGCAGATCGGGAATGCCTTTTTCGAGCACATCTCGAACGAGGCGAAAGGCGTGGCCAGTCGAATCGATGGACGGAATACCGGCATGGACGAACGTGAACTTCGTGTCGGGAAACCGACGACTGAGTTCGGCATCGACCAGCTGAGTCCAGCCGGGATTGTGAGTGATTGAGCCACCGAGGTACGCGACGAGTCCGGTTTTCTGAGTGGAAAACTTGCGCTGACAACGTGCCAAACCGGACCGCACTTGCAGGTCATCCGCTAATCCGGGGACGGCGGGAAAGGTAAGCGGGTCGGGCGATTCGGCACCTTGCAGCGGCACCAGCTTGCACAGCGGCAGCGCGCCGAGTGCGGCTCCCGCGACGAGCAGGCAGCAGGCCAGGATTCGTAGTCGACACCACCCGCTGGTCTGCCGTTTCATTGCTCTTCCTTTTGCTAATCTTGCAAGACTGAATGCAAGCGAATGTGATGCGGTCCAAGATTGCCGCCATAGTTGCCGGCGGTAATCCGACTAATGCCCGGTCGACAGGCCGCTTGAATGCCCACTCGAGTCGCCCGTTCGATGGACGCTAAATCGAGCCCATCAAACACAATCTCATACACCGCGTTGACATCATCTGGCAGCGAGCTGGGAACGAGTGACCGTAGCGTCGGGCAATAGGCATCGTTGGTGCTCGCCTTGAGCTGCTTGTAACGACTGCCCACTTTACTACCGCTCCGCACAACGCCGCCCGGAAACGGCAGGATAACGTTGGGAACATCGGAGATCGCGCGCACAGCAGCTTCCGCCGCCGCCAGCGCCGTGGACTGATCTTGTCCCAGAATCAAAAAGTTACCGCCGCCGATCCCTTTGACCGTACCGAATAGGTCTTCGCACAGGAACTCGCCATCCATCACCGGCAGTCGCCAGAAACGCCGCGCATCAAATTTTTTGCTGATCTGAAAGGTGTCGCCGAAGAAACGTAACTGCCCGCCAATTTTAATTGACTTGTCTTTCACGACCGGCAAACCGTTGAAGCAGGCGGTGGTGGGACAGGTGAGAATGCATTGTCCCACTCGATTCACAACCGCCTTCTGCAGCGCGTCGCGATTGAAGGCGAACATCAGCAGACTCACGCCCGGACGTCCGTCGGGCGTTTGTTCCGCCGATAACTCGCATTCCAAACCAGCCTCGACGTCGCAGCCAATGACGGAGGCGGCGTAACCGGTCGATTCGCGAGCCGCGGTGAGAGCCCAATCGCGCGTGGCGGCGGTGACGATGAGCCGACAGGCGGTCATCGGGAACGCTTCGGCAAACGTGTCCTCGATCGTAACGGATTGAATCGCCAGCTCCATTGCATCCTCGAACTAGTTCTCGTCGAGACTCCTCGCCACTGTCTTACCTCTGCACCGCGCAGCGGCTGGTTACGATCGAGTTGTCGCCGCTTGCCAAACCAAAATCTCACCTTTGCCGGGTACCGATGAGTCACCGGTGTAACGTAGGTACTCGCCTTCCGGACCAGGAGAGGGCAAATGAAATCCATGATTGGCCAGGTGTCGAGCATACAGGCCCACGAAATTGGGCTGATACCGGCAGGCTGGCAGGAACGTCGGCAGCAGTCGAGGAGCGTGGGTGGTGATGATGGTGCCCCGCGTCATCCAGGCGCCCAGTCGTACCTCGCTTCCTCCCAGCAGCACCAGCGTGCCGCCTTTCATTTGAATGCCAGCGAAATCGCGCACCTTGCCACCAATGACAATGATGCCTCGTTTCATCCGCATCCCCACCTCTAAACCGGCGTTACCCCCGACCAGAATCAAGCCGTCGCGCATCCCGGTGAGGTTGCCGCGATAGGCCGCTCCAATTTGCCCACCGGCGTGGCCGCGCACATGAATCAAGCCACCGGCCATTTCTGCACCCAGCCAGTCGGAAGCATTTCCCTGCACATGCAGCTCGCCACCCTTCATGAACGCACCAGCATGCATGCCGATGTGGCCCGTGCAGTGGATCTTGCCGCGAGTCATCCCGCGCCCAATCCATTTCACTCGACTGCAATCCCCCGCCAGCTCAATCTGATCACTCGCTTCGCCTTCCACCGTAAAGAAATCACCCAGTGTGAGCGCCCGCTTACCATGAAAAACAGGTAGTGATTCAATCTCCGACCGACTCCGCGTCGCAAACAAATCCGGGCTGATCTTTTCGGCTTCCAGCGGCACGGTCGGGACCGTGTGCAGAGTGAGTTTTACTGGAGGGGCATCCGCTAGCATGGTCGCACCTCCGGATGCTCGATCCGCTGCAATTCCACCGGATAGTTCTCGAACGACATCGTGTATTGCTCTTGAAAGACGGGCTTGAGATAGTCTTCCACGGCCGGGTCAAAGTGTGGTTTGCTGATGAATTCCCGCCCGATCATGCGCTGGCGAATATCCCCCTCTTCCACCACAATCTCGCCACCTTTAATCACATACCGCGGATAGCGGAACATATAAGTGCCATCTGGATTCTCATGATAGATGGTGATGTCGCCATCCGCGCCGCTGCCGAGATGTCCCTTGTCTTTCATGCCGAGTGCTCGCGCGGGGCCGGCGGACGTAAGAATCGCCAGTTCAAATAAAGAATACTCACGATTGAGTTCTTGCAAGATAATTCGTGGCATGACGGCCGGCGGCAGTTTCATCACTCGCTCGCGCCGATAATCGGCATTCATCAGCATGTGAATAATTTCTGGATACCGCCAGAAACAGGCTCCGTTCGGATGGTCCGTCGTCAGAAATACTCGCCACGGATCTTTAATCAATAAGAGCAGTTCCAAGCCGACCGCCCACTGCACGGCATTCACCAGATTATCGCCCTTATAAGAATAAGGCACGATGCCGCAGCCGGTCTCATTTTCAACATCAATATTGCCCCACTTGCGCCCCGTCAATTGATAAAGCAAGTGTTGCCAGGGGCCATCTGCCGTGATCGTCACTGCATTACCAAATAGAACCGCTCCCGCATCGCAGGTGAGGTTGGGATGACTATTGAAATATTCCGCGATCTCGACCGATGCCGACCGCATCGTGTGCCAATCCTCGCCACCATACGCATGAAACTGGAGATGCGCCATGTGAGCTCGATTGCCTTCCAAGGCTTTCATCGTTTCGAGCGTCGTGACGTAATTGCCTGGTGCACCGAGGTTATTGCAATGCAAATGCAGCGGATGAGGTAATTTCAGTTCATCACAAATGCGTGCCAGATGAGTGACAATGCGACCGGGCGTGACTTTGGAATAACCGGGCACCAGCTCCGACATCGTGCTGGCATTCTTGCCCCATTTCCAAGCGGTCACTCCGCCGGGATTGACCGCCTTCACGCCGTAACATTTCGCTGCCCAAATCAGCCACGCCACCACATCTCGAGCCCGCTCATCTTCGCCTTTTTCCAGCAGATCGAGCAGCAACTCATTGTTCGCCATCAAGACGTTGCAGCCTTTGTCAACGATCGGCGTGTCGTTCAGTTCCTCGTGGGTGTGACGAGCAGAGAGGACCGGGACGGCCGCTTCCATCACGGTGGTGTAGCCCATGCCGGCGTATAGGTAGCCCGTGGCAAAAGTCGTGGGAGTGGGACCACCAATGCCCATCCGCCGCTCGGGAGTGTGCAGAAACTTGGCCGCTACGCATGTAGCTGCATCCGAGCGGCAACTTCGCCGGGGTTGGCCTCGGAGCGACTGGCACCGCCGGGTAGATAGAGCGGATCACCACTGATGGGATGTCCGAGTGCCGCGAGGTGCAGACGAATCTGGTGCGTGCGACCGGTTTG